>NZ_JAGGOW010000038.1 GCF_018614135.1 Streptomyces sp. ISL-66
CGGCGGCCCCGGCGCCCGCCCCGGCCCCCGTCCACGCCACCGCGCCGCAGGCCGCCGCCCCCGGCGCCGGGAAGATCAACCTCGACAAGGGCCGGGTGAACCTCCAGAAGAACCAGACCGTCTCCCTGGTCAAGGGCGGCCGCCCGCTGCTCTCCCAGGTCAAGATGGGCCTCGGCTGGGAGCCGGCCTTCCGCGGCCGGGACATCGACCTCGACGCCTCCGTCATCGCGTACGGCCCGCAGCGCAACCACATCGACAGCTGCTACTTCGGCAAGCTGTCCATCCTCGGCGGCTCCGTCAAGCACTCCGGCGACAACCTCACCGGCGAGGGCGCGGGCGACGACGAGGTGATCGTCGTGGACCTCGGCCGGCTCCCCGCCGACGCCACGGGCCTGGTCTTCACGGTCAACTCCTTCTCCGGGCAGAAGTTCACCGAGGTGGCCAAGGCCTACTGCCGCCTGATCGACGCGGCGAGCGGCGAGGAGCTGGTGCGCTTCGACCTCACCGGCGCCGAGCCGCAGACGGGCGTCATGATGGCCAAATTGGTCAAGCAGTTCTCCGGCGAATGGGAGATGACTGCCATCGGCGAGTTTGTGAAGTCGCGCACAGTACGGGGCATGGTCAAACCGGCCGCGCAGGCACTCTGAGCAGGTGGGCGGGCACATGGAGCTACGGCGCCCGGCCGCCGGAGCGTACCGGGTGAGCGATTCCACCCTTAAAGCGGAGGCCTCTGTCAGTGCCCGCCCGTAGCCTTGGAACCATGCACCAGACACTCCAGCCCGCGGGACCCGCCCGCCCGTCCGCCGCCGAGGCGAACGAGGCGATACGGCGGCTCGTCGAGAGCCGGGTGGACGGCGAGTGGCCCTCCGAGGCGTACGAGTTCCTCCTCGAAGAGTGGGCCGCGGCCAGCCACGCCGAAGACTCCCCGTAGCCAGACCCGCGGGACCGTCCCGCCCGGTCTGATCATCCACTGAGAACGAACGACGCGAAGAGAGCCGCCGGGGCCCGTGGCCCCGGCGGCTCTCCCGTGTCGGGGCTCGGGCCCCGCCGGTTCAGTGCGCGCGCCGCCACGGGCCCGTGATGGCCAGCATGATGCCCGGGTCCTGGAGGTTGGCGAACAGCGTCCGCTCGTCCGGCGAGAAGCAGACCCCGGTGAACTCCGAGTACTCCGGCTCCTCGGCCGTGCCCAGGTTCATCTCGTTGCGGGCCAGCGGGTAGGTGCGCCCCGACTCGGTCGCGCCGAACAGGTGCTGCAAGCCCGAGCCGTCCTCCGCGATGATCAGACCGCCGTACGGGGAGACCGTGATGTTGTCGGGGCCGTCGTAGCCGCCGTCCACCGTCGTGTCGGCGTTCACCCCGATCAGGACCATCAGCCGGACCGTGCGCCGCTTGGCGTCGTAGAACCACACCTGGCCGTCGTGCGCCGCGCCCGGGCTCTCCTCACGGGCGTAGGAGGAGACGAAGTACGCCCCGCCGTCGGCCCACCACATGCCCTCAAGCTTGCGGCCGCGGGTCACGGCCGAGGCCCCGAACTGCTTGCGCACCGGCACGGTGCGCGCGTCGCGGTCCGCGACCGGCACCCAGTCGACCCCGTACGTGGTGCCGATCTTCGTCGCCCGCGAGAGGTCGTCGACGAAGCGGCCGGAGCTGTCGAAGCACTTGGCGGCCGCCAGCACGCCGGCGTCGTCGGCGAGCGTACGGAGCTTGCCGCGCCCGTGCCGGAAGCCGCTCGGCGGGGCCCAGCGGTAGAGCAGCCCGTTGGGGCCGGAGGCGTCCTCGGTCAGGTAGGCGTGGCCCTGGCGCGGGTCGATGACCACGGCCTCGTGCGCGTACCGCCCGAAGGCCTTCACGGGCTTCGGCGCGCGGTTCGCGCGGCGGTCGTGCGGGTCCACCTCGAAGACGTACCCGTGGTCCTTGGTCATCCCGTTCTTGCCGGCGAGGTCCTCGGTCTCCTCGCAGGTCAGCCAGGTGTCCCAGGGCGTCGCGCCGCCCGCGCAGTTGGTCGACGTACCGGCGACGCCGACCCATTCGGCGACTTCGCCGCCGCGCCGGACCTCGACGACCGTGCAGCCGCCGGCCGCGGCCGGGTCGTAGACGAGGCCCTCGGTGAGCGGGACGGGGTGCGCCCAGCCCGAGCGCGGGCCCTTCAGCTCGTGGTTGTTGACCAGGAGGGTGACTCCCCGGTGGCCCTCGAAGGCGGCCGTACCGTCGTGGTTGGACGGAGTGAGCTCGCCGGAGTCGAGCTTCGTGACCCCACTGTGGGTGATCACCCGGTAGGAGAACCCCGCGGGAAGGGCCAGGATGCCGGCCGGGTCGGGGACGAGCGGGCCGTAGCCGGGGCCGCGGGAATGGCCGTGGCCGCCCTGCGGCGCACCGTCGTCGGCGGCGAGGGCGCCGGGGGCGGTGGCGAGTGCGCCGACCGTCCCCGTCAGTGCGACTCCCGCACCGGCGAGGACGGTGCGGGCGGTGAAGTCTCTGCGGCTGAGCGGCATCTGGTCTCCAGGGGTGGGGAGGTGGTGCGCCTGTCGTGCGGTCGTCGGCGCACACGCTCCCGCCCGCACGTGAACGCCGACTGAACTACCCGGGAAATCGAACCGACCCCTTCCCGGTGCCCTCGATGGCCGAGTCCACTTCGGGAACGGCTGGTTACCGCCGCCTCACGCGGCGCGAGAACGCGCCTTGAAGGCGGCCTTCCGGGCCTCCTTCGCGGCCTTCTTGTCGGGGTGCAGCCGCCCCATGGCCTCCAGGACGTCGGCCGTCGCCGGATGGTCCACCCGCCAGGCCTGGTCGAAGAAACCGGTGTGATGGGCCGTCAGCGACTCGATCAGGAAGGGCAGTTCCAGCGCCTCGGCCTCCCCGTCCGCGGCGAGCTGCGCCGCGATGGTGTCGACCGTCAGCCAGAACACCATCGTCTCGCCCGGAGCCGGTACGTCGGCGGCCCCGCGCTCGGCCAGCCACACCCGGGCGAGCCCGCCGAGCTCCGGGTCGTCGAGCACCGCCCGGACCGCCGGTTCGGCCTGCTCCCCCGTCGGCGCGAGGGCCTGCTGGCAGCGCAGCCGGCGCAGCGGGGCGTTCTCGTCGGCGCCGCGGGCCGCGGCGAGCAGCTCCTCGACCGCGGTGGACACCGGGCGGCCGGCCAGCCAGTGCTCGATCTCGGCCTGGGCCGCGGTCTCGGAATAGTGGGAGACCACCTCCAGCAGCACGTCGGCGCCCTTGTCGGCCAGTTCGCCGAGGGCCGGGGCCTCGACCCCGGCTTCCAGCATCCGCGCGCGGATCCCGTACAGGCCGAGCGGGGTCAGCCGGACCATCCCGTAGCGGGCGACGTCCTCCTCGTCCACCGGACCGGCGTGGCCCGGGGCCGGCCTGGCGCCCGCCGCGAGCTCCTCGTCGTCGGCCTCCGCCATCAGCGCCTCGTCGACGGGACGGAACTCCACCAGCCCGATCGGCTCCAGCTGCCGGAACTGGTCGTCGAGGCGCATCATCGCGTCCGAGACCTGCTCCAGTACGGCGTCGGTCGGGTCGCCCATGTCCTGCGGGACGACCATCGAGGCGGCGAGGACGGGCAGCGGGACCGGCTCCTCGGCCGCGCCACCCTCGGCGACGGTGAGCAGGTACAGGTTGGCGAGGACGCCGTCGAGGAAGTCGGCCTCGCGGCGCGGGTTCCAGTCCAGCTGGTCGAAGTCGATCTCGCCGCCCGCGTCGAGGGCGTCCACGAGGTCGTCGAGCGCGGGCACCGCCGCGTCGGCGAGGACGGTGTCCAGGGCGGCCAGCCACAGGTCGAGCACGTCGCCGGGGGCGCCGCCGGTCACCAGCGCCAGGTCTTCGCCGGGCTCGGCGGTCCCGAACTCGTCCGCTCCGTCGGCCGGTTCGCCGGAGCCGGCGCCTGAACCGGAGCCTGAGCCCTCCTCCGGCTCGGTGACGTCGACCAGACCGGTGTCCACGGCCACGCGCCAGGCCTGGCTCGCGTGCGCGGCTGAGTCCTCGTCGGCGTCGTCGAGGCCGAGCACGGCGACGGCCTCGGGCAGCTGCGCGGCGACGAGTTCGCCGCCGACGTCCACGCGCGTGTCCGGTCCGGCCCAGCGGGCGAGACGGACGGCGCGGGCGAACAGCGGGGCCGCCAGGGCGTCGCGGGCCAGTTCCGCGTCGGGGAGCAGCCGTACCGGCGGCAGCGTGGGGTGCGAGTCTGCGGACATGGGGGCGGTTCTCCTCGCGGGCACGGATGGTTCGGGGTGTGCGGGCGGCTCCGGCAGCTCAAGCGGCTCGGGCAGCCCGGGCGGTGCGGGCCGTACGGCGCACCAGCGTAGACGCATTTCGGGCGCTCCCGGCCGGCGAACCCTTTTGGTTCATCCCACAGACCGCTGCCGTATTGACTGGAGGGCTTGACAACTTTGCTGACCAAGAAGGAAATTGACGCGCGTAGATCTTTGCATTTTCCTCCTCACACCGGAGTTCCTGCCCATGCGCTCCTCGCATCCCCGTTCCGCCGCCGTCGCGGCCCTCGTCGCCACCGCCCTGGCCACCGGCCTGATCGCGGGTACCGCCGAGGCGGCCGAAGGCGCCGCGTCCGCCGATCCGATACGCATCCACGACATCCAGGGCACCACCCGGATATCCCCGCTCGCCGGCAAGCAGGTCACCGATGTCGAGGGCATCGTCACCGGCGTCCGTACGTACGGCTCGCGCGGTTTCTGGATCCAGGACCCGGACGCCGACGACAACGACGCCACCAGCGAAGGCGTGTTCGTCTTCACCAGCTCGGTCCCGACCGTCGCCGTCGGCGACGCCGTCAAGGTCTCCGGCCTGGTCGGCGAGTACGTCCCCGGCGGCGTCTCCTCCGGGAACCAGTCGGTCACCCAGATCTCCAAGCCGGTCGTGACCGTGGTCTCCTCGGGCAACGCGCTGCCCGAGGCCACCGCCGTCAACGAGTACTCCGTCCCGAGCGAGTACGCCCCGGCCGGCGACCCGGCCGCCGCCGGCAGCATCAACGGCCTGACCCTGGAGCCGTCGCGCTACGCCCTCGACCACTACGAGGCGCTGGAGGGCATGAACGTCAAGATCGGCACCTCCCGCGTGGTCGGCGCCACCGACGCGCACGCGGAGCTGTGGGTCACGGTGAAGGGCTGGGAGAACGCCGCCAAGCGCGGTGGCACGATCTACGGTTCGTACGAGTCCCAGAACACCGGCCGCCTGCAGATCCAGCAGCTCGCGCCCCTCGCGCAGCAGCCGTTCCCGGTGGCCAACGTCGGCGACAAGCTGGTCGGCGTCACCGAAGGCCCGATGGACTTCAACCAGTTCGGCGGCTACACGCTGGTGGCCCGTACCCTCGGCACGGTCACGGCGGGCACGCTCGCCCCCGAGAAGACCAAGGCGCAGGCCGCGCACGAGCTGGCCGTGGCCACGTACAACGTCGAGAACCTCGACCCGAGCGACCCGCAGGAGAAGTTCGACAACCTGGCGAAGGCCGTCGTCGAGAGCCTCGCCTCCCCCGATGTCGTGGCCCTGGAGGAGATCCAGGACGACAACGGCGCCAAGAACGACGGCACCGTCTCGGCCGAGGCCACGCTGACGAAGTTCACGGCGGCGATCGCCGCCGCGGGCGGCCCGGCCTACCAGTGGCGGACCGTCGACCCGCAGAACAACAAGGACGGCGGCGAGCCCGGCGGCAACATCCGCCAGGTGTTCCTCTTCAACCCGGCGCGGGTCTCCTTCACCGAGCGCGCCCCGGGCGACGCGGTGACGGCGACCGGTGTGACCAAGGAGAACGGCAAGGCCGCCCTGACCCACTCCCCCGGCCGCATCGACCCGGCCAACCCGGCGTGGACCGACAGCCGCAAGCCGCTGGCCGGCGAGTTCGTCTTCCGCGGCAAGACGGTCTTCGTGATCGCCAACCACTTCGGTTCCAAGGGCGGCGACGAGGGCCTGACCTCCGTGCACCAGCCCCCGGTCCGCTCCTCCGAGGCCAAGCGGCTGCTCCAGGCGCAGGCCGTGAACGGCTTCGTGAAGGACATCCTCGCGGTGGAGAAGAAGGCCGCGGTCCTCGTGGTCGGCGACATCAACGACTTCGAGTTCTCGGGCACGACGCAGGCGCTGGAGGACGGCGGGGCGCTGTACGCGGGGATCAAGTCCCTGCCGAAGGCGGAGCGGTACTCCTACGTGTACCAGGGCAACGCGCAGGTCCTGGACCAGATCCTGACGAGCCCGTCGATCAAGCAGTTCACGTACGACAGCGTGCACATCAACGCGGAGTTCGCTGCCCAGAACAGCGACCACGACCCGCAGGTCATCCGTTTCCGCCCGTAACGGCGCCGTTCCGGAGGGGCCGGCCGGCACCGCCGCCCGGCCCCTCCGGCATGATCCGGGCATGATCTTCCGTACCGCAACGCGTCAGGACCTGCCCGCCGTACTCGGGCTGCTGGCGCAGGATGAGGCGGAGCCGGTTGGCTCCGGAGCCGGAGCCGCGGTCCCCGTCGAGGTCACGGAGGCCCATGAGCGGTCCTTCGCCGCGATCGAGGCGGACCCGCGCAACGAGATGCTGGTCCTCGTGGAGGACGGAACCGTCCTCGGCTGCCTACAGCTCACGTACATCCCGGGACTCGGGCAGGGCGGACAGGACCGGGCGCTCGTGGAGGCCGTACGGATCCGCGCGGACCGGCGGGGCGGCGGCCTGGGGGCCGGGCTGATGGAGCGGGCGGTGGAGCGGGCCCGCGAGCGGGGCTGCGGCCTGATGCAGCTCACCAGCAACAAGCGGCGCGGTGCCGCGCACCGCTTCTACGAGCGACTGGGCTTCACCCGGAGCCACGAGGGCTTCAAGCTGCCGCTGGTCTAGGGTTCGGCGGGCGGGTCGGGGGGGCCGCCGACGGAGGGAGGCCGGGACCTTTGGCCCTGGCGTGACGCTCGGCACATCCCTACCCATTCGGGCGCTCGTGGTGTTGAGTGTCCCCACGCCCGATCTTGTACCGCACTCCTTGGGAGGAACGCGTGTTCCCCTCCATCTCCCTCGCCCAGGAAATCGGCATCGCCGTCCTGCTCGTGGCAGCTCTCGTCTGGGTCATCGGCCTGGGCCACATGCTGTGGGACAGCCGTTTCCACCAGTCGGAGCCAGGCGCCTTCGAGGGCCTCGCGGTCATCCCGGCCCAGCGCGGCACCTTCGCGCACCCGCTGGAAACGGTGGAACTGACCGAGGCGGAACAGCAGGCCTTCGCGGGCCTGATCCGCACGATCCCCCTGCACTGACCGAGCCCCTCCCGGCCCGCGCAGCACAGCGCCCTCCCCCGCTCGGGTGGGGAGGGCGCCGTCATGGGGCTGTCACGCCGGGACCGAGAGGTCCGGGCGTCAGTTGTGGCTGTGCAGGATCTCGTTCAGGCCGCCCCACGCCGCCTTGTACGGGCGGGCTTCGACGGTGCCGGTGACCGAGTTGCGGCGGAACAGGATGTTGTTGGCGCCCGAGAGCTCCAGGGCCTTGACGATCTGGCCGCTCGGGAGGGTGACGCGGGTGCCCGCGGTCACGTACAGCCCTGCCTCGACGACGCACTCGTCGCCCAGCGCGATGCCCACGCCCGCCTCGGCGCCGATGAGGGTGCGCTCGCCGATCGAGATGATCTGCTTGCCGCCGCCCGACAGGGTGCCCATCGTGGACGCGCCGCCGCCGATGTCGGAGCCGTCGCCGACGACGACGCCCGCGGAGATGCGACCCTCGACCATGGAGGTGCCCAGCGTGCCGGCGTTGAAGTTGACGAAGCCCTCGTGCATGACGGTGGTGCCTTCGGCGAGGTGCGCACCCAGGCGGACCCGGTCCGCGTCGGCGATGCGCACGCCCTTGGGGGCGACGTAGTCCGTCATCCGCGGGAACTTGTCGATCGAGGTGACCTGGAGGTGCAGGCCCTCGGCGCGCGCGTTCAGCCGTACGGTCTCCACCTGGTCGACGGCGACCGGGCCGAGCGAGGTCCAGGCGACGTTGGCCAGCAGGCCGAAGACGCCGTCCAGGTTCTGGCCGTGCGGCTTGACCAGACGGTGGCTGAGCAGGTGCAGGCGCAGGTACGCGTCGTGCGCGTCCAGCGGCTTGTCCTCGAGGGAGGAGATCACGGTGCGGACGGCTACGACCTCGACGCCGCGGACCGCGTCCTGGCGGATCGCCTTGGGGGCGCTGGCTCCGAGCAGTTCCACGGCCTGTTCGGCGGTGAGGCGCTCGGTGCCGGCCGGGCCGGGCTCGGCGACCAGCTGGGGAGCGGGGAACCAGGTGTCGAGGACGGTGCCGTCGGCGGTGATGGTGGCAAGTCCGGCGGCGACGGCGCCGGTGGTACGCGTAGCAGTCATATCCGAAACCTAACCGGCGACGGGCCGCGGTCGCGAACCGGTCTCATGTGCCGGGCGCTGCTCGTGTGCCGGGCGCTGCTCGTGTCGCGTCCCGTTCCCGACGGTCTCACGGTCCCGGCCGTCCCCGATGGCCCCACCGTCCCCGACGTTCCCACCATCCCCGACCTTCCCGCCGTTCCCGCCGCCCCCCGCCGCCCCGTGCGCGGGGCCCGCCGGCTTCGCCGGGCGCGCCGGCTTCGCCGACATCCACAGCACCGCCCCGCCCGCCGCACCGGCCAGCGCCGCGCACAGCGGCCACAGCAGCCCGGGCGCGGCGGAGTACAGCGCCCCGCCGAGCGGTGCGCCGAGTACGACGCCACTGACGGAGACGCCCGCGTAGAGGCTCTGGAACCGCCCGACGGCGTGCGAGGGCGCCTGGTCGGCCACGTAGGCCATGGCCGTGGTCTTGTAGCAGATCTCGCCGAGGCTCAGCAGGACCATCATCGAGATGACCGCTCCCGCCCCGGCACCGGACAGCAGCGCCGCGTACCCGGCCCCGACGAACAGCAGGCCGAGTCCCACGACGCGCAGCGGCGGCCGGTTGCGCAGGGCGACGGCGGCCGGCAGTTCCAGGACGAGGATGACGGCGCCGTTGAGGGCGATGATCAGCCCGTACGCACCGGTGGCGAGACCGTGGTCGGCGAGGAAGAGCGGGAAGGTCGAGTACTGCTGGCGGTAGATGATGTCGACGACCAGGACCGCGCCCAGCAGGACGAGCACCGCGGGCCGGGCCCGGAGCTCAGGCCAGATGCCGCCGCGCCTGGCCCCGCTGCGAGCCCCGCTCGGACTCCCGTCCGACACCTCGTCCGCGCTCCCGTCCGGGCTCCCGTCCGACACCCCGTCCAGGCCCCCGGCCGAGGCGTCCGCCGGGGTGCGGGCGGCGCCGCGCGCCGGGACGACGCGGGCGGTCCACAGGGCGAAGAAGAGGGTGCCGACACCGTCGGCGACGAAGAGCCAGTCGTAGGAGAGGCCGGTGGCGATCAGGCCGCCGAGCGGGGCTCCGAGGGTGAAGCCGCCGTTGGACACGCAGCGGACGACGGCGAAGGCCTGGCGGCGCACCCCCGTGGGGACGATCACCGCGACCAGCGCCGAATTTGCGGAGCGGACCACTCCGAGGGCGTACTGGGCCAGCGGCAGGACGGCGTAGAGCGCGGCGGCGGGCAGCAGCGGCAGCAGCGCGAGGGCGGTGCCGGCCAGGACGGAGGCGGTGAGCAGCACGCGGCGGTGGCCGTAGCGGTCGCCGTACCAGCCGCCCGTGAAGTTGCCGGCGACCGCGCCGATCCCGCCGATGCCGGTGACCAGGCCTGCCACGGGGATGCCGAGGCCGCGCGGCCCGGTCAGGTAGACGAAGACGAAGACGAACGTGAAGCTGGCCACGGCGTTGACGAACACGCCCGCCGAGAGCAGCCAGACGGCTCTCGGCACCTCTCTGAAACCCTGCAGCATGCCCGCCCCCGGAGTAAGTTCCTTTTGGGAACGGACTATGTCAGCATGACAGCCCCGGGTCAAAGGAAAAGGAGTGCCCATGGCTCAGCGCGCGCACCTCGACGACGCGGACTGCTCCATCGCCCAGGCCCTCGACGTCGTGGGCGACTGGTGGACGCTGCTGATCGTGCGCGACGCCGCGCGCGGCGTGACCCGCTTCGAGGGGTTCCAGCGCGAACTGGGCCTGTCCCGCAAGGTGCTGACGGAGCGCCTGAAACTGCTGGTCGAGACGGGCGTACTGACCCGCGAGCCGTACCAGGAGCGCCCCGTGCGGCACGCCTACCGGCTGACGCCGCGCGGCCGCGGGCTGCTGCCCGTCCTGGTCGCCCTCCAGGACTGGGGCGACAGCTGGGTCCTGCGAGAGGGAGAGATGACGGCCACGACGGAAGAAGCCTCACGGGAGGCGGCGCGGGTGCACGCGCTGCGCGGCACCCGGCTGCCGGAGCTGCTCCTGCCGGACCGTTTCGGCGAGCTCCGCGACCCGGTGGCGGACTCGCCCTTCACGGTCTTGTACTGCTTCCCGGGCGCGTTCGCGCGGGCCGAGTCCTACCCGCCCGGATGGGCCGGGATCCCCGGGGCCAAGGGGTGCACCCTGGAGTCGTGCGCCTACCGGGACCAGCTGGCGCAGTTCACGGCCGCGGGCGCGGCGGTGCACGGAGTGTCCACACAACGCCCGGACGAACAACGGGAGTTCGCGGAGAAGGAGGGCCTGCGCTTCCCGCTCCTGTCGGACGCGGAGCTCGAGCTCGTGGCGGCGCTGCGGCTGCCGACGTTCCGGGCCGGGGGCGTCAGCCGGCTGAAGCGGCTGACGCTGGTGGTGGACCGGGAGCGGACGGTCCTCGACGTCCAGTACCCGATCCGGGACATCGAGGCGAGCATCGCCTCGGCCCTGGCGACGGTCCGCGCGGCGAGCTCGCGGACCCCGTAGACCCGCCCGCGAGCTCCGCGGACCTCACCCCCGCAGGAAAAAAACTCAGGACCCCCGGCACGGGCGTGCCGGGGGTCCTGTGGTCACTCAGCCGATGGCGGCAGCAGCGCCCCCTGATCAGCCGGGTCTCGGGCGTTCAAGCCGGAGATCAGACGTTGAAACCGGGGATCAGACGTTGAAGCCGAGCGCGCGCAGCTGCTCGCGGCCGTCGTCCGTGATCTTGTCCGGGCCCCACGGCGGCATCCAGACCCAGTTGATGCGCAGTTCGCTGACGATGCCGTCCGTCGCGGACTTCGCCTGGTCCTCGATGACGTCCGTCAGCGGGCAGGCCGCCGAGGTGAGGGTCATGTCGAGGGTGGCGATGTTCGCGTCGTCTACGTGGATGCCGTAGATCAGGCCCAGGTTGACGACGTCGATGCCCAGCTCGGGGTCGACCACGTCGTAGAGGGCCTCGCGGACCTCTTCCTCGGTGGCCGGCTTGATGGACGCCTCGGGCGTCGCGTTCTCGGTCATGCCGTCTTCCTCTCGGCGTCGCCCAGTGCCTGGGCGGTCGCGTCCTTCCACGCCATCCAACTCAGCAGAGCACACTTCACCCGGGCCGGATACTTGGAGACGCCGGCGAACGCGACCGCGTCCTCCAGCACCTCCTCCATGGCCTCGTCGGGCTCCAGCTTGCCCTTGGACTGCATCAGCTCCAGGAACAGGGCCTGGATCTTCTGCGCCTCGGCCAGCTGCTTGCCGACGAGCAGCTCGTTCAGTATCGACGCGCCGGCCTGGCTGATGGAGCAGCCCTGGCCCTCGTAGGAAATGTCGGTGAGCGTCTCGCCGTCGTACTTGACGCGCAGCGTGATCTCATCGCCGCACGTCGGGTTGACGTGGTGCACCTCGGCGTCGCCGTCGCGCAGGCCACGGCCCCGCGGGTGCTTGTAGTGGTCCAGGATCAGTTCCTGGTACATCGATTCCAGCTTCACTGCGCCCTCGTCGCCCTCGTCGATTCGCTTCGTCTTATCCGAAGAATTTCCGTACGTTCTCCAGCCCGACCACCAGCGCGTCGACCTCGGCGGGAGAGGAGTACAGATAGAAGGACGCTCGCGTCGTCGCCGGAATTCCGTACCGGAGGCAGACCGGGCGGGCGCAGTGGTGACCCACGCGGACCGCGATGCCCTGCTCGTCCAGTACCTGGCCGACGTCGTGCGGGTGGATGTCACCGAGCACGAAGGAGATCGCGGCGCCGCGGTCCTCGGCCGTCGTCGGGCCGATGATCCGCAGGTCCGGGACTTCCAGGAGACGCTTGATCGCGTACTCGGTGATCGCGTGCTCGTGCGCGGCGATCTTGTCCATGCCGATCGCGGTCAGGTAGTCCACGGCCGCGCCGAGGCCGACGGCCTGGGCGATCGGGGGCGTACCGGCCTCGAACTTGTGGGGAGCGGGGGCGTACGTCGAGGAGTGCATCGAGACGGTTTCGATCATCTCGCCACCGCCCAGGAAGGGCGGCAGGTCCTCGAGCAGCTCCTGGCGGCCCCACAGGACGCCGATGCCGGTCGGGCCGCACATCTTGTGGCCGGTGAAGGCCACGAAGTCGGCGCCGAGCGCCTGCACGTCGAGCGGCATGTGCGGAGCGGCCTGCGAGGCGTCGATCAGCACCAGGGCGCCGACGTCCTGCGCGCGCCGGACGATCGCCTCGACCGGGTTGACCGTGCCCATGATGTTGGAGACCAGCGTGAAGGAGACGATCTTCGTCTTCTCCGTGATGACCTCTTCGATGTTGGACAGGTCGAGCCGGCCGTCGTCGGTCAGGCCGAACCACTTCAGCTTCGCGCCCGTGCGCTGCGAGAGCAGCTGCCACGGCACGATGTTGGAGTGGTGCTCCATCTCCGTGATGGCGATCTCGGTCTCGCTGTCGACCCGGTAGGGCTCGTCCGCCCAGCCGAGCATGTTCGCGACCAGGTTGAGCGACTCCGAGGCGTTCTTGGTGAAGATCACCTCGTTGCGGCTCGGAGCGTTGATGAAGGCGGCGACCTTGTCGCGCGCGCCCTCGTACAGCGCCGTGGCCTCCTCGGCGAGCACGTGCACGCCGCGGTGGACGTTGGCGTTGTGCTGCTCGTAGTACTCGTTCAGCGCGTCGAGCACCTGGCGCGGCTTCTGCGAAGTCGCCGCGTTGTCCAGGTAAACGATCTTCTTCCCGTCGTGGACCACACGATCCAGCAGGGGGAAGTCCTTGCGGATCGCCTCGGTGTCGAGGAGGCCAGGCAGCTGTGTCACGCGGTCGCGCCACCCTTCGTGCTGTACGACTCGTAGCCTTCCGCCTCCAGCTTGTCGGCGAGCTCGGCGCCGCCGGACTCGACGATGCGGCCTTCGGAGAAGACGTGGACGAAGTCGGGCTTGATGTAGCGGAGGATCCGCGTGTAGTGCGTGATCAGCAGCGTGCCGACCTCGCCGGTCGCACGGACGCGGTTGACGCCCTCGGAGACCTGACGCAGCGCGTCGACGTCGAGGCCGGAGTCGGTCTCGTCGAGGATCGCGATCTTCGGCTTCAGGAGCTCCAGCTGGAGGATCTCGTGGCGCTTCTTCTCACCGCCGGAGAAGCCCTCGTTGACGTTGCGCTCGGCGAAGGCCGGGTCCATCTGGAGCTGCTCCATCGCGGACTTGACCTCCTTCACCCAGGTGCGCAGCTTGGGCGCCTCGCCGCGGATCGCGGTGGCCGAGGTGCGCAGGAAGTTGGAGACCGAGACGCCGGGGACCTCGACCGGGTACTGCATGGCGAGGAAGACGCCGGCGCGGGCGCGCTCGTCGACGGACATCTCCAGGACGTCTTCGCCGTCGAGGGTCACGGTTCCACCGGTGATGGTGTACTTCGGGTGACCGGCCAGCGAGTACGCCAGCGTGGACTTGCCGGAGCCGTTCGGACCCATGATGGCGTGCGTCTCACCCTGCTTGACGGTGAGGTCGACGCCCTTGAGGATCTCGCGGGCGCCGTTCTCGGCCTCGACGGAGACGTGCAGGTCGTGGATTTCAAGCGTTGCCATGGATACCTCAGGACTCCTGGGTGAGGGAAACGAGCACGTCGTCCCCTTCGATCTTTACGGGGTATACGGGAACGGGGCGCGTCGCGGGCAGGCCCGAGGGCTTGCCGGTGCGCAGGTCGAAGGACGATCCGTGCAGCCAGCACTCGATCATGCAGTCTTCGACCTCGCCCTCCGAGAGCGAGACGTTCGCGTGCGAGCAGATGTCGTTGATCGCGAACACCTCCCCCTCGGCGCGGACGATGGACACCGGCGTGCCGTCGAGTTCCACCCTCTTGGGGGTGTTCTCCTCCAGCTCGCTCAGCGCACAGGCCTTGACGTAATTCATCAGACGGAACCCTGGAGCTCGGTCTCGATCTTGGAGAGCAGGCGCTCCTCGATGTCTGCGACACCGATGTGCTGGACGAGCTCGGCGAAGAAGCCGCGCACGACCAGGCGGCGGGCCTCGCCGGCCGGGATGCCTCGGGACTGGAGGTAGAAGAGCTGCTCGTCGTCGAAGCGGCCGGTGGCGGAGGCGTGACCGGCGCCGACGATCTCGCCGGTCTCGATCTCGAGGTTCGGCACCGAGTCGACCCGCGCGCCGTCCGTGAGGACGAGGTTGCGGTTCATCTCGTAGGTGTCGGTGCCCTCGGCGGTCTTCTCGATGAGCACGTCACCGATCCAGACGGCGTGGGCACCCTCGCCCTGCAGCGCGCCCTTGTAGACGACGTGCGACTTGCAGTGCGGGGCCTTGTGGTCGACCAGGAGGCGGTGCTCCTGGTGCTGGCCGGCGTCCGTGAAGTAGAGGCCGAGGAGCTCGGCCTCGCCGCCGGGGCCCGCGTAGTTCACGCGCGGGTGCAGGCGGACCACGTCGCCGCCGAAGGTGACGATGATCGACTTGAAGGTCGCGTCGCGGCCGACCAGCGCGTTGTGCTGGGAGCAGTGGACGGCGGTGTCGTCCCAGTCCTGCACGGACACGACGGTGAGCTTGGCGCCGTCGCCGACGAGGAAGTCGACGTTGGCGGCGCGCACGCCGTCACCGGTGTGGTCGATGACGATGACGGCCTCGGCGAAGGCCTGGACGTCGAAGACGGTGTGGCCGAAGGTCGTGCCGCCCTCGCCGTGCAGCGAGACGCGCACGGGCTCGGTCAGGACGGTCTCCTTGGGCACGGTGACGACCGTGGCCTTGGCGAAGGACGAGAACGCCTGGGCGGCGATCCGGTCCACCGGGGTGCCGGCCTTGCCGATGCGGGCGTCGCCGCGCTCCACGGACTCGACGCTCACGCCCTCGGGCGCGTCGATCTGGGCCTTCATGGTGCCGTTGGCGACCGCGGTGCCGTCGTGCAGGCCCTTGAGGCGGGCGAGCGGCGTGAAGCGCCACTCCTCCTCACGGCCGTGGGGCACGGGAAAGTCCGCCACGTCGAAGGACGGGGGGGCACTCATCCGGGTGGCGACGGTGGACTCGGCGGCCACCGCGATCGCGCCGGCGGTGGTCGAACCCGCCGGAATGTTCTGAGCCTCTGCCATGGCTGTCGTGTTGCTCTCTTCCTAAAGAATCTGCTGTGGGACGTCGGGCGGGCCGGGACTAACCGACCGAACCTTCCATCTGCAGCTCGATCAGCCGGTTCAGCTCCAGCGCGTACTCCATCGGGAGCTCACGGGCGATCGGCTCGACGAAGCCGCGCACGATCATGGCCATCGCCTCGAACTCCGTCAGACCGCGGCTCATCAGGTAGAAGAGCTGGTCGTCGGAGACCTTGGAGACGGTCGCCTCGTGGCCCATCGACACGTCGTCCTCGCGGACGTCCACGTAGGGGTACGTGTCCGAGCGGGAGATCGTGTCGACCAGGAGCGCGTCGCACAGCACGTTGGACTTCGAGCCGTGGGCGCCCTCGCCGATCTCGACCAGGCCTCGGTACGAGGTGCGGCCGCCGCCTCGGGCCACCGACTTCGAGACGATGTTGGAGGAGGTGTTCGGCGCCATGTGGACCATCTTGGAGCCGGCGTCCTGGTGCTGCCCCTCGCCCGCGAAGGCGATGGACAGGGTCTCGCCCTTGGCGTGCTCGCCCATCAGGTAGACGGCCGGGTACTTCATCGTGACCTTGGAACCGATGTTGCCGTCGATCCACTCCATGGTCGCGCCCTCGTACGCCACGGCGCGCTTGGTGACCAGGTTGTAGACGTTGTTCGACCAGTTCTGGATCGTCGTGTAGCGGCAGCGGCCGCCCTTCTTCACGATGATCTCGACCACGGCGCTGTGCAGCGAGTCCGAGGAGTAGATCGGGGCGGTGCAGCCCTCGACGTAGTGGACGTAGGCGTCCTCGTCGACGATGATCAGCGTCCGCTCGAACTGGCCCATGTTCTCCGTGTTGATGCGGAAGTAGGCCTGGAGCGGGATGTCGACCTTGACGCCCTTGGGCACGTAGATGAACGAGCCGCCCGACCACACGGCGGTGTTCAGCGACGCGAACTTGTTGTCGCCGACCGGGATGACCGTGCCGAAGTACTCCTCGAAGAGCTCGGGGTACTGCTTCAGCGCGGTGTCCGTGTCGAGGAAGATGACGCCCTGCTCCTCCAGGTCCTCGCGGATCTGGTGGTAGACGACCTCGGACTCGTACTGGGCCGCGACACCGGCGACGAGGCGCTGCTTCTCCGCCTCGGGGATGCCGAGCTTGTCGTACGTGTTCTTGATGTCCTCCGGCAGGTCCTCCCAAGAAGCGGCCTGCTTCTCGGTGGAGCGCACGAAGTACTTGATGTTGTCGAAGTCGATGCCCGAGAGGTCGGAGCCCCAGTTCGGCATGGGCTTCTTGCCGAAGAGCTTCAGGCCCTTGAGGCGGAGGTTCAGCATCCACTCCGACTCGGACTTCTTCGCCGAGATGTCGCGGACGACCTCTTCGGACAGACCCCGCTTGGCCACCGCGCCGGCGGCGTCGGAGTCGGCCCATCCGTATTCGTAGGTGCCCAGGCCATCGAGCTCAGGGTGAGCAGTCTCCGTGGTCATGCGGGGTTCCTCCCGGCCGTACTTGCAGATACTGATGTCTCGGTCTGTGTGGCGCCCGTGGACGCGGCGCCGCTCGTGCTGCGCGGAATGAACGTCGTGCACACCCCGTCGCCGTGGGCGATCGTGGCGAGCCTCTGCACGTGGGTCCCGAGCAAGCGGGAGAAGACCTCGGTCTCCGCTTCGCAGAGCTGCGGGAACTGCTCGGCGACGTGCGCGACCGGGCAGTGATGCTGGCAGAGCTGTTCACCGCTGTGCGGACCGGGAGCGCTCTTCGCCGTAGCAGCGTACCCGTCCGCGGTCAACGCCTTGGCCAGGGCCTCGGTCCGGTCCGCGGGGGCGACCGCCTCCACGGCTTCCCGGTAGGTCTCCGCCTGCGCCGCCAGTCGCGCCCTGGCGAAGGCGGTCACGGCCGCCTCCCCCCGCTCTCCGCCGCCGGCGGCCTGCGCGATCCAGCGCATGGCGTCCGCGGCGAGCGCGTCGTAGGACTGGTCGAAGGCGTCGCGGCCGCAGTCGGTCAGCGCGAAGACCTTGGCGGGCCGGCCCCGGGTGCGCGCGCCGTACACGCGCTGCTCACGGGGTTCGACCACGGCGTCGGCGACGAGCGTGTCGAGGTGGCGGCGCACGGCGGCCTGGGTGAGGCCGAGGCGCTTGGCGAGGTCGGTGACGGTGGAGGGACCGTGGTCCAGGATCGAGCGCGCGACCCGGTTGCGGGTTGACCGCTCGCCGGTCGCGAGTTCGCCCTGAGGGGCCTCGCTCATCCGTTCGCCGTATTTCACAACGCCATTGTTGCGTAAATAGCCGGGGGGCGACAAGCGGTGACGGAAACCACCTCTGGTGGCCTCCATCACTAAGGGTTACCTTATTTATCCACGGAGCGTTAAGAGGGAGCCGACTCTCCGCTCTCCCTACGCGCCGTAACCCTTGGGGCGGCGGGACCCACGACCCCGCCCCGGCGGCCTTCCGCGGCTCCGTAGACTGGGCCCCCATGAGCAACGACCCCGCCGTGGACATCCGCGGACTGGTGAAGCGGTACGGCCCCAAAACAGCGGTGGACGGCCTCGACCTCACCGTCCCGAAGGCCTCGGTCACCGCGGTCCTCGGCCCCAACGGCGCGGGCAAGACGACCACAGTGGAAACCTGCGAGGGCTACCACCGCCCGGACGCCGGAACCGTCCGCGTCCTCGGTCTCGACCCCGTCACCCAGGCCGACGCCCTGCGCCCGCGCATCGGCGTGATGCTCCAGTCCGGCGGCGTCTACTCCGGCGCCCGCGCCGTCGAGATGCTGCGCCACATGGCCAAGCTCTACGCCGACCCCCTGGACGTCCCCACCCTGGTGGAACGCCTCGGCCTCGGCGGCTGCGGCCGCACCGCCTACCGCCGGCTCTCCGGCGGCCAGCAGCAGCGCCTCGCGCTCGCCATGGCCGTCGTCGGCCGCCCCGAGCTGGTCTTCCTGGACGAGCCGACCGCCGGCCTCGACCCGCAGGCCCGCCGCGCGACCTGGGACCTCGTACGGGAGCTGCGCGCCGACGGGGTGTCCGTCGTCCTCACCACCCACCACATGGACGAGGCCGAGCAGCTCGCGGACGAGGTCGCCATCGTCGACGCGGGCAAGGTCATCGCCCACGGCAGCCCCGAGCAGCTGTGCCGCGGCGGCGCCGAGAACACCCTGCGCTTCACCGGCCGCCCCGCCCTCGACCTCCCCTCGCTGCTCAAGGCGCTGCCCGACGGCACCCAGGCCGCCGAGCTGACCTCCGGCGTCTACCGGGTCGTCGGCGACGTGGACCCGCAGCTGCTGGCCACCGTCGCCTCCTGGTGCGCGCAGCACGGGGTGATGCCGGACAGCCTCTCGGTGGAGCGGCACACCCTGGAAGACGTCTTTCTGGAGCTGACCGGTAAGGAGCTGCGCGCATGAGCGCCGGTACGTTCACCCCCAACCCGGGGGCCGCGCCCGTATCCCGCATGATCCTCGCGCAGGCCGCGCTGGAGACGCGGATGCTGCTGCGCAACGGCGAGCAGCTGCTGCTGACGGTGATCATCCCGTCGCTGCTCCTGGTGCTGTTCTCCGCGGTCGACATCATCGACGTGCCCGTTCGGGAGGGGAGCTCCGGCAAGTCCGTGGACTTCCTGGCCCCCGGCATCCTGGCGCTGGCCGTGATGTCGACCGCCTTCACCGGCCAGGCCATCGCCACCGGCTTCGACCGCCGTTACGGGGTCCTCAAGCGGCTCGGGGCCTCCCCGCTGCCGCGCTGGGCGCTGATGGCCGCCAAGACGCTGTCCGTCCTGGTCACCGAGGTGCTGCAGATCGCCCTGCTCACCGTCATCGCCCTCGCCCTGGGCTGGTCCCCGCACGGCGACCCGCTGTCCGTCGCCGTACTGATCCTGCTCGGCACCGGCGCCTTCTCCGGGCTCGGTCTGCTGATGGCCGGCACCCTCCGGGCGGAGGCGACCCTGGCCGCCGCCAACCTGGTGTTCCTGCTGCTGCTGGTCAGCGGCGGGGTGATCGTGCCGCTGGAGAAGTTCCCGGGCGCGGTCCAGTCCGTCCTCGGCCTGCTGCCGATCTCGGCGCTCTCCGACGGACTGCGCGAGGTGCTCCAGCACGGGGCCGCGCTGCCCTGGGGCGACGCGGCGATCCTCGCCGGCTGGGCCGTACTCGGCCTGGGCGCGGCCGGACGCCTGTTCCGCTGGCAGTGAATCCCTTCCCCTGAGCATCGCCCCGGCAGGAGGATGGGCGGTCCACACGACAGCGCACCACAGACGCCGGGGGGCGGCCATGGCGCAGCGGGAGGCCGTTCTGCGGCTGGACGAACAGTGGTCACGCATCCGGTCGGGCGCCGCGCACGCGCAGCCCGCGGAGGCCGACGCCCTGCTGGCCGAGCTGATCGGCGCGCTGCGCGAGCCGGCCCGCACCGACGCCGAGTGCGCGGCCCGGCTGGGCCTGCGGCTCGGCGATCTGGCGGCCCGCCGCTTCGCGGCCGGCGATCGGGGCGGCGCGCTGGCCGCCATCGAGGAGGGGCTCCGCTTCTCGCAGCGGGCCGCCGGACACAGTCCCGAATTCGCCCGCTGGTACGCCCGCGGTCTGATCAACCAGGGGGTCTGGCTGTCCTGGCCGCTCAGCGACGGGGAGCGGCTGCCCAAGCACCCCCTGGGGTCCGGCTACGAGAGCGGGCCGAGCGCCATGGAACGGGCCGCCGGCGAGCGCGCCCTGGACCTGACGCGCAGCGCCGTAGAGGTCTGGGCGGGCCTGGACCAGGAGGATCCGGTCAATCAGCGGGGCCTCGCGCAGGCGAAGGTCTTCCTCGGCGACCGGCTCTCGGAGCTGGGCCTGGCCGAGGACGCGGTGGCCTGGGCGGTGGACGCGGAGGGCTCCTTCCGGCGGCTGCTGCTCGCCGGTCCCGGCTCGGAGGGGTCCCAGGAGGCCGAGGAAGCCCTGGACCACATCGGCCGCCAGCTCGAACTTCGGCTGCGCTTCCTGTCCTTCGACTCCCTGGTGGGTCTGCGCGCCCGCGGGCTGCTGCCCGAACGGCTGCTGCCCCAGGCCGTGGTGGCCGCCCGGATCCAGGGCGTGGCCGAACCGGAGATCGCCGCCCGGCTGCGGCTGGAGGCCGATCAGGTCCGCACGATGCTCGAGGTGACCCCCTGGCTCGCGGTCTGGCGCATCGAGGTCCGCGGCTCCGACGGGCTGTGGAACGTACAGCCGCATCCCTGGCACAGCGGGGTGGAAGTGAGGAACAGGACAGCTGAGGACGTGGGCAGCGAATTGGTACGGGGCTTCGCGGCCTCCTCCGACTACCCGGGCGAGGGCGCCCATTGGCGGATCCGCGTCTGGTGGCACACCGAAGGCGACCCGGCCGGAGCCCGGTTCCGCCTGGTCATCGGCCCGGAAGCGGCGACGGCCACCCCCTCGTGAAAGTTTGCACAAGGGTCCGCGTACGATAAGGGCCGTGTTGACCCCTCTCGCTTACCTCTCCCGCCGCTGGACTCCGTCGTCCCGGACCGTCCGGCGGGCCGCGTTCGCGGCGGTGCTCATGAGCATCGCCATCGTCGTCACCGGCGGCGCGGTGCGGCTGACCGGATCCGGTCTCGGCTGCGACACCTGGCCCAAGTGCACGGGCGACAGCCTGATCGTGACCCAGGAGCAGGGCTTCCACGGCGCCATCGAGTTCGGCAACCGCATGCTGACGTACGTGCTCTGCGCGGCCGTTGGCTGGGCGATCACCGCCGCCCGCTGCGCCAAGCCGTGGCGCCGCTCGCTGACCCGGCTCGGCTGGCTCCAGTTCGCCATCGTGATGGGCAACGCGGTCCTCGGCGGCATCACCGTCCTGACGGGGCTCAACCCCTACAGCGTGGCCGGGCACTTCCTGCTCGCCACCTCGCTGATCACCGTGACCACGGTCACCTGGCAGCGCACCCGCGAGGGCGACGGCCCCGCCCGCCCGCGCGTGCCGGCTCCCGTGCACAAGCTGTCGTGGGCGCTGCTCGCGGCCAGCGTCGTACTGATCGCCGCCGGCACCGTGGTCACCGGTTCCGGCCCGCACGCGGGCGACAGCAGCGAGATCGAGCGGATGCCCTTCGACTGGTCGGCCGCCGCCCACGTCCACGCCGTCTCCGCCTGGCTGGTGTGCGCGCTCGCCGTCGCGATGTGGCTGGTGCTGCGGGTGGCCGACGCCCCGGTCGACACCCGGGCGCGCGCCCGCGACCTGCTGATCGTGCTGCTCTCCCAGGGCGCCATCGGCTACGTCCAGTACTTCACCAAGGTCCCCGAGGCCCTGGTGGCCGCCCACATGCTCGGCTCCTGCCTGGTGTGGATCGCGGTGGTCCGGGTCGTGCTGAGCCTGCGCGAGCGCCCGGCGGAACAGGCCGGGATCCCGGCCCAGGGCGACGTCCGGCTGACCACGGTCTGAGCCGCCGGCGCGGCGCCCGTCCACGCCCGTTCCCGCCCGTCCGTGCGGGGCGTCAGTTCCGTTCGTCCAGCCGGTAGACACGCCGGGCGTTGCCCGCCGCGACCATCGCCGCCACCCGCTCCGCGTCCCGCCAGGACCAGGAGCCCTCGGCGACCCAGCCGCCCAGGACCCGGCCCAGCGCCTCGCGGAAGACCAGCGCGCCCACAGCGTGGAGTTCGGCCAGCTGTCGGCCGCCGCCGCCGAACATCAGCTTTCCGAACGGGGCGCCCTCCAGGGACTCGGCCAGCACCCCGGCCGCCCGCGCCCCGCTCTGCCCGGGGGCCGGGCCGAGCTCGGCGTACACGTGCGGGAAGACCGTCGCCAGCCGCGCGGCCTGCCGGTGGTACGGATATCCGCCGAGCAGCACGAGGCGCGTGCCCCGCCCCGCGGTGGCCCGTACGAACTCCGTCAGCCGCTCCGGCTCCCCCGCTCCCCCGCCGGTGTGCAGTTGGAGCGGCAGCCCCGAGGCCACCGCGCTCCACGCCAGGTGCCGCAGGAGTACGGGGTCCCGTACGGCCCCGCCCTTGGCCCGCCCGGCGAGCCACCGCCCGGCCGCTCCCCGTACCTCTCCCGGACCGGGTGGCTCCGGCGAGCGCGCGAGGGCGTCGGCCCAGGACGGGGCGCCGGCGCCCGCTTCGCTGCCGCACGTGAAGCCCACGGCCCCGGCGACGGCGTGGTGGACGGCTTCGGAGAGGTTGGCGAGGAAGGCGGCCGCGGTACCGGAGGTGTCGGCGGCCTGTTCGGCCAGCAGTTCGAGCCGCGCCAGCTCGAAGGCCTCGCCGTCGCCCGCCAGCGCCAGCTCCTTGGGCCCGGTGAGGTCTCCGGGCACGCCCGTGTCGACCAGCCGGACGGCGACCCCGGAGCCGCGCAGCAGCCTGCGGGCCGACTCGGCGGCGCCCAGTTCGCGCCGGCGGGCCAGGTAGCGGGCGGGGGCGCAGTGCGGTTCGAGGCCGAGCAGCGGCGGGCACCAGCGGCGCAGGGCGAAGCCGGTCTGGGTGTCGAAGAGCGTGGTGCCGGCCGCGGGCGGGCCGGCCGAGCGGATCAGCTGGGCCTCGAAGGTGGCGAGGCCGAGCTCCGTGCGGAGCACTCCCTGGCAGTACTGGTCCACCAGGGGCGGCGTTTCGATCATCCGGGCATCCCGTTGCGGACGTGAGGAAGGGGCTTCCACACGTCCTAACGGGTGAGCGGGGTGTGAGGTGTTGCTCGGGCTGTTGACCGAGCGGGCGACACGCCCGGGACCGTGATCATCAAGCCAATGATCAGTCGAGATCAGGCCGATCCGCTCAGGCCGCCCCGTTCAGGCCGCCGGGTTCGCCGGGTTCGACGGGTTCGCCGGTCCGCCGAGTTGCATTCCGGCCATCCGGGTCCACTCGTACGGCCCGGTCCTCACGCGCGCCGCGAACTCGCCGTCGAACTCCTCGTGGAGGGTCAGCCCGGCCTTCTCGGCCGCGAGCCGCGCGGTGTCGTACGTCGGGGCGACCAGGTCGCCCCAGGCGCCGTCCGCGGCGACGAGGACGATCCGGGTGCCCGCCTGGCCGATGTGGGCCAGCTGGCCTTCGACGCCGCGGTGCTGCTTGGCGAACGCGCCGATCTGCTTGGCCAGCTTCGCGGCCGTGCGGTCCTGCTTCTTGTCCGCCGTGGCGGCGGTCTCCTCGGTCTCTGCCATGGAAGCCATGCTACCGGCCGGTAATGAACAGAGGAAGAATCAACGGAGGAAGGGATCCACGGCGACGGCGACGAAGAGCAGCGACACATAGGTGATCGACCAGTGGAACAGCCGCATCTCCTTGAGCTTCACGCCCGTCACGCCCGACTTGGCCCGCGCGTTGAGCCCGTGCGCCTCCCACAGCCACCAGCCGCCCGCGACCAGCGCGACCGAGGTGTAGAACCAGCCGGTGTAGCCGAGCGGGGTCAGGAGCAGCGAGACCGCCACCATCACCCAGCTGTAGACGACGATCTGCTGGGCGACGGCCTTGTTGCCCGCCACGACCGGCAGCATCGGCACGCCGACCCGCGCGTAGTCGTCCTTGACCTTCATCGACAGCGGCCAGTAGTGCGGCGGCGTCCAGAAGAAGATGACGAGGAAGAGGATGACCGCGGCCCAGGAGACCTCGTTCTTCACGGCCGACCAGCCGATGAGCACCGGCATGCAGCCGGCGATGCCGCCCCAGACGATGTTCTGGGAGGTGCGCCGCTTGAGCAGCATCGTGTAGACGACGACGTAGAAGAGGAGCGCGCCGAGCGAGAGCGCCGCCGACAGCCAGTTGATCAGCAGGCCGAAGAACAGGGTGGAGGCCACGGCGAGCGTGATGCCGAAGGCGAGGCACTCCGCCGGGCTGACCATGCCGGTCACCAGCGGGCGCCCCGCGGTCCGGTCCATCAGCGCGTCGATGTCGCGGTCGATGTACATGTTCAGCGCGTTGGCGCCGCCCGCGGACAGGTAACCGCCGAAGCAGGTGGCGAGGACCAGCCACAGCGACGGCACGCCCTGCTCGGCGAGGAACATCACCGGGACTGTGGTGATCAGCAGAAGTTCGATGATCCGCGGCTTGGTCAAAGCCACGAAAGCCATGACCCGGGCCCCGAACGGCCGGTGACCGGGGCTCGTCCCGAGCACCCCCGCTGGACGGGATTCGACGGCCGTCACGCACACCCCTGACAGAGAATCCAGCAAACCCCGGACCTCGTCCCCGTGAATACACAGGGGTTTGGTGAGGCTTGCGCGTACCACGCCACTCTAGACGTAGCTCTTACCCCGCCCTGCGCGGGGGTCGCCCCGTGTTGGTCCGATCGGCGCCCGGAGTCCCGCGGCGGACGGCGGGTACTCGAATGGCTGCACGCTGTGGCGGGGGTAGGCTCGGAATCGCGCCGGTGCCCGTTCGTCACCGGGAGTAGACATGTGGAGAGGAGCCTGACCCACGGTGAGCACCAAGCCGACGACCACAGAGCTCGACTGGACCGAACTGGACCAGCGTGCTGTCGACACCGCCCGGATCCTGGCCGCGGACGCGGTCCAGAAGGTCGGTAACGGCCACCCCGGTACGGCGATGAGCCTGGCCCCCGCCGCGTACACCCTCTTCCAGAAGGTGATGCGGCACGACCCGGCAGATCCGGAGTGGGTCGGTCGCGACCGTTTCGTGCTCTCCGCGGGTCACTCGTCGCTGACCCTCTACACCCAGCTCTACCTGGCCGGTTTCGGCCTGGAGCTGGACGACCTCAAGTCCTTCCGCACTTGGGGCTCCAAGACCCCGGGCCACCCGGAGTACGGCCACACCGCGGGCGTGGAGACCACCACCGGCCCGCTGGGCCAGGGCATCGCCAACGCGGTGGGCATGGCCATGGCCGCCCGCTACGAGCGCGGCCTGTTCGACCCCGAGGCCGCCCAGGGCACTTCGCCGTTCGACCACATGATCTACGCGATCGCGGGCGACGGCTGCCTCCAGGAGGGCATCTCCCACGAGGCGTCCGCGCTGGCGGGTCACCAGAAGCTCGGCAACCTGGTGCTCCTCTGGGACGACAACCACATCTCCATCGAGGGCGACACCGAGACGGCCGTCTCCGAGGACACCCTGAAGCGCTACGAGGCGTACGGCTGGCACGTCCAGCGCGTGGCCCCGCAGCCCGACGGCGACCTCGACCCGAAGGCGCTGTTCGCCGCCTTCCAGGCCGCCAAGGCCGAGACGGAGCGCCCCTCGTTCATCGCCGCGCGCTCGATCATCGCCTGGCCGGCCCCGCACGCCCAGGGCACGGAGGCCTCGCACGGCTCCGCCCTCGGCGACGACGAGGTCGCCGCCACCAAGCGCGTGGTCGGCTTCGACCCGGAGCAGACCTTCGAGGTCTCCGACCAGGTCATCGAGCACACCCGCAAGGCGCTGGACCGGGGCCGCGAGGCCAAGGCCGCGTGGGAGAAGGACTTCTCCGCCTGGCGCACCGCCAACCCGGAGCGCGCGGCCGAGTTCGACCGGATCAACGCCAACGAGCTGCCCGCGGGCTGGGAGGACAAGCTCCCCGTCTTCGAGGCCGGCAAGGGCGTCGCGACCCGCGCCGCCTCGGGCAAGGTCCTCGAGGCGCTCGGCGCGGTCATCCCGGAGCTGTGGGGCGGCTCGGCCGACCTGGCCGGCTCCAACAACACCACCATCGACAAGCACTCGTCGTTCCTGCCGGTGGGCAACCCGCTGCCGGAGGCCGACCCGTACGGCCGCACCATCCACTTCGGCATCCGCGAGCACGCCATGGCCGCGGCCATGAACGGCATCGCCCTGCACGGCCACACCCGTATCTACGGCGGCACCTTCCTGGTGTTCTCCGACTACATGCGCAACGCCGTGCGCCTCTCCGCCCTGATGCACGTGCCGGTCACCTACGTGTGGACGCACGACTCCATCGGCCTCGGCGAGGACGGCCCGACGCACCAGCCGGTCGAGCACGTCGCCTCGCTGCGCGCCATCCCGGGCCTGAACGTGGTCCGCCCGGCCGACGCGAACGAGACCGCCATCGCCTGGCGCGAGATCCTGCGCCGCCACACCAAGGTGTTCGGCAAGGGCGCCCCGCACGGTCTGGCGCTGACCCGCCAGGGCGTGCCGACCTACGAGCGCAACGAGGACGCCGCCAAGGGCGGGTACGTGCTCTTCGAGGCGGAGGGGGGCGACGCACAGGTCGTCCTCATCGGCACCGGCTCCGAGGTCCAGCTCGCCGTCGCCGCCCGCGAGGCGCTGCAGGCCGAGGGCGTCCCGGCGCGGGTCGTCTCGATGCCGTCCGTCGAGTGGTTCGAGGAGCAGGACCAGTCGTACAAGGACAGCGTCCTGCCGCCGTCGGTCAAGGCCCGCGTCGCCGTGGAGGCCGGCATCGGCCTGACCTGGCACCGCTACGTCGGCGACGCCGGCCGGATCGTCTCGCTGGAGCACTTCGGCGCCTCGGCCGACGGCGCCGTGCTGTACCGCGAGTTCGGCCTGACCGCCGAAGCCGTGACCGCCGCAGCGCGCGACTCGCTCGCCGCCGCCGCGCGCTGATGCCCGTACCCAGACCAGTAGGAGATGCAATCCCCATGACAGACGCACTGAAGCGCCTTTCCGACGAGGGCGTGGCGATCTGGCTGGACGACCTGTCCCGCAAGCGCATCACGTCCGGCAACCTGGCCGAGCTCATCGACCAGCAGCACGTCGTGGGCGTCACCACCAACCCGGCGATCTTCCAGAAGGCGATCAGCGGCGGCGAGGGCTACGAGCAGCAGCTCGCCGACCTGGCCGCCCGCCGGGTCACCGTCGAAGAGGCCATCCGCATGATCACCACGGCGGACGTCCGCGACGCCGCCGACATCCTGCGCCCGGTGTACGACGCGACCGAGGGCCAGGACGGCCGGGTCTCCATCGAGGTCGACCCCCGTCTGGCCCACAACACCCCGGCGACCATCGCCGAGGCCAAGCAGCTGGCCTGGCTGGTGGACCGCCCGAACACGCTCATCAAGATCCCGGCGACCAAGGCCGGCCTGCCGGCGATCACCGAGGTCATCGGCAGGGGCATCAGCGTCAACGTCACGCTGATCTTCTCGCTGGAGCGCTACCGCGAGGTCATGGACGCGTACCTGGCGGGTCTGGAGAAGGCGAAGGCCGCCGGCCTGGACCTCTCCAAGATCCACTCGGTCGCCTCCTTCTTCGTGTCCCGCGTGGACTCCGAGATCGACAAGCGCCTCGACGGCGTCGGCACCGACGAGGCCAAGGCCCTCAAGGGCAAGGCGGCGCTCGCCAACGCCCGTCTGGCCTACGAGGCCTACGAAGAGGTGTTCTCCACCGAGCGCTGGGCCGCGCTGGACAAGGCGCACGCCAACAAGCAGCGCCCGCTGTGGGCCTCCACGGGCGTCAAGGACCCGGCGTACAAGGACACCCTGTACGTGGTGGACCTGGTCGCACCCGGCACGGTCAACACCATGCCGGAGGCCACCCTGGACGCCACCGCCGACCACGGCGTGGTCGACGGCGACACCATCCGCGGCACCTACGACCAGGCGCGCGCCGAGCTCGACGCGGTCGCGAAGCTGGGCATTTCGTACGACGATGTGGTGCAGCTGCTCGAAGAAGAGGGCGTCGAGAAGTTCGCGGTGTCCTGGAACGACCTGCTGAAGTCGACCGAGGCGGAGCTCCTGCGCCTCGCCCCCACGGAGGCCTGAACACTTTGTCTGTAAACGGAGCGAACCCGCTTCGTGACGCACAGGACCGGCGGCTCCCGCGCATCGCGGGGCCGTCCGGCCTGGTCATTTTCGGCGTTACGGGTGACCTGTCGCGCAAGAAGCTGATGCCTGCCGTCTACGACCTCGCCAACCGCGGCCTGCTCCCGCCGGGCTTCTCGCTGATCGGTTTCGCCCGTCGCGAGTGGCAGGACGAGGACTTCGCGCAGGAAGTCCACGACGCGGTCAAGGAACACGCGCGCACGCCCTTCCGCGAGGAGGTCTGGCAGCAGCTCGTACAGGGCTGCCGTTTCGTGCAGGGCGACTTCGACGACGACCAGGCGTTCGAGACGCTGAAGTCGACGATCGAGGAGCTGGACAAGGCACAGGGCACCGGCGGCAACTTCGCCTTCTACCTGTCCGTCCCGCCGAAGTTCTTCCCCAAGGTCGTCGCCCAGCTCAAGAAGCACGGGCTGGCGGACCAGAAGGAGGGCTCCTGGCGCCGCGCGGTCATCGAGAAGCCCTTCGGGCACGACCTGACCAGTGCACAGGAGCTCAACCAGCTCGTGCACGACGTCTTCCCGCCCAACGAGGTCTTCCGGATCGACCACTACCTGGGCAAGGAGACCGTCCAGAACATCCTGGCGCTCCGCTTCGCCAACACGATGTTCGAGCCGATCTGGAACCGGTCGTACGTCGACCACGTGCAGATCACCATGGCCGAGGACATCGGCATCGGCGGCCGGGCCGGCTACTACGACGGCATCGGCGCGGCCCGCGACGTCATCCAGAACCACCTGCTCCAGCTGCTGGCGCTCACCGCGATGGAGGAGCCCGGCTCCTTCCACCCCAAGGCGCTGGTGGCCGAGAAGCTCAAGGTGCTGACCGCCGTGGAGCTGCCCGAGGACCTGGGCAAGCACACCGTGCGCGGCCAGTACTCGGCGGCCTGGCAGGGCGGCGAGAAGGTCGTCGGGTACCTCGAAGAGGACGGGATCAACCCCAAGTCGAAGACCGACACCTACGCGGCCATCCGCCTGGAGATCAACAACCGCCGCTGGGCGGGCGTCCCGTTCTACCTGCGGACCGGCAAGCGCCTGGGCCGCCGGGTGACCGAGATCGCGGTCGTCTTCAAGCGGGCCCCGTACCTGCCGTTCGAGTCGGGCGCGACCGAGGAGCTGGGGCAGAACGCCCTGGTCATCCGGGTCCAGCCGGACGAGGGCGTGACGGTGCGCTTCGGCTCCAAGGTTCCGGGCACCTCCATGGAGGTGCGGGACGTCACGATGGACTTCGCCTACGGCGAGTCCTTCACCGAGTCGAGCCCCGAGGCCTACGAGCGGCTCATCCTCGACGTCCTGCTCGGCGACGCGAACCTCTTCCCGCGCCACCAGGAGGTCGAGCTGTCCTGGAACATCCTCGACCCGATCGAGAAGTACTGGGACACGCACGGCAAGCCCGCCCAGTACCCGTCGGGCACCTGGGGACCGGTCGAGGCGGACGAGATGCTCGCACGAGACGGACGGAGCTGGCGCCGGCCATGAAGATCGACCTCACGGAGACCAACTCCAGCAAGATCAACGCCGCGTTGGTGCAGGCGCGCCGGGACATCGGCACGCCCGCCATCGGCATGGTCCTCACGCTGGTGATCGTGACCGACGAGGAGAACGCGTACGACGCGCTCAAGTCGGCGAACGACGCGTCCCGCGAGCACCCTTCGCGGATCGTCGTCGTCATCAAGCGGGTCAGCCGCTCGCCGCGCAGCCGCCAGGGCGCCCGTCTCGACGCGGAAGTCCGCGTCGGGACGGACTCCGGCACCGGCGAAACGGTTGTTCTACGCCTGCACGGCGAACTGGTCGACCACGCCCAGTCGGTGGTCCTCCCCCTGCTCCTGCCGGACGCGCCCGTCGTCGTCTGGTGGCCGGAGGGCGCTCCGCAGGACCTGGCTGGCGACCCCCTGGGGGCGCTCGGCCAGCGCCGGATCACGGACACCTACTCGGTCGAGAACCCCATCGAGGCACTCGGCTCGCGGGCCGAGGCCTACGCCCCGGGGGACACGGACCTGTCCTGGACCCGGATCACCCCGTGGCGCTCCATGCTGGCGGCCGCGCTGGACCAGCAGACCCACTCGGTGGCCTCGGCGACCGTGGAGGGCGAGGACGACAACCCGAGCTGCGAACTGCTGGCCATGTGGCTCGCGGACCGGCTCCAGGTCCCCGTCAAGCGCACCTCCTCGGCGGGTCCCGGCCTCACGGCGGTCCGGCTGGAGACCGAGGGCGGCGCGATCGTCCTGGACCGGGCGGACGGCGCGCTGGCCACGCTGTGCATGCCGGGCCAGCCCGACCGCGCGGTGGCGCTCAAGCGCCGCGACACGGCCGAGCTGCTCGCGGAGGAGCTGCGCCGGCTGGACCCGGACAACACCTACGAGTCCTCGCTGAGGTTCGGCGTGGCGAAGCTGACGGCTTCGTCCCAGCCGGCGCCGGCCGAGGCCGAGGCTTCGAAGCCGGTCCCGGCCGAGGCCGAGGCCGAGGCCGAGGCTCCGGCCGCGAAGCCGACTCCGGCGAAGCCGGCCAAGAAGGCCGCGGCCAAGTAGCACGACCGCTGCGCGGAGCCGCCCCCTACCCGCTACCCGCCCTTCCACCGTTTCCCCGGGCCGGAAATCCGGCCTCGCCGGCGTTTGAGGCGCGGGGTCAGGGGCGGAGCCCCGGTTTCGGGAAGGGGCGGGGTGGGGGAAGGCCCCGCGCGGCGGCATCCCCACCCGCACCCGAACTACCGACAAGGCGGCAGCACATGGGCATGACGACTCCCCAGGTCGTCGTCCACCGGGACAAGGAGCTGATGGCCCAGGCCGCGGCGGCCCGGCTGATCACGAAGATCGTGGACGCGCAGGCGGCCCGCGGCAGTGCCTCCGTGGTCCTCACCGGCGGTCGCAACGGCAACGGCCTGCTGACCGCACTGGCCGCGGCCCCGGCCCGGGACGCGATCGACTGGTCCCGGCTGGACCTGTGGTGGGGCGACGAGCGGTACGTGCCCGCCGACGATCCCGAGCGCAACCACACCCAGGCCCGCGAGGCCCTCCTGGACGCCGTCCCGGTGGACCCCGCGCGGGTCCACGTCATGCCCGCCTCCGACGGCCCCTACGGGGACGACGTGGACGCGGCGGCCGCCTCCTACGCGCAGGAGCTCCGCAAGGCCTCCAGCCCCGAGGACCACGGCCCGGTCCCCCGCTTCGACGTCCTCATGCTGGGGGTCGGACCGGACACCCACGTGGCCTCGCTCTTTCCGGAGCACCCGGCCGCCCGGGAGACCGAGCGCACGGTGGTCGGCGTACACGGCGCGCCGAAGCCGCCGCCTACCCGGATCTCGCTGACCCTCCCGGCGATCCGGGCCGCGCGCGAGGTGTGGCTCCTGGCGGCGGGCGAGGACAAGGCGGCCGCGGTGGCCATCGCCCTGGGCGGGGCCGGCCAGGTCCAGGCCCCCGCGGCGGCGGCCTACGGGCGCTCCCGGACCCTGTGGCTCCTGGACCGCGCGGCCGCCGCGAAACTCCCGTCGGGCATGTATCCCCCGGCCTTCTCCTGATCCCGCGGAACCGACGGGGCCCGCCCTCCATCAAGATCCGGAGGGCGGGCCCCTTCGCTTGCCCGGTCGGCGTACCGGTCGGCGTACGGGTCGGTCAGCGGCCCCGCAGCGAGCGGTACGTCGCCACCAGTGCGCGCGTGGAGGCGTCGAGTCCGGCCACCTCTTCCCCGGTGACGAGTGCGGGCTCCAACCGCTTCGCCAGGACCTTGCCCAGCTCCACGCCCCACTGGTCGAAGGAGTCGATGTTCCACACCGCGCCCTGGACGAACACCTTGTGCTCGTAGAGCGCGATCAGCTGGCCCAGGACCGCCGGGGTGAGCTCGGCCGCCAGGACCGTCGTCGTGGGGTGGTTGCCCGCGAAGGTCTTGTGCGGGACGAGCGACTCCGCGACCCCCTCCGCGCGGACCTCGTCCGCCGTCTTGCCGAAGGCCAGCGCCTGCGTCTGCGCGAAGAAGTTCGCCATCAGCAGGTCGTGCTGGGCCGCCAGCGAGGGCGGCAGCTCCTCCAGCGGCCGGGCGAAGCCGATGAAGTCCGCCGGGATCATCCGCGTGCCCTGGTGGATCAACTGGTAGTAGGCGTGCTGCCCGTTGGTGCCGGGCGTGCCCCAGACCACCGGTCCGGTCTGCCATTCCACCGGATTGCCCTCGCGGTCCACGGACTTGCCGTTGGACTCCATGTCCAGCTGCTGCAAGTAGGCGGTGAAGCGCGACAGGTAGTGGCTGTAGGGCAGCACCGCGTGCGACTGCGCGTCGAAGAACGCCCCGTACCAGATCCCCAACAGGCCCATCAGGAGCGGCGCGTTCTCCTGCGGCGGCGCCGTGCGGAAGTGGTGGTCCATCTCCGCGAACCCGTCGAGCAGCTCCCGGAAGGCGTCCGGACCGATCGCCACCATCAGCGAGAGGCCGATCGCCGAGTCGAAGGAGTAGCGCCCGCCGACCCAGTCCCAGAACTCGAACATGTTGGCCGGATCGATGCCGAACGCGGTGACCTTCTCGGCGTTGGTCGACAGCGCCACGAAGTGCCGTGCCACGGCGGCCTGGTCGCCGCCGAGGCCGGCGAGCAGCCACTCGCGCGCGGAAGTGGCGTTGGTGATGGTCTCGATCGTCGTGAAGGTCTTCGACGCGATGATGAAGAGCGTCTGCTCCGGGTCCAGGTCCCGCACGGCCTCGTGCAGGTCCGCGCCGTCCACGTTGGACACGAAGCGCAGGGTCAGGCCCCGGTCGGAGAAGGCGCGCAGGGCCTCGTACGCCATCGCCGGGCCCAGGTCCGAGCCGCCGATGCCGATGTTGACCACGTTCTTGATGCGCTTGCCGGTGAAACCGGTCCAGGCCCCCGAGCGGACCTGCTCGGCGAAGGCCGCCATCTTGTCGAGGACGGCGTGCACGCCGGGTACGACGTTCTCGCCGTCCACCTCGATGACCGCGCCCTTCGGGGCGCGCAGCGCGGTGTGCAGGACCGCCCGGTCCTCGGTCGTGTTGATCTTCTCGCCCCGGAACATCGCCTCGCGCAGTTCCGCCACCCCCGTGGCCTGCGCCAACTCCCGCAACAGGGTCAGCGTCTCGTCGGTCACGAGGTGCTTCGAGTAGTCGATGTGCAGGTCCCCGGCGCGCAGGGTGTAGCCGGCGCCGCGGTCCGGATCCGTCTCGAACAAGTCCCGCAGATGCGTCTGTCCCAGCTCGTCCCGGTGTTTGGCGAGCGCCAGCCACTGCGGTGTCCGGTTGAGCTTCGTTCGGCTGTCTGCATTCATCTCGGACATCAACCCACTTCTTCCGTCCTGTCGTGCCCCGCCGTTCCCCAACCTAAGGGATAGGAAGCGGCACAACCGACACAAAGCAGCCCGGCCCGCGAGAGAAGAAGTCTCCCGCGGGCCGGGCCCGGGTCACATCGGTCGTCTACCGGTGGAACGTCAGATCTCGCCGCGCAGCTTGGCGAGCGCTTCGGCGAGAATTGCCTCGCCGTCGGCATCCGTTCGCCTTTCCCGTACGTACGCCAGGTGCGTCTTGTACGGTTCGGTGCGCGGCGGCGCCGGAGGGTTGTCCCGGTCCTGGCCGGCCGGGAAACCACAGCGCGGGCAGTCCCAAGTATCGGGCACCTGCGCGTCACTGGCGAAGCTCGGCTGCGTCTCGTGCCCGTTCGAGCACCAGAAGGAGATGCGCAGGCGGGGCGCGGACTCGCCGCGCTCGGCCTCACCCATCGGCCCCGCTCCGACCCGACTGCCACGGATCGCGTTGCCACTTGCCACGGTCGTAACTCCCTGCGTAATGGTGCCGCGAAGCGTGAGTGGATTCCGTCGCGGGCGCCCAAGTCTACGTAAGGCCCAACGCGCGTCCAGTGACTGGAGTTACCCATTCCAGACGGGGACGCCGGACCTCATGATAGGCCGGGGGGAGCCGACCGGACTGCCGGAATGGCCAGAACGCCTCAGCTGCCGCTGGACTTCATGAGCAGGCCGAGCGCGACGATGCAGGCGAACCACAGCAGACCGATCACGACGGTGATGCGGTCGAGGTTGCGCTCCGCGACCGAGGACCCTCCGACCGAGGACTGCATGCCTCCGCCGAACATGTCGGAAAGGCCGCCGCCCTTGCCCTTGTGCATCAGCACGAGCAGCATCAGCAGGGCGCTGAAGACGACCAGGGCGATCGAGAACCCCATAATCACGGCTGATTCCTACTTTCTGGGCTTTCTGGGCTTTCCCGCAATGGTGAAACGTGCGCGGGGGCCGGCGGCTGGTGTGTCAGCCCGCTGGCCCCCGCAAGGGTACGACGGATCCGTCCTACCGCATACTCACGATCGGCTGCTCGACGACCGTGACCGCGTCCTACTGGTCGCGGAACCGGACGATCTTGACGAACTCGTCCGTGTCCAGCGCCGCGCCGCCGATGAGGGCGCCGTCGACGTCGGGCTGGGCCATGATCGCCGCGATGTTGCCGGACTTCACCGAGCCGCCGTACTGGATGCGGACCTTGTCGGCCAGCTCCTGCGAGTACAGCTCCGCGAGGCGGCCGCGGATGGCACCGCAGACCTCCTGGGCGTCCTCGGGGGTGGCGACCTCGCCGGTGCCGATCGCCCATACGGGTTCGTACGCGATCACGATCGACTCGACCTGCTCGGCCGGAACGTCCTTCAGGCCGCCGTCGAGCTGGTTCAGCGTGTACTGGACCTGCTGGCCGGCCTTGCGGATGTCCAGGCCCTCGCCAACGCACAGGATCGGGGTGATCCCGTGCTTGTAGGCGGCCTTGACCTTGGCGTTGCAGATCTCGTCGCTCTCGGCGTGGTACTGGCGGCGCTCGCTGTGGCCGACGGCGACGAACGTGCACTTCAGCTTCGACAGCATCGGGCCGGAGATCTCACCGGTGTAGGCACCGGAGTCGTGCGCCGAGATGTCCTGGGCGCCGTACTTGATCTTCAGCTTGTCGCCGTCGACCAGGGTCTGGACCGAGCGGAGGTCGACGAAGGGCGGCAGGACCGCGACCTCGACGGCGTCGTAGTCCTTGTCGGTCAGGGCGAAGGCGAGCTTCTGGACGTGGGCGATGGCCTCGAGGTGGTTGAGGTTCATCTTCCAGTTGCCCGCCATCAGCGGGGTACGCGTGGTCATGCGGTTCAGACCTCCAGTGCGGCGAGGCCGGGGAGCGTCTTGCCCTCGAGGTATTCGAGGGAGGCGCCGCCACCGGTCGAAATGTGGCCGAAAGCGTTCTCGTCGAAGCCGAGCGTGCGCACGGCGGCGGCCGAGTCGCCACCGCCGACGACGGTGAAGGCGCTGCTGTCGACGAGGGCCTGCGCGATGGCGCGGGTGCCCTCGGCGTAAGCGGGGTGCTCGAAGACGCCCACGGGGCCGTTCCAGAAGACGGTCTCGGCGTCGGCGATCTTCGAGGCGTACAGCTCACGGGTCTTGGGACCGATGTCCAGACCCTCCTGGTCGGCGGGGATCTTGTCCGCGGCGACCGTGATGAACTCCGCCGGGGCCATGGTCTTCAGGTCCGGGAAGTCCTTCGAGGCGAGGATGTCGACGGGGAGGACCAGCTCGACACCGTTCTTCTCGGCGCGCGCCATGTACTCCCTGACGATGTCCACCTGGTCCTTCTGGAGCAGGGAGATGCCGACCTCGTACCCCTTGGCGTAGAGGAAGGTGTACGCCATGCCGCCGCCGATGAGGATGCGGTCGGCCTTGCCGAGCAGCTCGTCGATGACGGCGAGCTTGTCGGAGACCTTGGCGCCGCCGAGGATCACCACGTAGGGGCGCTTGACGTCGGCGGTCAGCTTCTTCAGGACGCCGACCTCGGTGGCGATGAGGTAGCCGGCCGCGTGCGGGAGGCGCGCGGGGAGGTCGAAGACCGAGGCGTGCTTGCGGTGGACAGCGCCGAAGCCGTCGCCGACGTAGATGTCGGCGAGCTCGGCGAGCTGGTCCGCGAAGGCGCCGCGCTCGGCGTCGTCCTTCGAGGTCTCACCGGCGTTGAAGCGGAGGTTCTCGATGACGGCGACCTGGCCGTCGGCGAGGGCGGCGACGGTCTCCTTGGCGGAGGCTCCGACGGTGTCGGTGGCGAACGCGACGTCCGCGCCGAGCAGCTCGCCGAGGCGGGCGGCGGCGGGGGCCAGCGAGAAGGCCGGGTCCGGGGTTCCCTTGGGGCGGCCCAGGTGCGAGGCCACGATCACGCGGGCGCCGGCCTCGGCGAGCTTCGCGATGGTCGGCTGCACGGCGCGGATGCGGCCGTCGTCCGAAATCTCGGTGACGCCCCCGTTCTGCGCGAGCGGCACGTTGAGGTCGGCGCGGACGAAGACCCGCTTGCCGGAAACGCCCTCGGCGAGAAGTTCGTCGATCGTCTTCATGCTTTTTCTACTCCTTTTCCCCGGCCGGGTCCTGTACCCGTGCGGGGCGAGAGATGCAACGCACACAACAGGGCCCGTACAGCGCTTCGTCGCGCTGAACGAGCCCCGGTGCTCACATTGTGGTGCCTGCTGCCTTGGTGCTTAGAGCTGGCCGCCGACGAACACGGTCAGGTCGACGAGGCGGTTGGAGTAGCCCCACTCGTTGTCGTACCAGCCGATGACCTTGACGCTCTTGCCCTGGACCATGGTCAGGGAGGAGTCGAAGGTGCAGGAGAACGGCCAGTTCACGATGTCGGAAGAGACGATCGCGTCCTCGGTGTAGTCCAGGATGCCCTTGAGCTGGCCCTCGGAAGCCTTCTGGAACGCGGCGTTGACCTCGTCCTTGGTGACCTCGCGCTCCAGCTCGATGACCAGGTCGGTCACGGAGCCGGTCGGGACCGGGACGCGCATCGCGATGCCGTCGAGCTTGCCCGCCAGCTCCGGGATGACCAGCGCGGTGGCCTTGGCGGCACCCGTGGTGGTCGGGATGATGTTCTCGGCGGCGGCGCGGGCGCGGCGCAGGTCCGAGTGCGGGAAGTCGAGGATGCGCTGGTCGTTCGTGTAGGCGTGGACCGTCGTCATCATGCCCTTGACGATGCCGAAGTTCTCGAGGAGGACCTTGGCCATCGGCGCCACGCAGTTGGTGGTGCAGGAGGCGTTGGAGATGACGTGGTGGTTGGCCGCGTCGTACTTGTCCTGGTTGACGCCCATCACGATCGTGATGTCCTCGTCCTTGGCCGGGGCCGAGATGAGGACCTTCTTCGCGCCGGCCGCGATGTGCTTGGCGGCGTCGGCCTTCTTCGTGAAGATGCCGGTCGACTCGATGACGATGTCGGCGCGCAGCTCGCCCCAGGGGAGGTTCGCGGGGTCGCGCTCGGCGAAGGTCTTGAAGGTGTTGCCGCCGACGGTGATGGTGTCGTCGGTGTGGCTGACCTCGGCCTTGAGGCGGCCCAGGATCGTGTCGTACTTGAGCAGGTGAACCAGGGTGGCGTTGTCAGTCAGGTCGTTGACACCGACGATCTCGATGTCCGCTCCCTGCTCCAGGAGCGCACGGAAGTAGTTGCGGCCAATTCGGCCAAAACCGTTGATGCCTACGCGGATCGTCACGAACCGATCTCCTCGTTGGGTGCGCCGGCCTGTCCGCCGGCGAGCTGTATGGGATGTCCCCGACCGCTTACGACCCTACCTCTCCGTGAGCTTCGAGGTGACATCGGCCATGGTCTGACACGCCCCGAGGCCCCGCACTCCAGGACAAGTACGGGACCTCTGGGGCCTTTGCCCCGGTCACTCACCGTGAGCGCCGGGGCTTGCGTCGATCAGCGGTTCAGCGACCTGAGGGCCTTACCGACGAGTACGGCTCGGTCCGCCGCGGCCGGCACGTGCTCCAGGCCGAAGCCCAGGAGCACGGTGTTACGCGTAGTGACGGCGGCATAGGACTTGAACAGCTCTCCCGACCGGGCCCAATCGCCCGGAACATCGGGACTTCCGGCAGGCGCGCCCTGAGCGGTCCAGACCCCGAGCGAAGCCTCGAACCCCTCGGCCGCCTGGTCGGCGCCGCCGACCGAGAGCCGTGCCTCGTCCGCGAACACTCCGCGTCCGCCCGAGCCCGGGTCGGTGATGTAGGACAGCGAGACCTCGATGCTCTTGCCCGCGTACGCGCTCAGGTCGAAGGAGACCTGCTGCCAGCCGTTGGAGGAGCCGGTGAAGGAGTTCCAGGAGCCGCTGGTGCCCTGCGGGGCGCAGCCGCCCGCGTCCAGGGTGAGGTAGTGGCGCAGGAACGGGTGGTCGTTGACGAAGAACCCGGCTCCGCATTCCTCCGGAACCGTGGTGCTGCTCCGGCCGCCGGCCTCGGGCAGCGTGGTCCAGTCTTCGCCGCCGACGGTGCGGGCCTCCAGGACGGCGTGGTCGTAGCCCTCCTCGGTGTTCCAGTTCAGTGCCGTCTTGAGCTGCGGCTTGTCGGCCGCGGTGACCGCGGTGAGGTCGATGGTGCGGGTGAGGCGCTTCCAGTCGTCGTCGGCGTGGGTGGCCGAGGCCATCGCGGCGCCGGCGTACGGGGCGTACGGGTTGACGACCCCGGCGTACTGGCCCGCCTGCGCGCTCTTGAACTGCGGGAACTGCGCCGCGGGCAGGGTGTCGGATGTGACCTGGTAGGAGCCGGGGCGGTCGAGCGGGTTGTCCGCGGCGCCGCCGAGGGCGCCCTTGGCCCCGTTCAGGGAGCCCGCGCCGGTGAAGCCGGTGGGACCGCTGACGTTCGCGCGGCCGTAGGCGCCGAGGAAGTACTGGCTGAAGTCGTTGGTCACGGCGCGTCCGACCTGGGCGTTGCCGCCGGCCAGTTCACCGGCCTCGATCAGCTTGCCGCCCTCGTTCAGGAAGTCGCGCACCGCCAGCTGGGTGTCGCCGCCCGGGGACTTGGCCCCCGTGTAGTGGACAGCCGTGCGGAAGTGCGAGAGCACGCCGAGGTGGTGCGGGGCTCCCTGGACGGCCACGTCCCAGACCGCCGCGCTCTTGCCGTTGGCGCGCAGGGCGTCGGCGTACTCCTTCGCGTGCTGGGCGGGGGCGCCCTCCTCCGCGATCACGAGCACGTCGGCGCGCGGCCGGTCGGCCACCGTGTACGTGAAGTGCTCGCTGGAGACCTGCTTGCCGGTGCGGTCGCGGCCGGTGAACCAGACCTCGACCTTGTCACCGGGCTTGGCGCCGTCGGCCTTCGCCCGGTACTCGTCGAACCAGTTGTTGTCGTCGCCGCCGTAGACGTCGCCGCCCTTCCAGGCCTTGAGCTCCTCGTCGTGGGTGCGGCCCCCGTTGATCCTGAAGTTCAGCTCCTTGTCCTTCAGCGCCTTGCGGGCCGTGACGGCGACCGTCTGGTCCTCGCCGCGGGCCACGTAGGAGGTGGTGAAGGGGTCGAGGGTGAAGTCGGGGGCGCCGAGGCCCACGGAGGACTTCGGCTGGTCCGGGTGCTCGGCACTCTCGGCCACGGAGAGCGCGAAGGGGATGTTCTTGGCGAACTCCGCCTGGATGAGCTTCTCGTCGTCCGGGAAGTTGAAGCCGGAGGCGCAGTCCTCGGGCTTCCACCGGTCGTTCGGATCGCTCGCGGAGGCCGTCTGGCAGGTGGTCATCTCCGGCGTGAACATCATGACGCCGTTGGCGTTGGCGGCCTGGCTGTCGGCCTCGCCGTTGGTGGTGTAGAGCTCCGAGGAGACCTGGGGGTAGTAGCCGGGTACGGCCGAGTTCTCCGGGGTGCCGGCGAGCGCCTTGTAGGCGATGTCGTCGGGGGTCGGGGTGGCCACCTGCCAGCCCACGCCGTAGAGCAGCAGCTCGGCGGCCGAGTGGTAGTTGATGGCGTAGGCGAAGCCGATGCGCTTCTGGAACGTGTCGAGGGCGACGGTTTCGGGCTCGGAGGAGGCCTTGGGGCCGCGGTAGGTCTCGCTCGACGGGTTGGGCGAGGAGCCCTCGTTGTCGTAGCCCCACTTGTAGGCGAAGTTGCGGTTGAGGTCGACGCCGTCGCCCGTGGTGATCTTGCCGTCGTTGTCGTTGTCGTGCAGGTTCTTGCGCCACAGCCGCTGGCCGTCGGGGGCGAAGGTGTAGTCGTAGCCGTCGGGGTTGGCGGAGAGCAGGAACCACATCTCGGTGGAGTCCACCAGCTTGGTGATCCGCGGATCCTTGCCGTAGGCGTCCAGCGTGTGGTGCATCAGCCGCCGGGTCATCTCGGGGGTGATCCACTCACGGGCGTGCTGGTTGGACATGTACAGCACGGACGGCCTGTCGCCGTCCTTGGTCTTCTTGGCGTTCTTGGTGACCTTCAGGGCGAGGATGTCCTTGCCCTGGACGGTCTTGCCGATGGAGACGACCTTGGTGAGGCCGGGATTCTCCTGGGCGGTGCGCAGGATCTCCTCCTGGAGCCCGCCCTTGCCGCTGTACGGGCGGAACACCCCGTCCCCGGCCGCCAGGGAGCGCGCCTCGGCCTTTTCCCCGACCGTGCGCTCGGCGAGTTTCACGCCCTGGGCCGCCAGGTCCTTCGCCTGGGCGCCGGTGAGGAACAGCTCCACCTTGGCGGTCCCGGTTTCGGGGGCGCGTTCGGAGAGCTCGTGCGCGTCCTGGCCGGCGGCCAGGACGAGCGGGACCTGTTCCTTGGTGATGTCGGCGTCGTAGACCCGCACCTCGTCGGCCGCGGACCGTGCGTCCGCCCGCCCCTGGGCCGTGGCCGCCGCGGGTAGTGCGGCCAGTGTGGTGCCGAAGACGAGTGCGCTTGCGGCGAGGATCGATCTCGCGCGGTGCCTCATGTGCCCCCCTGGGCGTCGTCTGCCACGAAAGCTTCGGACGACAGGCTCACGACCAGCCCATGCTCATGTCAATGGGGCCTACCGGAAAGGGGTCCGCACGAGTGAGCGTGCGGACCCCTGATGGAACAACGGCTTCCGCCCGGCCGACGCCTAGCCGGCCATGTTGTCGGCCAGCTCCTCGCTGTCGCTGAGGTCGAGGTTCGACTCGGTGCCCGGGATCCCGAGGTCCTGGGCCCGCTTGTCGGCCATCGCCAGCAGGCGGCGGATCCGGCCCGCGACCGCGTCCTTGGTCAGCGGCGGGTCGGCGAGCGCGCCCAGCTCCTCCAGGGAGGCCTGCTTGTGCTCCATCCGCAGCCGGCCGGCCGCGGCGAGGTGCTCGGGGACCTCCTCGGCGAGGATCTCCAGGGCGCGCTGCACCCGGGCTCCGGCGGCCACCGCGGCCCGCGCCGAGCGGCGCAGGTTGGCGTCGTCGAAGTTGGCGAGGCGGTTGGCGGTGGCGCGCACCTCGCGCCGCATCCGCCGCTCCTCCCACGCCAGCACCGAGTCGTGGGCGCCGAGCCGGGTCAGCAGGGCGCCGATGGCGTCCCCGTCGCGTACGACGACCCGGTCCACGCCGCGGACCTCGCGGGCCTTGGCGGCGATGGAGAGCCGGCGTGCGGCGCCCACCAGGGCCAGGGCCGCCTCCGGACCGGGGCAGGTGACCTCCAGGGAGGAGGAGCGCCCCGGCTCCGTGAGCGAGCCGTGGGCCAGGAAGGCCCCGCGCCAGGCCGCCTCGGCGTCGCAGGTGGCCCCGGAGACCACCTGCGGGGGAAGGCCCCTGATCGGGCGGCCGCGGCCGTCCACGAGGCCGGTCTGGCGCGCCAGCTGGTCGCCGCCGGCGACCACGCGGACCACGTACCGGTTGCCCCGGCGCAGGCCGCCGGGGGCCATGATCACCAGATCCGAGGAGTGCCCGAAGATCTCGAGGATGTCTTTGCGCAGGCGGCGGGCCGCGATCCCCGCGTCCAGTTCCGCCTCGATGACGATCCGGCCGCTCACCAGGTGCAACCCGCCCGCGAACCGAAGGATCGCCGAGACCTCCGCCTTCCTGCAGCAGGTGCGGGTGACGGGCAGGCGGGCGATCTCATCCTTCACCGCGGGCGTCATCGCCATGGGCCGATCCTTCCATGCATCCGAAAAATACGGTCGTACGCGGCGGCGAGCAGCTCCGGATCATGCTTCGGAGAGCCGTCCTGCCTGGCCACCGGCGCCAGCTCGACCGCCGCGCCGAACCGTTTTGCGGCATCGGCGAGGGACTCGCGATCGGGCACGGCGGCCTGATCGGCCAGCACCACGTCCAGGGCGAGTTTAGGGGCGTGTCGGGCCAAAACCTCCAAATGACGCTGCGGAGAGAAGCCCTCTGTTTCACCGGGTTGTGGCGCGAGGTTCAGCGAGAGCACCTTCCGGGCCTTCGTCTCGACCAGCGCGTCGAGCAGTTCCGGCACCAGCAGGTGCGGAATCACGGAGGAGAACCAGGAGCCCGGACCGAGCACCACCCAGTCCGCGTCGAGCACGGCCGCGACCGCTTCCGGCACCGCCGGCGGGTCGGCCGGCACCACCTGGACGGAGAGCACCTCGCCGGGGGTCAGCGCCACGGTGGCCTGCCCCCGTACGGTGTCCACGGCGTCCGGGCGCGCCGGATCGTGGCCCCTGACCAGGGCCTGGAGTTCGAGCGGGACCGCCGACATCGGGAGCACCCGGCCCTGGGCGCCCAGGAGCTTGCCGACGAGGTCCAGGGCCTGGACGGGATCGCCGAGCTGTTCCCACAGGGCCACGATGAGCAGGTTGCCGACCGCGTGCTCGTGCAGGTCGCCGCCGGACTGGAAGCGGTGCTGGATGACCCGCGACCAGGTCTGGCCCCATTCGTCGTCTCCGCAGAGCGCGGCCAGCGCCTTGCGCAGGTCCCCGGGCGGCAGCACGCCGAGCTCCTCGCGCAGGCGGCCGCTGGAGCCGCCGTCGTCGGCGACGGTGACGACGGCCGTCAGCTCGCCCGTGATCCGGCGCAGGGCGGTCAGCGAGGCCGACAGGCCCCTGCCGCCGCCGAGGGCCACGACCTTGGGCGCGACGACCTTGGAAGCCTCGCCGCGGCGAGGACCGCGGCTGCGGCCCGCGCCGCCCTCACCCTCGCCCTTGTCGGCGGTGAGCCGGCGCAGGCGGCGCAGGCGCAGGCTGTGTCCGGTCACTCGCGCCCCATGTCCCTGTGGACGACGACGGTCTCGACTCCTTCGGAGGAGAGGCGGGCGGCGAGCTTCTCGGACATGGCGACGCTGCGGTGCTTGCCGCCGGTGCAGCCGACGGCGATGGTCACGTACCGCTTGCCCTCGCGCCGGTAGCCGGTCGCGATGAGCTGGAGCAGCTCGGTGTAGCGGTCGAGGAACTCCTTGGCGCCGGGCTGGCTGAAGACGTAGCCCGACACCTCCTCGTTGAGCCCGGTGAAGGGGCGCAGTTCCGGGACCCAGTGCGGGTTGGGGATGAAGCGGCAGTCGACGACGAGGTCGGCGTCGACGGGGAGGCCGTACTTGAAGCCGAAGGACATCACGGTGGCCCGCAGCTCGGGCTCCTCGTCGCCCGCGAACCGGGCGTCCATCTTGGCGCGCAGCTCGTGCACGTTCAGGCTGGAGGTGTCGATGACCAGGTCGGCGTCGCCGCGCAGCTCGCGCAGCAGGTCGCGCTCGGCGGCGATGCCGTCGACGATGCGGCCGTCGCCCTGGAGCGGGTGCGGGCGGCGGACCGACTCGAAGCGGCGTACGAGCGCGTCGTCCGAGGACTCCAGGAAGACGATCCGCCGGGTGACGCCGCGGGACTCCAGGTCGGAGAGGGATTCGCGCAGGGCGTCGAAGAACTGCCGGCCGCGGACGTCCACGACGACGGCGATGCGCGCCACGTTGCCCTGCGAGCGGGCGCCCAGCTCCACCATGGTGGGGATCAGCGCCGGCGGCAGGTTGTCGACGACGAACCAGCCGAGGTCCTCCAGGCACTTGGCCGCGGTACTGCGGCCGGCCCCGGACATTCCGGAGATGATCACCAGCTCGGGGATGGCCGCCTCGGCGACCGCTCCGGGATCCGCTGTCGTGCCCGTACTCACTTGTGCTCCGTCTCGGTCGTGCTCGGAATCGTGCGTTTGCTCGGAATCGTGCTCGGTCATTGCCCGGTCCCCCGTTCGGATGCGGCTCCCGCGGTCGCGGGGGCCTCGTCCTCAATGATCTCGCCGGTCGCCATGTTCACGGCGGGACCGGCCGGAACCGCCTGCGCCAGGGCCGCGGCCACGGTCTCGGCCGTCTTGCGGCCTATGCCCGGGACCTCGCAGATCTGATCGATTGTGGCCTGCCGGAGCTTCTTCACCGAACCGAAGTGCTTGACCAGGGCGAGCTTGCGGCTCTCGCCCAGCCCCGCCACCTCGTCGAGCGGCCCGGCTTTCAGGCGCTTGCCCCGCTTGTTGCGCTGGTACTGGATGGCGAACCGGTGGGCTTCGTCACGCACCCGCTGGAGCAGGTACAGGCCCTCGCTGGTCCGGGGCAGCACCACCGGGTCGTCCTGCCCGGGCAGCCAGACCTCCTCCAGGCGCTTGGCCAGGCCGCACACGGCCACGTCGTCGATCCCGAGCTCCTCCAGGGCCCGCTTGGCGGCGGCCACCTGCGGCTGTCCGCCGTCGACGACGACGAGCTGGGGCGGGTAGGCGAAGCGCTTGGGCCGCCCGTCCTCCTCGGGCGCGTCCGCCTCCACCTCGCCGGTCTCGGGGGACCACTCCCCCGTCTTCAGCTTCTCGTGGAGGTAGCGGCGGAAGCGCCGGGAGACCACCTCGTGCATGGAGCGGACGTCGTCCTGCCCCTCGAACGATTTGATCTGGAACCTGCGGTACTCGCCCTTGCGCGCCAGCCCGTCCTCGAAGACGACCATCGAGGCCACGACGTCGTCGCCCTGCAGGTGCGAGATGTCGAAGCACTCGATGCGCAGCGGCGCGCCGTCCAGCTCCAGCGCCTCGGCGATCTCCTCCAGGGCCCGCGAGCGGGTGGTGAGGTCGGCGGCGCGCTTGGTCTTGTGCAGGAGGAGGGACTGCTGGGCGTTGCGGTGGACGGTCTCCATCAGCGCCTTCTTGTCCCCGCGCTGCGGGATGCGCAGGCTGACCTGCGACCCGCGCCGCTCGGCGAGCCACTGGCTCAGGGCCGGGGTGTCCTCGGGGAGGGCGGGGACGAGCACCTCCTTGGGCACGGCCTCGCCCGTCTCCTCGCCGTAGAGCTGCTGGAGGGCGTGCTCGACGAGCCCGGCCGTGTCCACGGCCTCGACCTTGTCGGTGACCCAGCCGCGCTGCCCGCGGACCCGGCCGCCGCGCACGTGGAAGATCTGCACGGCCGCTTCGAGCTCGTCCTCGGCGACCGCGAAAAGGTCGGCGTCCGTCGCGTCGGCGAGCACCACCGCGTTCTTCTCCATGGCCCGGCGCAGGGCCCCCACGTCGTCGCGCAGCCGGGCGGCCTTCTCGTACTCCATCTCCTCGGCCGCCTCGTGCATCTGCTGCTCGAGGCGGGTGAGGTAGGTGCCCGTGCGCCCGGCCATGAAGTCACAGAAGTCCTCGGCCAGTTCCCGGTGCTCCTCGGGGGTGACCCGGCCGACGCAGGGCGCGGAGCACTTGCCGATGTAGCCGAGGAGGCAGGGGCGGCCGATCTGGGCGGAGCGCTTGAACACCCCGGCGGAGCAGGTGCGGACGGGGAAGACCCGGAGCATCAGGTCGACGGTCTCGCGGATGGCCCAGGCCTGCCCGTAGGGGCCGAAATAGCGCACGCCCTTCTTCTTGGGCCCGCGCATGACCTGGACCCGGGGGTACTCCTCGTTCATCGTCACGGCGAGGGAGGGGTAGCTCTTGTCGTCCCGGTACTTGACGTTGAACCGGGGGTCGAACTCCTTGATCCAGGAGTATTCGAGCTGGAGCGCCTCGACCTCGGTGGAGACCACGGTCCACTCGACGGAGGCCGCCGTGGTCACCATCGTGGCGGTACGGGGGTGCAGTCCGGCGAGGTCCTGGAAGTAGCTGGCCAGCCGCTGGCGCAGGCTCTTGGCCTTCCCGACGTAGATCACCCGGCGGTGCTCGTCGCGGAACTTGTATACCCCCGGGGAGTCGGGGACCTGTCCCGGCTGGGGACGGTAGCTGGAAGGGTCGGCCATGCCAACCACCCTACTGTCGCCCGCCGACAACCGAGCCGTTCCCCTGCTGCGGGGCGGGGCGGGGCGGCGCGGGGCGGCGGCCGGGCAAGGGGTCCGGCCGCCTGGCCGGAGGCCGGACCCCCGGGTGGCTACGCCCGCACCACCCGCTGTCGCCGGGAGCGCCGCACGGCCAGCGCACCGGCCGCGCCGAGCGCCAGCGCCACGGCGGCGGCCGCCGCCGGCATCCCGACGGATCCGGAGGCGGCCCCCGAGGCGGACCCGGAGGCGGTGGTGGCTCCCGTGGGGGCGAAGCCACCGGCCTTCCCGGACCGGGCATAGGCGGACCCGGGCAGCTTGTCCCCGTACGCCTTCACGACCCGGGCCCGGTAGGCGGCGAGGCTGGTGCCCTGCGCGCCGACCGCCCGCACCGCGTCCTCGTCCAGGGGAAGCACCCTGCCGCCCTGGGCCACGTACCAGGCGTCGATCTGCGGCTCGCGGAAGACCGTCCCGCCCGGGAGTTTCGCCGCGCCGAGCTGCGCGTAGCGGAACTCGTCGTCACCGGTGGCTATGTTCACCACCTGCCAGCCCGCTTCGGTCTTCGCGGTCCACAGCGATGCCTGCTGTCCGTCCGAGGAGACGGCCTTGCTGGCGAGGAATTCCAGCCGGGCCACGCCCGCGTCCGCCTTCCCGGCGACGAAGTCCGGTGACAGGTGGTTCACCGCGATCGCCTCGCCCTCGATGCGGGGCTGTGCGGCGGCCGGCGAGACCTTGCCCTCACGGGCGAAGAAGCGGGACAGGGTGGCGAGCGTGTCGGGGGCGGTCGCCGCCTGCGCGGCGGCGGCCCGGTTCTCGGCGGTGGCGCTCTGGGGCTGCGGCACCGGGGCCGCGCCCGCCTGGGTGGGGGCCAGGGCGAGTGCGGCGGTCGCGGCGACCACGGCCGCGGCGAGGCGAGGGTTCATGAGGTCACGCCCCGATCCGGTAGAGCGAGTGGGTCCAGGAGAAGGTGCTGTTGTCCACGTACCAGGCGTGCGAGGCCCAGTTGTAGCGGTCGCTGGAGGGCCACGGGTCGCCCCAGTACACCCAGCTGTTCGCGGTGTCGTAGCCGTAGACGACGTGCATGTGGCCGCCGCCGTTGGACCACTGGATGCGGGTCTCGACCGGGCGGTCGGCGTTGATCTCGTTCTGCACGGTGGAGTACTGGAGCCAGCCGTTCACGTAGGAGCCCGAGTTGATGCCGGCCCAGCGCAGGGCGGTCTGCACGTTGCCCAGGGTGGCCTGGTTGTTCGGGCAGTCGTAGCCCTGCTGGCGGTTGAAGGCGGCGTTGCAGAACTGGTTCTGGCTGTAAGTGCGGCCGAACCAGGTGGCGATGGTGTTGCCCGCCGCGGCCCAGCACCAGTTGGTCTTCTGCTGTGCCTGCATGGTGATGTTCAGCCGTTTGTACGCCAGGGCGGCGCCATCGGCGGTCGCCGCGACGGGGGCGGTCGCGGTGGTCGTGTTGGTCGTGGTCGCGGCGGTCGCGGTGCCCGGAGCGGTACCGGCATCGGCGGCGGTGGCGGTGGCGGTACCTGTGAGCAGGGCGAAGAGCATGGCGGTGATGAGGGCGGCCGGGTAAAGCCGCCGGTTCGGGTTGCGCATCGCGTTCCTCCCGAAGTGGGGAGTGGGGGTGGAGGAGCGCGTCCGGACGCTGTGGAGGAGCATCAGGTGTTGTCGGGAACAGGTCAACACGCTTCAATACGCCGTGACATCGCGGTGTGAACGGTGGGGCCGAAGTGTGAACGTCCGCCCTCACCCCACCTGGACCCACCAGGACCTCGGACGTCGCCCGCGGGACCGTCCACACCTCGTTGCGTGAACGTTCACAGGGGGAGCCGTCATGCGGTCGAGCGCGGACAGCGCGATCAGGTCATTCCGGGACGACGGCCGCGCCGGAGCCCGGGAGTTACCCGACGTCCTGCGCACCGGGCCCTTCCACCTCGCGCTCCGCGCGGCCCTCACCGCGCGCGGACTCCCCCTGCACCGGGTGCAGAACCGGCTGGCCGCCCGCGGCATCAAGCTCGGCGTGACCAGCCTCAGTTACTGGCAGCAGGGCGCCCGGCGCCCGCGCCGCACCGAGTCCCTGAAGGCGGTACGGGCCCTGGAGCAGATCCTGGAGCTGCCCGAAGGCGCCCTGCTGCGGCTGCTCGCCGCGCCGGAGCCCGGCGCCGGAGCCGAGACCCCGCGGCCGCAGGCGCGCTCGTACCGGGCCCTGCTGAGCGTGGGCGCGGCCGTGGAAGGACTGCTGGCCGGCATGGAACTGCCCGCCGACGGCGGCCTGCACACCGTCGGGCACCACGAGCGGGTACGGATCGGGCCCGCCGGGGAGCTGCTGGGCCGCGAGTCGCAGCACGTCGTACGGGCCCACCGCGACGGGGTCGACCGGTACCTCGCCGTCCATCACGGCGACCCGGGGTGCGATCCCGCCCGCGTGCGGGTACGGGCCGACGAGAACTGCCGGACCGGGCGGATCCGCCGCCATCCCGAGTCTGGGGTGGTCGTCGCCGAGCTGCTCTTCGACGCCCGGCTGCGCGCCGGGGACACCTACGTCTTCGGCTACGGCTTCGAGGACGGCACGGCCGGCCGCAGCACCGAGTACGTGCGCGGCTTCAGCTACACCGGCGGCCAGTACGTGCTCCAGGTCCGCTTCGACGAGGCCGCGCTGCCCGTGCGCTGCCGCCGCTTCACCCGCAGCGGGCCGGGCGCACCGCGCGGGCAGCTCTCGGACCTGCCCCCGAGCGGACCGCACCGGGCCGTGCACCTGGTGGAACAGGGGGTGCGGCGGGGGATCCTGGGGATCGGCTGGGACTGGGAGTGAGCCGCCGCGGACGGCCGTCCGGCCGCCGCGTCGCCCGCAGGCCCGGCCGACCGGCTGCCGGGTCGCCGCGTCGCCGGGGTCGCCGGTCGCCCGCAGGTCCGGCCGCGGACCAGCCCGCGGATCAGCCTGCGATGAGCTTGCCGCCCTCGGTCTTCACCGGGACCTCCGGCAGCGGGTCGGTGGCCGGGCCGCGCAGCACCTTGCCCGTGGTCACGTCGAAGCGGCTGCCGTGGCAGGGGCAGTTGCCCTCACCCTCGACGATCTTGTCCAGGACGCAGCCGGCGTGGGTGCACTGTGCGCTGAAGGCCTTGTACTGCCCGGCCTCCGCGCAGCTGACCACGACCTTCCGCTCCCGGAACAGCTTCGCGCCGCCCACCGGCACGTCGGCCGCGGCGCCCAGCTCCACGGGCCCGTCGGGGACCGCCGGGGATCCCGCGCCGCTGTTGCCCCCGGTGGAACAGGCCCCGAGCGTCACTCCGGCCCCGGTGGCCCCGACGAGCGCGGCGGCGCCCTTGAGCACGGTACGGCGGGCGGCGGACTGCGACGCGGACATGCGGTTCTCCCGGGTTCAGGCTCGGCTGGGCCCGTCCGACGATACCGCCGACCGATGGGGTACCTTCCCCCGCGTGATCGTCGTCGGTGGAGAAGCCCTGATCGACCTGGTGCCCGTCGCGGAGCCGCCGGGTGCGCTGCTGCCCCGGCCGGGCGGCGGACCGTACAACACCGCGCTCGCCCTGGGCCGGCTGGGTGCGCGGGCCGCCTTCTGCTCCCGGGTCTCGCGGGACGGTTTCGGCGCCTCCCTGCTCGCCGGGCTGCGGGCGGCCGGCGTGGACCTGTCCCTGGTCCAGCGCGGGCCGGAGCCGACCACCCTGGCCGTTCCTTCCCTGGCCCCGGACGGCTCGGCGGCGTACGGGTTCTACGTCGAGGGGACGGCCGACCGGCTGTTCCGCCTGCCGCAGGCGCTTCCGCGGGACGTACGGGTCCTCGCGCTCGGGACCTGCTCCTTGGTGCTGGAACCGGGCGCGAGCGCCTACGAGGCCCTGCTGCGGCGGGAGTCCGGGCGCGGCCTGCTCACCTTCCTCGACCCCAACATCAGGCCGGCGCTGATCGCGGAGCCGGACGCCTACCGCAAGCGCTTGCGGTCCTGGCTCCCGTACGTCTCGGTCCTGAAGCTGTCCGAGGAGGACGCGGCCTGGCTGGGCGGCCGGGCCGGCGACTGGCTGGCGGCGGGGCCGTCCGCGGTGGTGCTGACCCGGGGGGCCGGAGGGCTGACGGTGTGGACGCGGGAGGGCGCGGAGCACTCGGCACCCGCGTGCCGGGTCGGCGTGGTCGACACGATCGGCGCGGGCGACACCGTGAACGCGGCCCTGCTGCACCGGCTTTGGGACGGTGCGGGGGCGGGCGCCGGTCCGGTGGACTGGCCCGAGGCGCTGTCCTACGCCGCCCGCGCGGCCGCGCTGACCTGTGCGCGGGCGGGCGCGGAGCCTCCGTACGCGTCCGAGCTCAGCGGATAGCGGCCCAGACGGTCCGGGCCACGGCGGGGGCGAACTCCTCGACCGGCTCGACGGTGTCGGGGCCGGAGAAGTGCAGGAAGAAGGCCCGCTGGAAACAGGCGCCGAGCAGCAGCGCGGCAGCGGCCCGCGGGTCGGCGTCCGGGCGCAGCCGGCCCCGTTCGAGCTCGCGGACCAGGTGGCCCTGGAGGGCCTCCAGCACCACGTGCGGGCCCGCGCCGATCTGCCGTACGCCCTCGCGGTGGCGGGTGAGCAGAACGGGGTCGGCGAAGAGCGAGGCGGCCAGGGGCATGGCATCGGCGTAGAAGAGCGAGGCGTGGCGGGCTATCACCGCGAGCCGCTCCTCGACCGGCTGCTCCCCCGGGTCGGTGGTGAGCGCGGCCATCATCGCGCCGGCGTTGGGGCGGCGCTCCATGAGCACGCGTACGAACAGTTCTTCCTTGTTCGCGAAGTACTTGTACAGCGCGGCCTCCGAGCAGCGGGCCTCGCGGGCGATCGCCTTGGTGGTGGCGTTGGCCAGGCCGCTGGTGCGCATCAGGGTCTCGGCGGCGTCCAGCAGGCGCTCGGGAGTGGGCCGGCTTGACTTGGAGGTGAGCATTCACTCACCCTAACGGAGGCAGAGGTGAGTAAACGCTCACCCACCTCTCTCGATCGCGGGAGCACGATGAAACTCACGGTGTTCGGAGCCACGGGCGGGGTCGGCCGCGAGGTCGTCCGGCAGGCCCTCGACGCGGGCCACGAGGTCACGGCGGTCGTGCGCGATCCGGCGCGGCTGGGCGTGCCCGCGCACGACCGGCTCCGGGTGGCGGTGGTGCGCGACCTGACGGACGAGGACGCGCTGGTCCCGCTCCTGGCGGGGCGGGAGGCCGTGGTCTCGGCGCTGGGCGCGGCGAGCAACAAGCAGGCCAGGCTGACCCCGGTCGCGGGACCGGCCCTGCGGGCCGTCGTCTCGGCGATGGACCGGGCGGGGGTGACCCGCCTGTCGGCGGTCAGCGCGGCCCCGCTGGGGCCGGTGACCCCGGCGGACGGGGTGATCGCGCGGAAGGTCGTCCTTCCCGTCCTGCGGCGGCTCCTGCGGGACGTGTACGCCGATCTCGCGGTCATGGAGGCGGCGATCGCCGGCAGCCGGACGGGGTGGACGGTGGTGCGGCCGCCGCGGCTGCTGAACCGGCCGCGGACGGGCACCTACCGGCGGGCGGTGGACGGGAACGTGCCGGGCGGGCGCTCCATCCCCCGCGCGGACGTGGCGGACGCCCTCCTGACCACGCTCGGCGACCCCTCCACCGCGGGCCACGCCATCGGCATCGCCACATAGCCGCCCGGGGCTCCGCCCCGGTCCGGCGCCGCGCGCTGGGCGCGGCGCCGGACCACGGCTACGCCGTGCGGGAGGCCCCGGCCGCCTTCTTCGCCGGAGCCGCCTTCTTGGCGACGGCCTTCTTCGCGACCGTCTTCTTCGCGGCCGTCTTCTTCGCCACGGCCTTCTTCGCCGGCCGGACCGACTCCGAGGCCACCGCGTCCGAGACCCGGTCCGCCCCCAGGACCTCCCGCAGGAACTTGCCGGTGTGGCTCGTGCTCACCGAGGCGACCTGCTCCGGAGTGCCCTCCGCGACGACGAGGCCGCCGCCGTAACCGCCCTCGGGGCCCATGTCCACGACCCAGTCCGCGGTCTTGATGACGTCGAGGTTGTGCTCGATGACGATCACCGAGTTCCCCTTGTCGACCAGCCCCGAAAGCACCTTGATCAGCTTCGAGATGTCCTCGAAGTGCAGACCCGTGGTCGGCTCGTCCAGGACGTACACCGTCCGCCCCGTCGACCGCTTCTGGAGCTCCGAAGCCAGCTTCACGCGCTGCGCCTCACCGCCCGACAGCGTCGGCGCGGACTGGCCGAGCCGGACGTACCCCAGCCCGACCTCGTTCAGCGTGCGCAGGTGCCGGGCGATCGTCGGGACCGCCTCGAAGAACTCCGAGGCCTCCTCGATCGGCATGTTCAGGACCTCGGCGATGGACTTGCCCTTGTAGTGGACCTCCAGCGTCTCCCGGTTGTACCGGGCGCCGTGGCAGACCTCGCACGGGACGTACACGTCCGGCAGGAAGTTCATCTCGATCTTGATCGTGCCGTCGCCGGAGCAGTTCTCGCAGCGGCCGCCCTTGACGTTGAAGGAGAAGCGGCCCGGCAGGTAGCCGCGCACCTTCGCCTCCATCGTCTCCGCGAAGAGCCTGCGGACGTGGTCGAAGACCCCGGTGTACGTCGCCGGGTTGGACCTCGGGGTCCGCCCGATGGGCGACTGGTCGACGTGCACGACCTTGTCGACGAGGTCGTCCCCGTCCACCCGCGTGTGCCGTCCCGGAACCGACCGCGCGCCGTTGAGCTCGCGCGCCAGGTGCGTGTACAGGATGTCGTTGACCAGCGTGGACTTGCCCGAGCCCGATACGCCCGTCACGGCCGTGAGCACGCCGAGCGGGAAGGACACGTCGATGTCCTGGAGGTTGTTCTCCTTGGCGCCGTGGACCGTGAGCCTGCGCGCCGGGTCCACGGGACGGCGTACGTCCGGGAGCGGGATGGAGCGCTTGCCGGACAGGTACTGCCCGGTGATGGACTCGCTGTTCTTCAGCAGGTCCTTCAGCGAGCCGCTGTGCACGACCTTGCCGCCGTGCTCGCCGGCCCCCGGGCCGATGTCCACGATCCAGTCGGCCACCTTGATGGTGTCCTCGTCGTGCTCGACGACGATGAGGGTGTTGCCCATGTCCCGCAGCCGCACGAGCGTTTCGATCAGCCGGTGGTTGTCGCGCTGGTGCAGGCCGATGGAGGGCTCGTCCAGCACGTAGAGCACGCCGACGAGGCCGGAGCCGATCTGCGTGGCCAGCCGGATGCGCTGGGCCTCACCGCCCGACAGGGTTCCGGCGGCGCGGTTGAGCGAGAGGTAGTCGAGGCCCACGTCGACGAGGAAGCGGAGCCGCTCGTTGACCTCCTTGAGGACCCGCTCGGCGATCTTCTTGTCACGGGCGTCGAGCTTCAGCCGCCCGAGGAAGTCCGCGCACTCGCTGATCGACATCGCGGCGACCTCGGCGATGGACCGGTCCATCACCGTCACCGCGAGCACGATCGGCTTGAGCCGGGTGCCCTGGCAGGTGGGACAGGGCACTTCGCGCATGTAGCCCTCGAAGCGCTCGCGGCTGGCGTCGCTCTCGGACTCCGAGTGCCGTCGCTTGACGAACGGGACGGCGCCCTCGAAGGCGGTGGTGTAGGCCCGCTCGCGGCCGTACCGGTTGCGGTAGCGGACCTCGATCTGCGTCTTGTGGCCGTACAGCAGGGCCTTCTTCGCCCGCAGCGGCAGCCCGGCCCACGCGATGTCGGTGCGGAAGCCCAGCTCCGCGGCGAGCGCGCCGATCAGCCGCTGGAAGTAGTCCTTGGTGTGGCCGAGCGACCACGGCGAGACCGCGCCCTCGTCCAGGGACTTGTCCTCGTCCGGGACGATCAGCTCCGGGTCCACCTCCATGCGCGTACCGATGCCGGTGCACTCGGGGCAGGCGCCGAAGGGCGAGTTGAAGGAGAAGGAGCGCGGCTCCAGCTCCTCGAAGGACAGGTCGTCGTACGGGCAGTAGAGGTGCTCGGAGTACATCCGCTCGCGCTCGGGGTCGTCCTCGGCGAGGTCGACGAAGTCCAGGATCACCATGCCGCCCGACAGCCCGAGGGCGGTCTCGACGGAGTCGGTCAGCCGGCGCTTGGCGCCTTCCTTGACGGTGAGGCGGTCGATGACCACCTCGATGGTGTGCTTCTCCTGCTTCTTCAGCGTCGGCGGCTCGGAGAGCTGCATCGTCTCCCCGTCCACCCGGGCACGGCTGTAGCCCTTGGTCTGGAGGTCGGAGAAGAGGTCGACGAACTCGCCCTTGCGCTCGCGCACCAGCGGCGACAGCACCTGGAAGCGACTGCCCTCGGGCAGTGCGAGCACCTTGTCGACGATCGCCTGCGGCGACTGCCGCGAGATCGGCCGGCGGCACTCGGGGCAGTGGGGCTTGCCGATGCGCGCGAAGAGCAGGCGGAGGTAGTCGTAGACCTCGGTGATGGTGCCCACGGTGGAGCGCGGGTTGCGCGACGTGGACTTCTGATCGATGGAGACGGCCGGGGAGAGGCCCTCGATGAAGTCGACGTCGGGCTTGTCCATCTGCCCGAGGAACTGGCGGGCGTACGACGAGAGCGACTCGACATAACGGCGCTGGCCCTCGGCGAAGATCGTGTCGAAGGCCAGGGAGGACTTGCCCGAACCGGAGAGTCCGGTGAAGACGATCAGGGAGTCGCGGGGCAGGTCGAGCGAGACGTTCTTGAGGTTGTGCTCGCGAGCGCCACGAACGATGAGACGGTCGGTCACGCCGGTCCGCACCTTTCTTGAGAGAGCGGGGGGCACGGGCCCCGTCCCAGGGTATTGGGGGGCGCCTCTGCCGTGGACTTGGAGACTGGACTCCGAGCGTATAGCACGTGCATTCGATTTTGGGCACTGCGCCGACCGCTTCACCCGATCGTGTGGCGCAGGCCCTTGAAGTACTAGGCTCGGCCGCATGATTGATCATGTGCACGACCTGCGATCTGTACGTGAAGCCACGGACCGGCTGCTGACCGCGGCCGCGAAGCTGGACAACGCCGCCCTCGCCGAAGAGTCACGTCTGCCCGGCTGGACCCGGGGCCACATCCTGGCCCACCTCGCCCGCAACGCCGACGCCCTCGTCAACGTCTTCGAGGGCCGCCCGATGTACGAGAGCGGCGACGCCCGCGACGCGGACATCGAGCGCGACTGCGACCGGCCCCTTGTGGAACAGCTGGAGGACCTCCGGAATTCCGCCGCCCGCTGGGAGGCCGTGGCCGAGCGCCCGCAGGATTGGACCCGCGTCGTCGAGCTGCGGGGCGGCGTCACCGACGTCGCCGCCCGCGTCCCCTTCCGGCGCCTGATCGAGGTCGAGCTGCACCACGTCGACCTGAACATCGGCTACGAGCTCGCGGACCTCTCCGAGGACTTCACCGACCGGGAGACCGCCTTCCTCGCCGACCGCTGGTCGGGCCGACCGGAGGTACCGCCGGTGACGCTGCGGACCACGACGGGAAAGACCTGGCACACGGGCGGCACGCAGGGCACCCCGGTGGTCGTCGAGGGCCCCGCGGACGAGCTGCTCGGCTGGCTGGCCGGGCGCGGCCAGCGGGGTGCCCACCTCGCCGTCCTGGCGGGCGACGGCCTGCCCGCGCTCCCCCCGCTCTAGGATGCGGACATGACGTACAGCGGAGCGGTCAAGGTCGGCGGTCCGGCCGACGTGCACGAACTCTCGGACCTGATGATCTCCAAGGTCGCGGTGGGGGGCATGAACAACAACGCCTACCTACTGCGCTGCCGGGCCACCGACGAGCAGCTGCTGATCGACGCGGCCGCCGAGCCGCAGACCCTGCTGAGCCTGATCGGCGACGGCGGCATCGCCTCGGTGGTCACCACCCACCGGCACGGCGACCACTGGGGCGCGCTCCAGGCCGTGGTCGAGGCCACCGGCGCGCGGACGTACGCGGGGGTCCACGACGCGGAGGGCATCCCGGTCGCGACCGACGTGCTCGTCGCGGACGGGGACACGATCACGGTCGGACGGGTCACACTGACCGCCCGCCACCTGGTCGGCCACACCCCCGGCTCGATCGCGCTCATCTACGACGACCCGCACGGCCACCCGCACGTGTTCACGGGCGACTGCCTCTTCCCGGGCGGCGTCGGCAACACGTGGGGCGACGCGAAGGCCTTCGCGCGGCTCGTCGACGACGTGGAGCACAAGCTCTTCGCGGTGCTGCCGGACGAGACCTGGGTGTACCCGGGCCACGGCAACGACACCACGCTCGGCGCCGAGCGCCCGCACCTGGCCGAATGGCGCGAGCGCGGCTGGTAGCGGGCGCCACACGTCAACCTCGATCCGGACCGCACTCCCTTCCGGTCGATGATGGCCGAACGCCTGTCCTGAGGGTGCGGGGCGGGGTAGTTGCTGCACCATGCAACACGACCCCTCCCCCACCCCGGGCGCGGCCCGGGCCGGCGCCCCCGCGCGGCCCTCGATGCTCCGGCTCGCCTCGGCCTCCCTCGCCGGCACCGCCATCGAGTTCTACGACTTCTTCGTCTACGGCACCGCCGCCGCCCTGGTGCTCGGACCGCTGTTCTTCCCTTCCTTCTCCCCGCTCGCCGGGACCCTCGCCGCCTTCGGCACCTTCGGCATCGGCTTCCTCGCCCGGCCCCTCGGCTCCGTCGTCTTCGGCCACATCGGCGACCGCCACGGCCGCCGCCCGGTGCTGCTCGGCTCCCTGCTCCTGACCGGCGTGGCCACGGTGGCGGTGGGCTGCGTGCCCTCGTACGCCTCCATCGGCGCGACCGCGCCGATCCTGCTGATCCTTTTGCGCTTCCTGCAGGGCCTGGGTCTCGGCGGCGAATGGGGCGGCGCGGTCCTGCTGACCGCCGAGCACGCCCCCGAGGAGCGGCGCGGGCTGTGGTCGAGCTTCCCGCAGATGGGTCCGGCGGTGGGGTTCCTGCTCGCCAACGGCCTGATGCTGACCCTTTCGGGCCTGCTCGCCGACGGGCAGTTCGCCGCCTGGGGCTGGCGGGTGCCGTTCTGGGTGGCGGGCCTGCTGGCGCTGGCCGGGCTCTGGCTGCGCCGCTCCGTGGAGGAGACCCCGCAGTTCCGCGCCCTGGCCGAGACCGGCCGCCGGGCCGACGCCCCGCTGACCGAGGTCGTACGGGGCCACTGGCGCCTGCTCCTGCTGACGGGCGGGGCACTGGCCACCGGGTACGCGGTCTTCTACGCGGCCACCACCTGGTCCCTCGCGTACGCCACCGAGCACCTCGGGGTGCACCGTTCGGTGATGCTGGCCTGCGTCATGGCCGCCGTCGCGGTCAAGGGCCTGGTGACGCCTAGGGTCGCGGTGCTCGGCGACCGCTACGGCCGGCGCCCGCTGTGCCTGGCGGGCTGCGCGGCGTCCGCGCTGTGGATGTTCCCGTTCGTCGCCCTGCTGCGCACGGCGGAGCCGCTGCTGATGACGCTCGGACTGCTCGGCGCACTGCTCGGGATGGTGACGATGTTCGCGGTGGTGGGCGCGTACCTGCCCGAGCTGTACGCCCCTCGGATCCGCTGCACGGGCGCCGCGGTCGGCTACAACCTGGGCGGGGTGCTCGGCGGGGCCCTGACCCCGATCGTGGCGACGGCCCTGGCGGCCGGGGACGGCCCGCCGTGGGCCGTGGCGGTCTACCTGACGGCGATCGCCCTGGTCTCACTGACCTGCTTCGCCCTGCTGCCGGAGACCAACCCGATCGTCGTGCGCCGGCGCACGGCACGGAGGGCGGACGCGGCAGCGGGGGCGGCCGAAGCGGCCGCCCCCGCGTAGCCCCGTAGGGCCTCCGTCAGCCCGTCAGCCCGTGAGCCCGTCAGCCGACCGGTCCGCCAGTCCGCCGGTCCGCTACGACGACGCGTCGATGCTCTCCGGTTCGGCGGCGGCCTCGGCCGCCGCCTGCTTCTTCGAGGCGATCAGGCTGGTGATCGTGGTGATCACCAGGACTCCGCAGATGACGCCCAGGGAGACCGGGATGGAGATCTGCGGGACGTGCAGGCCCGACTCGTGCAGGGCGTGCAGCACGAGCTTGATGCCGATGAAGCCGAGGATGACGGAGAGGCCGTAGCTGAGGTGGACCAGCTTCTCGAGCAGGCCGCCGATGAGGAAGTACAGCTGGCGCAGGCCCATCAGGGCGAAGGCGTTGGCCGTGAAGACGATGTAGGGGTCCTGGGTGAGGCCGAAGATCGCGGGGATCGAGTCCAGGGCGAACAGCACGTCCGTGGTGCCGATGGCGAGCATGACCACCATCAGCGGGGTCAGGATGCGCTTGCCGTTGTTCCGGATGAAGAGCTTCGTGCCGTGGTAGCGGTCGGCGACGCCGAACTTCTTCTCGATCGACTTGAGGAGGCGGTTCTCCTCGAACTCCTCGTCCTCCTCGTCCTTGCGGGCTTCCTGGATCAGCTTCCACGCGGTGTAGATGAGGAACGCACCGAAGATGTAGAAGACCCACGAGAAGTTGGTGATGATCGCGGCGCCGGCGGCGATGAAGATCGCGCGCAGGACGAGGGCGATCAGCACGCCCACGAGCAGCACGCGCTGCTGGAGCTGGGTGGGCACCGCGAACTTCGCCATGATCAGGACGAAGACGAAGAGGTTGTCCACGCTCAGGGACTTCTCGGTGATGAAACCGGCGAAGAACTCCTGGGAGGCCTGGCCGTGCCCGAAGAACAGCAGGCCGAGACCGAACAGCGCGGCGAGGACGATCCAGACGACCGTCCAGATGCCGGCTTCCTTCATGGAAACGTCGTGGGGCTTGCGGCCGATGAAGAAATCGGCGCCGATGAGGATGCCCAGACCGAGAATGGTCAGCACCCAGAGGGTCAAGGAAACGTCCACTGTTAACAGGCCTCCGGCAGATGGCTCAGCACTTTGTCAGCGTCATCGCTGCCGGAGGTCTCTTCCACCCTGACGGCCGGGAGGCCGCGGGCCGGCGCCCCGGGACTGATCGCAGTCCGTATTGACGGGCACGCCGTACAGGAAAGCAGGAATACTCCCCTCCGCACTCACAAGCGTAGCGGTCACGCCCACGAAAGGTAAAGGGGAACCCAAGAATTGGTCAGCGGCCGGTCATCCGGAGGCCGGGGCCGGCCGCCGCCGACCGCTACCCGGCGGCCCGCCTGGCCGCCGCCACCCGCTCCAGCGCCTGGTCCAGGACCCGGCTGCCCTGCGGGGGCAGGTCCGGCTCGAAGGTCCAGGCGTGGTGGACCCAGGGGTCGGCGAGGTGGTTGTCCGGCACCGGCGACAGCCGCATCAGCGAGCGCCACAGCGGATCCAGCAGCGGCCCGTAGGCCGAGGCCTCGTCACGGTCCGCGACCATCAGCAGGTGGACGCCGACCGCCGGACCTTCGTCGGCCAGGTAGCGCAACCGGGTGACGGCCCGGTCGTCGAACCCGTGCGGGAAGTCGTGCACGATCAGCAGCTGGTCGGCCGTATCCACATCGGGCGGCAGGTCCTCCGGGGCGCCGGCCCGCACCGCCATCTGTACGAGGTCCACCCGCCGGGTCAGCCGCTCCAGGGTCTCGGTGACCCCCGCCGCCCCGGCCGCGGGCGGTCCGGCCAGCACCCCGGCGCGCACCAGCGGAGCCAGCGCGGCGGCTCCGGCGCCGGCCGCGTCGATGACGTGGACGGCGAACCGGTCGGCGGGATGGGCGGCGAGCAGCCGCGCGGCGTGCGCGACGGCCATGTCCATGGCGGCCCGGCGCAGCCGGTCGGTGTCCATGGCCATGGCGGCCTCGGAGCCGGTGCGGCCGTTGTCGATCCACAGCCCGCGCTCCAGCGGGACCCGGACCAGCATCGGGATGCGCAGGCTCGGCCGCTCGGGCAGATGGAGGTCGCCCAGGCGCAGGGCCAGCGGGCTCTCCGACGGCGGGGCGGCCGACCGGGCGTCGTGCCAGACCGGATTGTCCCAGCGGGCGTACGAGACCGGCAGCGCGGGCTCGACGACCTCGGCCTCGGCGGTGAGCTGGTCGAGGTCCCGGTCGAGGGCGGCCTGCGCCTGCGCGACCAACTCGTCGCGACGGGCCCGGGCGGTGTCGCGGGCCGCGTTGGCGGAGCCGCCGAGGCGGTGGCGCGGGTCGGACAGTGCCTCGTCGAGCTCGCGGTCCATGCGGGAGTCGGCGAATTCGACGGCGCCGCGGTAGGCGGCGACGGAGCGGGCCATGTCCTCGAACATGCCCCAGACCTGGTTGTAGAGCCGCTCTTCCATGGACCAGCCGCTCGCGTCCCCGGCGACGGGCCGCGGCGGTTCGCCCGGCCGCGCGGGCGCGGCGGGGCGCGGGGCGGGCTCGGGCGGTTCGGTGCTGGTGCGGCGGCGCGGGTGGGCGTAGCTGATGGTGGGCGGTCCCCCCGCGGTGTCGCCACCGGGCGTGCCCGCGTACGGGGCCCCGGCCCCGGCGCCGGGGATCGGATCCGGGGGCGTGGGAGCGGCCGGGGCGGCCGGCGCGTCGGGCGCCGGAACCTGGTTCGCGGTCTGGCTCGGGGTCTGGCTCGGGGCCTGATTCGGTGACGGCGCCCGCAGCCCGCGCGGCACGGTGGGCGTTGTCCCGGTCTCCATGGCCGCCAGGGTGATGTCGCCCGGCGCCGTCAGTCCCGTCGCGGCGGCGGCCAGCTCGGCGGCCGCCGGGGCGCTCAGACCGGCGTCGGCCAGCAGCGCGCCGAGGCCGCCCGCGTACCCCTGGCCGACGGCGCGGACCTTCCAGGCGCCCTGGCGCCGGTACAGCTCCAGGGCCAGGACGGCGGTCTCGGAGTCCAGTCCGGTCAGCGTGTACCCGGCGAGCTCGGCGCCCTCCGCTTCGGCCACGGACACGTAGGACGCCGGGACCGCTCCGAAGCGCGCCGGACCGCCGGGCGGCAGGACGAGCACGACGCCGACCCGGTGCACGGCCGGAGCGACCGCGTCGAGGTCGACGGCCAGGCGGTGCCGCGCCGCGACGCCTTCGGGCGCTTCGAGCCCGGGCAGGGCCCGGGCACCGGGGTGGGCCACCGCTCCGGGACCGGCGAGCCGGCCCGCGTCGTCGCAGACCTGGACCAGGGCGAGCACGGGTGTGCCCGCCGAGATCCTGATCTCCACCCGGCTCCGGGACAAGGGGTGGTTCTGCCCCCGGACCAGTTCGGCCGTCATCGTGCAGCCCCTCCCCCGTACCCGTCTTCTGCCGTGCCGTCGGTTGCGCCGTGCTTCGTCTTGGCCGTGTTTCGCCTTGGCCGTGCTTCGCCTTGGCCGTGCTTCGTCTTACAGGTGCGGCAGGATCGCCGGCATCAGGTCCTGGAAGGTCCGCCCGTTGGCCGGATTGCCGAGGGCCGTCATCTGCCAGCCGCTGCCGGCGCGCGAGACCTTCGCCATGATCTGCGCGGTGTACTGACCGCCGCCGTCGAGGGTGTAGCGGGCCAGCTCCTGGCCGTTGGTCTCGTCGACGATGCGGCAGAACGCGTTCTGCACTTCCTGGAACGTCTGGCCGGTGAAGGAGTTCACCGTGAAGACGATCTGGTCGATGTGCACCGGCACGCGCTGCAGGTCGACGAGGATCGACTCGTCGTCCCCGCCCTGGCCGACACCGCCGACGAGGTTGTCACCGGTGTGCCGCACCGAGCCGTCGTCGCTCTGCAGGTGCCGGAAGAACACGACGTCCACCGGCTGCTTGTCGGCGAAGAGCACCGCCGACGCGTCGAGGTCGATCTCCCGGGTCCGCGAGCCGAAGAGCCCGCGGCGCTTGGCTGCCTGCCAGCCGAGGCCCATCCGGACCGCGGTCAGCGTGCCCCCGTCCGCCTTCTGCAGACTGATGGCCTGACCCTTGGTCATGTTGACCGTCACGCGCTGTCCCCTCTCCCTAGCCCGCCCCCGATGTGGGTGCGCAGCGTGTACCTGCGGCTGGTGCCAACCCTACTGACCGCCTCCGGGTCAGGCGAGGCCCGCTTCCTTCATCTGTCGCAGCTCCTTCTTCAGCTCGCTCACCTCGTCCCGGATCCGGGCCGCGACCTCGAACTGGAGCTCCGCGGCCGCGCCGCGCATCCGCTCGGTCATCTGCTCGATGAGCGAGGCCAGTTCGGCGGCGGGACGGTCGGTCGCCACCACGCCGGCCTTCGCCCCCTTGGCGCCCTTCGCACCGGCCTTGGCACCCGCCTTGGCCTGCCCGGTCGCCGTGCCGCCCAGCGCCGGGACCGGCGCCTTCACGGCCTTGCCGTCCTTGGTCTGGCGGTAGCCGCTGCCGAGCAGCTGCTCGGTGTCGAGCTCCTCGCGGGCGATCGTCGCCACGATGTCGTTGATCTTCTTGCGCAGCGGCTGCGGGTCGATCCCGTGGGCCGTGTTGTAGGCGACCTGCTTCTCGCGGCGCCGGTTGGTCTCGTCGATCGCCTGCGCCATGGCCGGGGTGATGCTGTCCGCGTACATGTGAACCTGGCCGGAGACGTTGCGCGCCGCCCGGCCGATGGTCTGGATCAGCGAGGTGCCGGAGCGCAGGAAGCCCTGCTTGTCGGCGTCGAGGATCGCCACCAGCGACACCTCGGGCAGGTCGAGGCCCTCGCGCAGCAGGTTGATGCCGACCAGGACGTCGTACTCGCCGGCGCGCAGCTCGCGCAGGAGCTCGATGCGGCGCAGGGTGTCGACGTCGCTGTGCAGGTAGCGGACCTGGATGCCGAGCTCGAGGAAGTAGTCGGTGAGGTCCTCGGACATCTTCTTGGTGAGGGTGGTGACGAGGACCCGCTCGTCCTTCTCGACGCGCTGGCGGATCTCGTGCACGAGGTCGTCGATCTGGCCCTCGGTGGGCTTGACCACGATCTCCGGGTCGATGAGGCCGGTGGGGCGGATGATCTGCTCGACGAAGCCGTCGCCGCGCGAAAGCTCGTACTTCCCCGGGGTGGCCGACAGGTAGACGGTCTGGCCGATCCGCTCCTGGAACTCTTCCCACTTCAGCGGCCGGTTGTCCAGGGCCGACGGGAGGCGGAACCCGTGGTCGACCAGGGTCCGCTTGCGGGAGGCGTCCCCCTCGTACATCGCGCCGATCTGCGGGACCGTGACGTGCGACTCGTCGATGACGAGGAGGAAGTCCTCGGGGAAGTAGTCGATGAGGGTGTTGGGCGCCGAACCCCGCTCGCGGTCGTCCATGTGCAGCGAGTAGTTCTCGATGCCGGAGCAGGAGCCGATCTGGCGCATCATCTCCAGGTCGTAGGTGGTGCGCATGCGCAGCCGCTGCGCCTCCAGCATCTTGCCCTGCTTCTCCAGCTCGGCGAGGCGCCCGGCCAGCTCCGCCTCGATGCCGCGGACCGCCTTCTCCATGCGCTCGGGGCCGGCGACGTAGTGACTGGCGGGGAAGACGTACAGCTCGCGGTCGTCGCTGATCACCTCGCCCGTCAGCGGGTGCAGGGTGGACAGCGCTTCGATCTCGTCGCCGAACATCTCGATGCGGACGGCCAGTTCCTCGTAGACCGGGAAGATCTCGATGGTGTCGCCGCGGACCCGGAAGGTGCCCCGGGTGAAGGCCACGTCGTTGCGCGTGTACTGGATCTCCACGAAGCGGCGCAGCAGCTGGTCGCGGTCCATCTCCTCCCCCACCTTGAGGGGGACCATCCGGTCCACGTACTCCTGCGGGGTGCCGAGGCCGTAGATGCAGGACACGGAGGCGACGACGATGACGTCCCGCCGGGTGAGGAGGGAGTTGGTCGCGGAGTGGCGCAGCCGCTCCACCTCCTCGTTGATCGAGGAGTCCTTCTCGATGTAAGTGTCCGACTGCGGTACGTAAGCCTCGGGCTGGTAGTAGTCGTAGTACGAGACGAAGTACTCGACGGCGTTGTTCGGCAGGAGCTCGCGGAACTCGTTCGCCAGCTGGGCGGCGAGCGTCTTGTTGGGTGCCATCACCAGCGTGGGCCGCTGGAGCTTCTCGATCATCCAGGCAGTGGTCGCCGACTTGCCGGTTCCGGTCGCGCCGAGCAGCACGACGTCCTTCTCACCTGCGCGGATGCGCTTCTCCAGCTCGGCGATGGCCGCCGGCTGGTCGCCGCTGGGCTGGTAGGAGCTGACGACCTCGAAAGGCGCCACCGTGCGTTCGATCTTCGATACGGGCCGCATGGGTCAACCGTACGACCCTCCACTGACACTCCACGCTCCCGCGGCCCGTCGGGGCCGTACGGGTCTGGTCCGTTTGTCGTAGTTCGGTGGCGGCCCCGCGATCTTCAACCCCATGATCGCCGTACACCGCTCTCCCTGAAAGCGCGTCGAAACCGCAAACCCGCAAGTGCGTCGCCACAACGAATGCCGCTCCGCGCCCGTTTGAGGCAGGAGCAGGGCTCACGACCCGAGGAGAACGCGCATGTACGTCCGACCCGCCGCCACGGCCACCGCCGCCATCCTGGGACTCACCCTCACCGTCTTCGGCGCGACGGCCGCCTCCGCGGCCCCCGGTCCGGACTGGCTCTCCAACCCGATCGTGTACGCCCACCGGGGGGCTTCGGCGTACGCACCGGAGAACACCCTCGATGCGATCGACCTCGCCATGAGCATGGGCTTCGACTGGGTGGAGAACGACGTCCAGCGCACGAAGGACGGCGAGCTGGTGGTGATCCACGACGACACCCTCACCCGCACCACCGACGTCAAGCAGGTGTTCCCCGACCGCAAGCCCTGGCGCGTCAAGGACTTCACGGCGCAGGAGATCAGCCGGCTGGACGCCGGCAGCTGGTTCGGACCGCCGTACGCGGGCGCCCGCGTACCGACCCTGCGGGAGTACATGGACCGGGTGCAGCGCAACCAGCAGCGGCTCCTCCTGGAGATCAAGAAGCCGGAGCTCTACCCCGGGATCGAAGAGCAGACCCTGCGGGTGCTGGACGAGGCCGGCTGGCTCGACGAGAACCACGTGAGCCGCCGACTGGTGGTCCAGAGCTTCAGCGCCGAGTCCGTGCGCATCGTCCACGGACTGCGCCCGGACCTCGTGACGGCCTTCCTCGGCACCCCGCCCCTGGCCGAGCTGCCCCGGTACGCCCAGTTCACCGACCGGATCAACCCCTGGTACACCACCATCGACGGCGAGTGGGTGAACGCGGTGCACGGGCTGCTCGGCGCCCACGGCAAGGCGATGGAGGTGGACACGTGGATCGTGGACGACGCGGAGACCGCCCGGAAGGTCCACGACATGGGCGTGGACGGGATCATCACCAACAAGCCCGACGTCGTACGGGCCGCGGTGGGCGGGTACTGAGCCGGGGGCCCGTCGCTGTCGGTGGGTGGCCGTACCGTGAAGGGGTGGACACCACCGAGCGGCCCCGCGGGCCGCGCCTCGAATGGACCGTCGTCCCCAGCGACATCGGGCCCCTGCTCCTGGCCGCGACCCCGGAGGGTCTGGTCCGGGTCGAGTTCCACGCCGGGCCGGAGCGGGCCGACCGGATGATCGGCGCGCTGGTCTCCCGGCTCGGCGCCGACGCCTGGCATCCGGCACCGGGCGAGGAGGTCCTGCTGGCCGAGCCGATACGCCAGCTGACCGAATACTTCGCCGGCACGCTGCACCGCTTCGACCTGCCGCTGGACTGGCGGCTCAGCTCCGGCTTCAACCGGCAGGTCCTGCGGGAACTGGACCGCTCGGTGCCCTACGGGGCGGTCGTGGGCTACGGGGAGCTGGCCGCCCGCGTCGGCCAGCCGGGCGCGGCCCAGGCCGTCGGCAACGCCATGGGATCGAATCCGCTGCCGCTGGTGGTGGCCTGCCACCGGGTCGTGGAGAGCGACGGGGGCATCGGCGGCTTCGGCGGCGGGGTGGAGACCAAGCGGGTCCTGCTGGCCCTCGAGGGCGTGCTCCCGCAGCCGCTGTTCTGATGTCTGTTCCGGCGTCTGCTCCGGCGTCTGTTCCGGTGTCCGGTCCGGTGTCAGTTGCGGTGCCCCTTGCGGTGTCCGATCCGACCGGGGCCGCGGCCACGGCGGCGCCTGACCCGGCGGCCGCTTACTCGGTTCCGCCTGGCGGTAAGGGGTGCGAAACTGCCGCGGTGACTACTCCTGCCGCCGCGCCCGCGCCCGTACCGCCCCCGTGTCCGTGCCCCCGTCAGGGACCGGCCGCATGAGCGCCGGGCCCGCCGCCGACCGGACCTCCGCACCGGTGACCCTCGCCGACCTGCCCGCGCTGCAGCGCCGCACCTCCGCCGTGCTGATCGCCAGCCAGCTGCTGAGCGGGGTCGGCGTGCCCATCAGCATCGCCCTGGCCCCGGTGCTGGCGACCGAGATCAGCGGCACGGAATCGCTGTCCGGCTTCGCCTCCACCGCCTCCGTGATCGGGACGGCCCTGGTCTCGCTCCCGCTCGCCGCGCTGATGACCGCGCGCGGCCGCCGCCCCGGCCTGGTCCTCGCCTACGTGATCGGCGCCGCCGGAGCCGCGCTCGTGGTCCTCGCCGCCTCCGTCCGAAGCTTCCCGCTCCTGATGCTCGGCATGGCCGCCTTCGGCGCCGCCTCCTCCGCCAACCTCCAGGCCCGCTTCGCCGCCTCCGACCTCGCCGAGCCCGGCCGCCGGGCCCGGGCCATCTCCCTCGTCGTCTGGGCCTCCACCCTCGGCGCGGTGCTCGGCCCCAACCTCTCCGCTCCCGCCAGCCGCAGCTTCGCCGGCACCTCCATACCCCAGACGGCGGGCCCCTTCGTCTGGGCCGGCGCGGTCTTCCTGCTCACCGCCGCGCTGGTCGCCGTACTCCTGCGCCCGGATCCGCTCCTGACGGCCCGCTCGCTCGCCGCGCCCGGCGAGCAGACCCGCGCCGGGCGTTCGCTGCGCGCCGGGTTCGCGGCCGTCAAGGCCTCCCCCCGGGCGCGGCTCGCGCTGGTCACCATCGCGGTGTCACACACCACCATGGTCTCGATCATGGTGATGACCCCGGTCGACCTGGGCCACCACGGCGCCGGGCTCCAGCTCGTCGGGCTGGTGATCAGCGGGCACATCGCCGGCATGTTCGCCTTCTCGCCGGTGATGGGCTGGCTCGCGGACCGACTCGGCCGGCTGTCCGTCATCGGCCTGGCCGCCGGGCTGCTCTCGGTCGCCGCGCTGCTCGCGGGCACGGCCGGCCCGAACCATGCCCAGAGCGCGGCCGGACTCTTCCTGCTCGGCCTCGGTTGGTCCGCGGGCATGGTGTCCGGGTCGGCGCTGCTGACCGACTCGGTGCCGCAGCCCGCGCGGGCCGCCGTACAGGGGTTGAGCGACCTCACGATGAACACGGCCGCCGGCTTGGGCGGCGCGGTCGCCGGTCTGATCATGTCCCAGGCGGGCTACGGCTGGCTCAACGCGGTCGGCGCCGCGCTGCTGCTGCCGATGGCGGCGCTCGCGCTGTTCACCTCGCGCCGCCACCCGGTGAAGGCGTCCGCCGCCGCTCGGTAGCCGACGCGGTCAGGGGCCCTGTGGACCGTAGCTGGGGTGGTCCGTAGCGCAGGGAGTCAGTAGCCGATGTGGTCAGTAGCTGATGTGGTAGGCCTTGCGGAGCGTCTCGTGGACGGTCCAGGTGGTCTTGTCGCCCTCCCGCAGCACGCAGGCGGAGCCCGGTCCCACCTCCAGCGTCGCGCCGCCCTCCACCTCGATGGTGGCGCGGCCGCTGACCACCACGAACAGCTCGTCGGCCTCGGTGTCGGTGACCACCCCCGGGGTGATCTGCCAGATCCCGCGCACCTGCGAACCGTCCGCCGCCTCCCACAGCACCTTGCCCGTCACCACCGGCTCGCCCGAGAGGACCTGCGCGGGGTCGAGCTCCTCCCGCTCCAGTTCCGCGTCAGGGAGGTCCGGTACGGAGACGGCGAAGGAGGCGGGGGCTGGGGCTGGGGCGGCGGCGGGGGCTTCGGCCGGGGCGGCGCTGTGGTCACTGGTGCTCATGGCGCGCCAGCCTAATCCGGGCCCGCCACGCCCCGGGGTGATCAGAGCGTCCAGCGCGCGCCCTCTCGGCGCGTCACCCTGTCCAGCCCCCGTCGGCGTGCCGGCAGTCGGCCGCCGGGGCGCAGGACCCGCGGCATTTCGGCCAGGGCGGCCCGTACGCCGTGGGGACAGGTTGGCGCCCGGTCGTCGGCGGCGCGTTTGGGGCAACGAATCCCGTGCCAGGGATGGGGACATGTCACAGCACACAGCAGCATCGTCATCGTCCGAAGCCCTGGTTCCGGTCCTGTCGGAGGAGGTGCGCGAGGCCCTCGACCGGCGGCAGCCCGTCGTGGCGCTGGAGTCGACGATCCTCGCGCACGGCCTGCCCCGCCCCCGCAATCTGGCCGTGGGCATGGAACTGGAGGAGCTGGTCCGGTCGGAGGGGGCCGTTCCGGCCACGATCGCGGTCGTCGACGGCGTGGCCCGCGCGGGGCTGGACAAGGCGCGGCTGGAACGGATCGCGGGCGGCGAGGGCGTGCGCAAGCTCGGCCACCGGGATCTGGCGCCCGCGCTCGCGACGGGAGCGACCGGCGCGACGACGGTGTCGGCGACGGCCTTCCTGGCGGCGCGGGCGGGGCTGCGGGTCTTCGCCACGGGCGGGCTGGGCGGCGTACACCGGGAGTGGACGCGGTCGCAGGACGAGTCGGCGGACCTGTCGCTGCTGGCTCGGACGCGGATCACGGTGGTGTGCGCGGGGGTGAAGTCGATCCTGGACGTGCCGGCGACGCTCCAGCGGCTGGAGACGCTGGGGGTGGGCGTGCTCGGATACGGGACGGATCGTTTCCCCGGGTTCTACCTGGCTGACTCCGGCGAGCCGGTGGACTGGACGGTGCACCGGCCGGAGGAGGTGGCGGCGGTGATGGCCGCCCAGGACGCCCTCGGCGGCGCGGAGTCGGCGCTCCTGGTGGCCAATCCCGTCGCGGAGGCGGAGCAGTTGGATCCGGAACTGCACGACCGGGTCCTGGCCGAGGCACTCACCGAGTGCCGCGAGCGGGGCATCACGGGACAGGCGGTGACACCGTTCCTGCTGGGATTCCTGGTGCGCGCGACGGGCGGGGCCTCGCTGGAGGCCAACCTGGCGGCGGTACGCGGCAACGTGCGCCTCGGGGCCCGGATCGCGCGGGCCTGGGCGGCACGGCCGTGACCGGCGGCGGATCGGCAGGCAGTGGTTCAGGCGGCAGCGGATCGGTCGGCGGTGAGGTGACCGGCGGTGCCATGACCGGTCGGGGCGGCCCGGCCGTGACCGGCGGGCCCGGGGCCCTGCTGGTCGTCGGGGACGTGGTGACGGACGTCGTGGCGGTGCACGCGGCGCCACTGGCGCCGGCCACCGACACCCCGGCCCGGATCCGAACCCTGCCGGGCGGCGCCGGGGCCAACGCGGCCTGCTGGGCGGCCCGTACGGGGCTCACGGACGTACGGATCCTCGCGCGGGTGGGCGCCGAATCGGCCCGGTGGCACGAGCAGGCGCTGCTCGACGCGGGGGTCCGGCCGACCCTGGTGATCGATCCGGCCGAGCCGACCGGCACGGTGGTCGCGCTGGTCGGCGAGGACGCGGAGCGGACCTTCCTGACCGACAGCGGGGCCTCGCTGCGGCTCACCCCCGGCGACTGGGTTCCCGGGCTGCTGGACGGGGTCGCCCATCTCCACCTGTCCGGTTATCTGTTCTTCGCCGACAGCAGCCGGGACCTTGCCCTGGTGGCACTGCGGGCGGCCCGTGCCCGCGACGTACCGGTGAGCGTGGACCCGGCATCGGCCGGGTTCCTGGCCGTACTGGGTCCGGAGCGCTTCCTCGATGCCGTGGCGGGGGCCGGCGTACTCCTGCCCAACGAGGACGAAGCCCTGCTGCTGGCCGGGCTGACCGGGCCGGCCGCGTCCGCCGGACCGGGCCGCGTGGCACGGGCGGCGGCGGAGCTGAGCCGGCGGGTGCCGCTGGTGGTGGTCACCCGGGGCGCGGCCGGGGCGCTGATCGCCGAGGACGGCCGGGTGACGGCCGAGGTCGCGGCGGAGATCGCCGAGGCGGTGGACTCCACGGGCGCCGGCGACGCGTTCACGGGGGCGTTCCTGGCGGCCCGGCTGGCGGGCGCGGGTTCGGCCTGGGCCGCCGGGGCCGGGTGCCGGGCGGCTTCGGAGGCGGTGACGCGGGTGGGCGGGCGGCCGTAGGAAGGTCCCCGGGACGGGACGGGACGGTCCCCGGTCGGCCGCTACGAGGGTGTTGCGAGGCGTTGTGAGTCCGCACGAGGGGGAGGGACGTGGCCGCCGGGCCCGGGGACCCCGTGACGGCGCGGCTGCGCGCGCGGGCGTGCCGCGTCAGCCGTCGCGGGTTGCGCGCAGGCCCGTCCAGGCGGGGTGGCGCGGGTCGTCGGCCCGGACCAGGGCGTCGGCGAGGTCCGCCGGGCCGGTCTGCTCCTCGTAGCGCGCGAAGGCGGGCAGGGTCCAGCGGGCGGACTCCTCCGTGCGGCGGGCGAGCGCCGCCGGGGAGAGGCTGATGTGCACGCTGAGGTCGAAGGGGAACCAGTGGCCCAAGAGCAGGGGGCCGTGCACGATCAGCACCCCGCCGGGCGGGAGTTCGGCGTAGGGGGTGCGGGTCGCCCGGTCGGTCGTCGGGTCCCAGAGGTCGGGCAGGACCCGGCCGGTGCCGCCGGGGTCGGTCGGGCCGAAGACCTCGCGCCAGAGCGCGGACGTGTCGTACCAGCCGCCGAGGTAGGAGTCCACGTCCTCCCGGCCGAACTCGAAGCGGAGGGAGGCCGGACGCAGGAAGCCCTCGGCCGCCACGACCAGGGCCGGACGGCCGCGCAGGCGCAGCGCGTCGGCCAGTTCTCCGGCCAGCACGCCGGTGCGGGCGGCGGGCGCGCCGTCGATGCCCACCCGCCGCCAGCCGTGGCCGCCGCTCCGACCGCCCTCTCCGCCGCCCTCGCCCTTGCCCGCGCCGTCGCCCTCGCTCGCGCCGTCACCGTCTCCGTCGCCGTCCTCAAGGTGACCGGCGAGCCGCTCGGCCATCCGCTGCCATGTGATCGCTTCCAGCTGCACGAGCCCATTGTCAGTGGTGACCCCTAACGTTTTTGACGAGGGATCACCGGCGCACAGGGCCGGCGGCCCGGCCTTGGGGAGGAGTCTGTCGTGGCTGGCGAAACGACCTATCTGGAGCTGTCGCAGGACGACGGCGGTGCCCACAAGTTCTACGAGGTGACCGTGGACGGCACGGCGGTCTCGGTGCGGTACGGCCGGATCGGCGCGGACGGCCAGCTGCAGAACTCCTCCTTCCCGACCGTGGAGAAGGCACGGGCGGCCGCCGCCAAGAAGGTCGGCGAGAAGGTCCGCAAGGGCTACGCCCCCGCGGTCCGGGGCGGCCGCGCGGCCCGGTCGGTGACGCGCCGCCAGGTGACGTCCACGCCGTCTACGGCGCGCGCGGCGGCCCCCGTGCTGTGGCGCTTCCGTACGGGTTCCTCGGCCTTCGGGATCCACGTCGACGAGGACCGCTGCTGGGTCGGCAATCAGGCGGGTGACGTCTACACGCTGAGCCACGGCGGCGAGGTGCTGGCCCGGTATTCGCTGCCGGACGGGGTGAAGTGCCTGGTGGCGGACGATTTCTGGATATACGCGGGCTGTGACGACGGCACGGTGTACGACCTGTCGTCGAAGGTGCCGTTCGGGGCGTACGACATCGCGGCCGATGTGGACATCTTCTGGCTCGACATCCGCGAGGGCGTGCTGACCGTGTCCGACCGCAGCGGCGGGCTGACGGTCATCGACCACGAGGACGAGTTCCAGTGGTCGCGGCGGTCGTCGGGCGGCAACGCCTGGATGGTGCGCGCGGACGAGCGCGCCGTCTACCACGGCCACAGCAAGGGCGTGACGGCCTACGCGCCGGACGGCGGGCGGGAGCTGTGGCACACGGCGACCGACGGTTCGGTGCTGTTCGGCTGGCAGGAGGACCACGCGGTGTACGCGGGGACCGGCCGCAACACCGTGCAGCGGCTGTCGAAGGCCACGGGCGCGGTGGAGGCCTCCTACCGGTGCGACGCGGCGGTGTACTCGTGCGCGACCTCGCCCGACGGCCGGCACGTCTTCGCCGGGGACCTCGCGTCCTCGGTGTACTGCTTCGACGCCGACGGGCGGCGGCTGTGGAAGCTGGGCACCGGCAGCGGCGCCGCGCTGTCCATGCAGTACCTGGACGAACGGCTGTACCTGGTCACCACCGACGGATCGCTGGTGTGCGTGGACGCGAGCGAGGCGGCGATCGCCGCGGCCCGGGAGGGGTCGGTGCCGATGGCGGTGGACGTGAAGTCCGCGGCCGCCCTGCCCGTCTACACCCCGGCGGCGACACCCGCCGCAGTGGCGACGGTGTCGGTGTCCTCGGTCCCGGCGGGCGGCGTGGTCGTGGAGTGCGTCCAGCAGGGTGGCCGGATGCGCGTCCAGGTGCTGTCGGGCGGCTTCGAGCCTTCCTGGAACGTGCAGTTCCCCCGCGGGATCCGGGAGCCGGGCGCACGGTACGTGGTGGACGGGCTGCACCCGGCCTCAGGCGGCTTCTACCGGGTGCGCGGGGAGATACGCCGCCTCGTCTGACGCCTGCGCCGGGGCCTGCGCGGGCACCGCGAAGGGGGCGCCCTCGGCTATGGCGGCCGTGATGTGGAGTACGACGGGTTCCGCGCCGAGGTTGCGGCCGAGGTGCACGTGCTGGATGCCGGCCGGCTCGACGAAGCTGCTGCCGGCGTGGTGCACCTCGACCGTGCCGTCGCTCAGGATCCGGGTCAGGGTCCCCGATCCGACCACCGCCATCAGCGGGACCAGGTGGTAGTGCCAGCCGGTGCTGCCACCCGGCCCGATGGAGATCTCCCTCGTCACGAGGTCGGAAGCGGTCTGCGCTCCGGAGCGCCGCGCCATCGTTCTCGGGCGTCGCGCCGTCGCCTGCCCTCCACTCATGTGTTCCTCCTCCATGGGCGCCCACCGCAACCCGCTCGACCGACGGTAGGAGAACAACATGAGGTCGGGGGAAGACTCTGTGAAAGCACAACTACCCATGACTACAAGGTGATATAAGGCCCGGACGGCGGTATCACTTCTCCATGAGCCTGGTTGTCTTCGAGTCGACGAAGCAGATCCATTGCGCGGAATGCCGGCAGGGTCCGCTCCGCCGTCTCGTCCGCGAGGTCGGCGTACCCCGCTGCCTCGACTGCGTGGACCTCGGACACCTCGTGTACCTGCCGCGCGGGGACACGGCCCTCACCCGGCGGGCACACGAGGCCGGTTCGCTCTCCGCCGTGGTCGTCCGCTTCCACAAACGGCGCCGCCGCTACGAGCGCCTGGGCCTGCTCGTCGAGGAGGCCGCCCTCGCCCGCGCGGAGCGGGCCTGCCTCGCGGACGCCGAGGCACGGGCGCGCCGCCGGGAGCGGAACCGGCTGCGCCGCGAGGCCGAGGACACCCGCTTCACGGCGGCCTTCGCCGCCGAGATCCTGAGGCTGTTCCCCGGCTGTCCGGCCGAGCGGGCGCGGGCCATCGCCGCGCACGCCTCGGTGCGTGGCAGCGGCCGGGTGGGCCGCAGCGCGGCCGGCCGGGCGCTGGACGAGCCGGCCGTCTCGGCGGCGGTCCGGGCGGCGGTGCGCCACCTCGACACCGAGTACGACTCCCTGCTGATGGGAGGCGTACCGCGCTTCGCCGCCCGGGCCCGGCTGGCCCCGCGGATCGACGCGATCCTCGACGGCTGGCGGGCGGAGGCCTGATCGCCCGCCGGCCGTGGTGCTGTCAGCTGAGCCGGAAGCGGCGGTAGAGCAGCACTCCGCCGAGCAGCAGGACTCCGCCTCCGGACATCAGGTAGCCGACGCCGTCGGCTCCGGTGTGGGCGAGCGCCGAGGGACCACCCTGCGGCGGGGCGGGCGGGGTGACGGGCCGTACGACCGCGGGCGGGCGGACGGGCTCGCTGACGGCGGGGGGCTCGCCGTTGACGGAGGTGTTGCCCACGGAGGAGTTGCCGACGCCCACGACGCTCACCGCGTTGCCGCTGATGTTGACGGGCAGGTCGACCGGGAGTTGGAGCCCGTTGCCGGACAACAGCCCGGGAGAATCCTTTCCGTGCCCATGGGCCTCCGCTCCCCCGCCGTTCCCCCCGCCGTTTCCGGCACCCGGTTTCGAGGAGTGCGGGGACCGGGACGATGGATGGGAGGGCCGCGGCCCGGAATTCCCGGGCTTCCCCGAATGCCCGCCGCCCGGGTTTTCGTTGGCGCACCGGTTCCCGGCGGCCGAGTTGAGGACGCCGATCACGCTCACGGTGTTCCCGCACACGTTCACCGGGGTGTGCACGGGCAGTTGCACGAGGTTCCCCGACAACAGTCCGGGCGAGCGCTCAGCCTGTCCGCCCGCGTTCGCATCGGCGTGGGCGAGGCCGCCCACTCCCGCGACCGCCAGTCCACCTCCCGCAACCACCGCCGCGATCAAGCCATTCCGACGACTGTGACGCATCAGTTTTCCTGCCTTCCGGAGGAGTCACGGGCGTTGTACCCGTACCGGAAACAACGCGTTAGACCCGTTCGGGTTATAGCTCCGGTAGGCATTTCACCCCATCGTGTACTGGGTAATCCCTACTTCATGACAAGCCCGCTGCTCCTCCTCGACGTGGACGGCCCACTGAACCCGTTCCGCTCCCGCCTCGCGGGCCTCCGCGGCTATACCAGCCACCGGATGCGGCCGACGATCTGGATGTCCCGCCGCGCACCGGATTCCCGCAGCGCGCGACGCGGCCTGCGCGTACGCCTGCACCCGACCCACGGCCCCCGCCTGCTCTCCCTGCCCTACGAACTCGCCTGGGCCACCACCTGGATGCACGAGGCCAACACGATGATCTCCCCGCACGTCGGACTACCCGCTGATCTTCCCGTCATCGAATGGCCGGAACTCTTCGCCGACGACCCCGACGGGCTCTCCTGGAAGACCCGGCACCTCACCGCCTGGGCGGCCGGCCGGCCCTTCGCCTGGGTCGACGACATGATCACGCCCCGCGACCGCGCCTGGGTCGCCGCCCACCACCCCGCCCCGGCCCTGCTCCTGCGCATCCACCCCCGGCAGGGCCTGCGCCCGGCCGACTTCGCCACGCTGCACCGCTGGGCGGCGGGGCTCAGCGCCGCAGGGCGGTGACCGGGTCCGGGGAGGGGCGGCCCGTGGGCCACCAGTCGTCGTCACCCAAGCGGTTCTCGTAGGCGTACCAGAGGGCGTCGCGGCCGAGACGGAGCTGGCGGGATCTGCCCGTGAGGCGGTTGCGGTCGGGGCGGAAGGTGCCCTCGGCGGCGGCGAGGAGGGCCGGGCGGGCCCGGTCGAAGGGACCCGCAGGGGGATCCCAGGGCTCTTCGAGGGCGAGCAGGGCGGCCAGGCCGCCCTGGCGCCAGGCCGCCGCTCCCCGGGCGAGGTCGGTGGTGGTCCGGCCCGTGGCGCGGGCCAGGTCCCGGTAGAGGGCGCGGGCGGCGCCGGTCAGCCCGGCGGTGGGGTGCGCCGAGGCCAGCCGGACGGCGTCCTGCCAGCGGGTCAGCGGGCCGGTCGGGTCCTCGGCGGTGAGGAGCAGCGCCAGGGCGCGGGCAGCCGCGTCCCCGGCGAGCTGGTCCAGGGCCAGCGGGTCCGGGGCCGCGGGATCGGCCGGGTAGGCGGGCGGAAGCCCGACGGCGGCGGGCGCGGCCAGTGGGGCCGGCAGCGGCGGCAGGAC
>NZ_JAGGOW010000003.1 GCF_018614135.1 Streptomyces sp. ISL-66
TGGGAGAGTAGGACGCCGCCGAGCAATTATTGTGGGAAAGCCCCGCACCAGCCCTTACAGGGTTCGGTGCGGGGCTTTTCTGCGTTTACGGCCATAATCCGGTTCCGCAGCCTCCGGGAGGTCTGTCGGACCGGCCCGGCACGGCCCCCCCGCTCGGCCGGCGGCCCGGCCGTCACCCCGAGGATCCTCGGATGTCCTGCGGATGCCCGGCATGGGGTCCGGATGGATTCGCACTGACGGCTCGTAGGGTTGTCGCATGGGCTACGACCTCGTCATCTTCGACAACGACGGCGTGCTGGTGGACAGCGAGCCGCTCGCCAACAGCATCCTCGCCGGGTACCTGACCGAGCTGGGGCACCCGACCTCGTACGAGGAGTCGCTCCGCGACTACATGGGCGCCGCCGTGCACCGGGTGCACGACCTCGTGGGGGAGCGGACCGGGCAGGCGCTGCCGGGCGACTTCGACACCACGCTGCACGCCCGCACCTTCGCGGCCTTCGAGCGCGAGCTCAAGCCCGTGCCCGGGGTCCAGGACGTGCTGACCGCGCTCGTGGAGACGGGGACGGCGTACTGTCTCGCGTCCTCCGGGAGCCACGAGCGGATCCGGGTCGGCCACCGGGCGGCGGGACTCGACGAGTGGTTCGAGGAGGAGTGGATCTTCAGCTCGGAGGACGTGGGCCAGGGCAAGCCGGCGCCGGACCTGTTCCTGCACGCCGCCGACCAGATGGGCGTGGCCCCCGCGCGGTGCGTGGTCCTCGAGGACAGCCCGCTGGGCGTCCAGGCCGCCCTGGCCGCCGGCATGGACGTGTACGGGTACACGGCGATGGTGCCCGCCGAGCTGCTGCCCCGGGCCAGCGGCTACTTCGGGGACATGAACCAGCTGGCCGCGCTGCTGGGCCTGGAGGGCGGCTACAGCGGCGGGTTCGATCACTGACCCAATCGATATGTGATCGCTCTACCCACCGGTAGGACCGCCGCCTACGCTGAGCCGCCATGACGGCAGACGCGCGGCTGAGCCGCGGGCGCGGGGCTTTGGGTTTCAGTTTCTTCGTGCAGGGAGTGACGTTCGCGCTCCTCGTGACGCGGATCCCGGCCATCCAGGACCGGTACGGCATATCCGACGCACTGCTACCCGCCTTCCTGGCGGCCGTGCCGATCCTCGCCGGGCTGTCCAGCGTGGCCACCGAGCACCTCGTGAAGCGGGTGGCGCCCAGCACCGTACTGCGGTGGGCGCAGCCGCTCGTCCTGCTGGCGCTGCTCGGGGTCGGCGCCGGAACCGAGATGTGGCACGTGGCGCTCGCGCTCGGGGCGTTCGGGCTGTTCGTGGGGGCGCTCGACGCGTCCATGAACATGCTCGGGGTCAGCCTGCAGGGCGCGTACGGGCGCAGCATCATGCTGGGGTTCCACGCCTCGTACAGCCTCGGCGGCATCCTGGGCGCGTCCGCCGCCTGGGCGGGCGCGCACTGGCACCTCTCGCTGTTCACCTCGTACGTGCCCGCCGTCGTGGTCCTGCTGCCGCTCGCGCTCTTCGCCAGCCGCTTCTACGTGGACCAGGACGCGGGAGCCGCGAAGGCCGGGGCGCAGAAGGGCCTCGGGCCCGGCGGGTTCAAGCTGCTGCTGCCGCTGTGCCTGGTCATGGCGTGCGCGTACATCGGGGACTCGACGGTGTCGAACTGGAGCGCCAAGTACCTCCAGGACGTGCTGGGGAGCTCGGAGCAGCTCGCGACGGTCCCCTACAACGTCTACATGGTGACCACCCTGCTCGGCCGGGCCGTCGGCGACCAGGGAGTGCGCCGCTTCGGGGCCGTGGCCGTCGTGCGGATCGGGACGGTCGTCGCCGCGGTCGGCTTCGCCGTGGTCGCGGGCGCGCCCGGGGCCTGGTCGGGGATGCTCGGTTTCACGCTGCTCGGGATCGGGCTGTGCGTGATCGTGCCGCAGACCTTCGCGGCCGCGGGGCGGCTCTTCCCCGGCTCTTCGGACACGGCCATCGCCCGGCTCAACATCTTCAACTACGTGGGGTTCCTGATCGGGGCGCCGCTGGTCGGCGGGATCGGCGACGCCTGGAACTACCGCGGCGCGATGCTCGTGCCGATGGTGCTCGTCCTCGTCACTCTTTTCTACGCCCGCTCGTTCGGTGCGCGGGGCGCCCGATACGGTGTCGGGCATGAGCGGCCGCGGGTTGTTGATGTGGGACGAGGCGGTAACGAAGTATGACTTCGGACCGGGCCATCCGATGGACCCGGTGCGCCTGGCGCTGACCATGGGGCTGGTACGGGCCTTCGGGCTGGACCGGGAGATCGAGGTACGGGCGGGCCGGCCGGCCGGGGATTCGACCCTGCGGCTGGTCCACCGCGAGGACTACGTGGCGGCCGTGCGCGAGGTGTCCGCGGACCCCGGGGTCGCGGACGGTTCGTACGGGCTCGGGACCATGGACGACCCGGCCTTCCACGGGATGCACGAGGCGTCCGCGCTGATCGCCGGGCAGTCGGTGGCGGGTGCGGAGGCGCTCTGGCGGGGGGAGGCGGAGCACGCCGTGAACTTCGCCGGCGGGCTGCACCACGCGATGGCGGGGCGTGCGGCCGGGTTCTGCGTGTACAACGACGCGGCGCTGGCGATCGCCCGGCTGCTGGAGCTGGGGGCCGAGCGGGTCGCGTACGTGGATGTGGACGTCCACCACGGGGACGGGGTGCAGGCGGCGTTCTGGGACGATCCGCGCGTGCTGACCGTCTCCCTGCACGAGCACCCGAGGACGCTGTTCCCGCAGACCGGATGGCCCGAGGAGACGGGCGGGCCGGGCGCGGAGGGCTCGGCGGTGAACATCGCGCTGCCGGCGGGCACCGGGGACGAGGGATGGCTGCGGGCCTTCCACTCGGTCGTGCCGGAGCTGTTGGCGGACTTCCGGCCGCAGGTGCTGGTGACCCAGCACGGGGCCGACACCCACTTCGAGGATCCGCTGGCCCATCTGGCGGTGTCGCTGGACGCCCAGCGGGCGGTCCAGGAGGCCTGCCACGAGCTGGCGCACGCTCATGCGGGCGGGAAGTGGCTGGCGTTGGGCGGCGGCGGGTACGCGGTCGTGGACGTCGTACCGCGGTCGTGGACGCACCTGGTGGCGATCGCCGCACACCGGCCGATCGATCCGCAGACGGCGGTGCCGGGGTCCTGGCGGGACGAGGTGTACGCGCGGACGCGGGAGGTGGCGCCGGGCCGGATGACGGACGGGCGGGCGGCGGCTTGGCGGGAATGGGAGTCCGGATACGACCCCGCCGATCGGATCGACCAGGCCGTGCTCGCCACGCGGCGGTCGGTGTTCCCGTTGCGGGGACTGCTGGCCTGAACCGGGCTCTGGGCGGATGCGTATTACTCCAAGGGTGGTGTGATTGCGCGGAATTGATGAACCGCCAGGTCGGGTGGTGGAGCATCGGCAGGGTGTTGAGTACCGGCGCGTTGCGTGCGCATCTGTTGGCCGCCCGGCTGGCCGGGCCCGTCGCCACTTCCCGGGAGGAGAGCCTGCGCAGTTACCGGCTGTTCGCGGCGCGCGATCCCCGGGTGCTGCTCGGGCTGGACCCCGAGTGGGGCTGGGGCGAGGGGGACCTGCTGCGGCTGATGGCCGACAAGTGCGGGGTCTCGGCGGATCCGGCGCACGTCAGCGGGCCGGACGTGATCGACCCCGAGCGCACGGTGGCGGGGCTGGAGGCCTTCGCCGAGCGGCTGCGGGCGGCGGCCGGGGCGCGGGCGCCCGTACTGTTCGCCACCGGTCACCCGCACCGGCTCCTGGGGTTCTACGCCACATTGGCCGAGGCGATGTCGGCGGCGGGATGTGATGTCCTCACCCCGGCGCGGGGGGTCGCCGTCGACATGCAGACCCGGTTCGGCGTACGTCCGCACAGGATCGATTACGTACGAGGGGTCGCACTGGTGCGGGAAGAGGGCGCGCGTCCGGCCGGGAGTGCCACCGGCGCGCACACCCATTCTCCGCTGCCGGTTCGGATCGCCCTCGGCGCCCTGGCGGAGGCCGGCGGGCCCCTGCCGGAGCTGGTGGTGGGCGACCACGGGTGGGTCTGCGGTGCTGGTCAGCTGGGTGTGGAGGCGATCGGGCTGGCCGATACGGATGACCCGGCGCTGTTCGTGGGGGAGGCCGAGGGGCGGGTCTCGGTGGCCGTTCCGCTTGATGACGCGGTGCGCGCCGACTACTACCGACCGCTCACTCGCTATGTGCTCGATCGGGCGGGTCTGTCGGGTCGTCAGGAGTGGACGTAGCTCCTCTTCCCCACTCGTATCACACGCCCCTACTCTGGTGAGTGAGCGTGCGACGACGGGGCGTAACCGGAGGGGAAGCCGGTGCCCGTCATGCGCGGAAGGTCAAGGTGTGTCATGGCTGCTGGCGAGAGGCCTCTCAGTGAGGTTCAGTTCCTGACCGTGGCGGAGGTCGCCTCGGTGATGCGAGTGTCGAAGATGACCGTGTACCGATTGGTCCATAACGGCCATCTGCCCGCAATCCGGGTGGGCCGGTCCTTCCGGGTCCCCGAAAATGCGGTGCACGAGTACCTGCGCGACTCCTTCGTGGGGGTGGAATCGGCCTGAGAGCGGGGGTCGGGAGCCCGCGGCTGCCCCTCGGAAGCACCGGATTACAAGCTCAGAGCTCGGACGGGTAGGCTAGGCCGACGTAGGTCGTGTGGGCCCAGACGCCCCGCACCGAGATCCCCGCTGACGCGGGGATGTTCCGAGAAGTGAGCGAGGGTAGTCGTGGGCTCTGTCATTAAGAAGCGGCGTAAGCGGATGGCTAAGAAGAAGCACCGCAAGCTGCTCAAGCGCACCCGCGTCCAGCGCCGTAACAAGAAGTAAACGGCAGCTGTACGTGTTTTCCGCAGCCCCTCCACCATTCTGGTGGAGGGGCTGTGGTGCAGCCGGGGGACTTCTTCGAGGGAGGCGCTGAGCTCGTGGGGAAGGTCGTGCTCGTTACCGGGGCTGCCCGGCAGCTGGGAGGCCGCTTCGTGCGGCGGATCCAGCGGGAGCCGGAGGTCGAGCGGGTGATCGCGGTCGACGCGGTGACCCCGCCGCACCGGCTGGGATCGGCCGAGTTCGTCCGTGCGGACATCAGGCAGTCGGCGATCGCACGCGTACTCGCCGAGAACGCCGTCGACACGGTGGTCCACCTTGCGGTCACCGGCGGCGCGGCGACGGGCGCGGGCTCCGGCTCGTACAGCACCGTCAAGGAAACCAACGTCATCGGGACGATGCAGCTCCTCGGGGCCTGCCAGAAGTCCCCGACGGTACGGCGCCTCGTGGTGAAGTCCAGTACCAGTGTGTACGGGGGCACCTCGCGGGATCCGGCCGTCTTCACGGAGACCACGCAGCCGAAATCGCTGCCCGCGGCCGGCTTCGCCAAGGACGCCATCGAAGTCGAGGGCTACGTACGCGGCTTCGCGCGCAGACGGCCCGACGTCGCCGTGTGCGTACTGCGGTTCGCGAACATCCTCGGGCCCTACGCGGACTCCGCCCTCGCCGAATACTTCTCGATGCCCCTGATCCCGACCGTGCTGGGCTACGACCCGCGCCTCCAGTTCGTCCACGAGGACGACGTGCTGGACGTGCTGCGGCTGGCCGCCGGGGAACCCGGGCGCGGGACCTTGAACAGCGGCACCTTCAACATCGCGGGCGACGGGGTACTGCTGCTGTCGCAGTGCGCGCGGCGGCTGGGACGGCCCGCGCTGCCGCTGCTGCTGCCCGCGGTGACGTGGCTGGGCTCGGCGCTGCGGGCGATCGGGGCGACCGACTTCTCACCGGAGCAGATACGGCTCCTCACGCACGGGCGGGTCGTGGAGACCACGCAGATGCGCGAGGTGCTGGGATTCAGACCGATGTACACGACCGCCGAGACCTTCGCCGACTTCACGCGGAGCCGGGGGAACGGGCTGCTGCCGCCCGAGCGGGCGGCGCGGGCCGTGGACAGGGTGGCGGACCTGTTGAACGTGGACGCGAGCACAGGGGCGAGTACCGGAGCGGGCAAGGCGCCGGCGGCTGAGGGAGCGAAGCGATAGTGGCGGACGCCAAGGTCATTCCGTTCGACGAGGACCGGCCGCGGCGGCGGCCGCCGCGGCGGGTACGGGCGCTGCCCGCGGCCGAGCCGGAACAGGCGGCGCAGCCGCTGGTCGCGGCCGTCCCGGAGCCTTCGGGCGCGGCGGGCTCGGGCCCGGCGGCCTCGGGCCCGGGCAGCTCGGCCGGTGAGGCCTGGGACCGGCGGATCGCCGGCGGGCTGGCGTTCCTGCGGCGCCGGATCACCGGGGAGTACGAGGTCGACGACTTCGGCTACGACAAGGAGCTGACCGATCAGGTCCTGATGTCGCTGCTGCGGCCGCTGTACGACAAGTACTTCCGGGTCGAGGTCAAGGGCATCGAGAACATCCCGAAGGAGGGCGGTGCGCTGATCGTGGCGAACCACTCCGGGACGCTGCCGCTGGACGGCCTGATGCTCCAGGTCGCCGTGCACGACCACCACCCGGCGGAGCGGCACCTGCGGCTGCTGGCGGCGGACTTGGTGTTCATGCTGCCCGTCGTGAACGAGCTCGCGCGGAAGGCCGGCCACACGCTGGCGTGCGCGGAGGACGCGCAGCGGCTGCTGGAGGCCGGGGAGCTGGTGGGCGTGATGCCCGAGGGCTTCAAGGGGATAGGGAAGCCGTTCGGCGACCGGTACAAGCTCCAGCGGTTCGGGCGGGGCGGCTTCGTGTCGACGGCGCTGCGCGCGGGGACGCCGATCGTGCCCTGCTCGATCGTGGGGGCGGAGGAGATCTACCCGATGGTCGGCAACGCGAAGACGCTGGCGCGGCTGCTGGGGATCCCGTACTTCCCGATCACTCCGACGTTCCCGTGGCTGGGACCGCTGGGCGCGGTGCCGCTGCCGACGAAGTGGACGATCCAGTTCGGCGAGCCGATCGAGACCGCGGGTTACGCGGCGGAGGCGGCCGAGGATCCGATGCTGATGTTCAACCTGACCGATCAGGTCCGGGAGCAGATCCAGCACACGCTGTACAAGCTGCTGGTGCAGCGGCGGTCCGTCTTCTTCTGAGGCCCGTCGTCTTCTGACCGGACCCGCGGGACGCCCGCCGGGTCCCGGGCACACGTGAGCGCCGGCGGGGCTGCGAGGGAGCAGCTCCGCCGGCGCTTTCGGTGTCAGCCGGTGCCAGCCGGCTTCAGTCCGCGTCCTCCGCCTTGAGGCCCAGCCCGGGGAGGAGTCCGGGGAGGAGGGGCGGGAGGGTGATGTCCGGCTGCGGGTGCTGCGGGGTGCCGGGCGCGGAGGGGGTCGACTGGCCCGCGGGCGGGTTCAGCAGATCGCCCGTACCGCCGAGGAGGCCGCCGCCGGGAGGCGGGGTCTTCGCGGATCCGGTTCCCGGCGCCGACGGGGTGGGCGCGGCCGACGGGGTGCCCTGGGAGGGCGCCGTCTGCTGATTGCCCGCCGGGGCACTCGGCCTGGTGGAGGGGCCGGAGCCGCGGGTCTGCTCCGGAGGCTTCGGGAGCAGGCCCTGGAGCGGCGCCACGTCTTGGTCTATGGCCAGGAAGACCGACTCGACTTCGCCGCCCACGTCCGTGAGCTGCGCGGGGAGGTTCCCGCGGAGCCTGTCCCACGCGCCGCGGTGCGAGCGGGAGAACGAGGACAGCGCCTGGATCGGGCCGAGCGAGCCGTCCCGTTCGTAGGCGGCCTGGAGGAGCCGGTGGCCCTCCGAGGCGTCGTGCTTCATACCGGCGAGCGCCCGGCGGATCTCGCCGAGGGACTCGTGGTCCAGCGTGCCCAGCCGCCCGCGCTCCATCAGCCGACGGGCTTCCGACAGGCGGTTCGAGGCCTGGTCGAGATAGAGCTCGCCCCGGTCCGAATCGTCGTCGGCCATCCCGAGCCGGATGTCCTCCATGCCCCGCTTCACGGGGTACAGGTGGTCACCCGGCAGGGCGTCGGTGCTCGCGGCGGCCACACCGCTGAAGGCCCCCGCGGCCACACCTACGGTGAGGCCGCCCGCTGCGATGCCCTTGGACCAGCGGGAGCGGGGCCGCAATTTCCGGAGCGGGCTCGCCCGGTGGGCGCCGCGGCCGGTCCGCTGTTCGGGCACTTGAGGGTCCGAGGCGGCACTGCCGCCGGCCCTTTCCTCCATCACCATGGTCTCCATGGCGGCGACGAGCTGGGCTCGCTGCACCATTTTGACCTCGGCATCCAGCACCGGGCGCGGCATTCTTTCGCCGAGCACGCTCGCCAGGGCCAACAACCGGTCGTGGTCGGCAGGTTCGGCAGGTGCCTCGGACTGCTCGGCCGCCGGGTCCGGTTCCGAAAGATCGGACGGGGTCCGATCCTCCAGGGCCTGGGCGAAGGCGTTCGCCCGCCGGTGCGGAGTCACGTTCGCGATCACTGGCGGCACCTCCTCTCGTCATGACGATCGACTCCCCAAGGTGTCCGGAAGGTTGCCTTCCTTGAGCACATCCACACTTTCGAGTGAGTGGCTTCAGGCAGGGCTTGTCCACAGGGAGCCTGCATTCCCCACAACGAGCGGCGCGGCACTTGGGTTACGGACGAAGGATGATCGGACCACAGCTTCGTCAGTGTCATCGGTGTCATCAATGTCATCAGGGAGGGAAACCGAATGTGAGAGGGGAGGAGGGCGGCGTCAGCGGGCGTCGTCGGGGAGGAGGCGGGCCAGTGTGCGGACCGCCCGGTACTGGAGCGTCTTGATGGCGCCCTCGTTCTTTCCCATCACCCTGGCCGTCTCGGCGACCGAGAGGCCTTGCAGGAAGCGCAGGGTCACGCACTCCTGCTGCTGTGGATTGAGTTTCCGTACGGCTTCCAGCAGGGCCGCGTTGGAGAGGGACTCCAGGACGGAGTCCTCGGGGGAGCGTTCCACCTCGTTGGCGTCGAGCATCTCGCCTGTGGTGACTTCCAGGCGGAAACGGCTCGACTTGAAGTGGTCGGCGACCAGGTTGCGGGCGATCGTCACGAGCCAGGCGCCGAAGTCGCGGCCCTGCCAGGTGAAGGTGGAGATGCGGCGCAGCGCGCGCAGGAAGGTCTCGCTGGTGAGATCCTCCGCGGTCGCCTTGCCGCCGACGCGGTAGTAGATGTAGCGGTAGACGGTGTCGCTGTACTGGTCGTACAGGCGACCGAAGGCTTCGGCCTCGCCGGCCTGGGCGCGTTCGACCAGGTCCATCATGCGGGCCTGGTCGCTGTCCGCGGTGGGGCGGCGGGCGGTCGGCGCGGTGGTCCCGGCGGCTGCGCTCGCGGCTGCGGCGCCCGAGCGTGCACGTCTGCCCACCGTCGCGCCGCCGTCGGTCAGGGCATAGCAAGGACCGGCCGGGCCGAGTCCGGCGGGGACCGCGGTGGCGAATGCGGGGACGGCGTACGCGGTGGGGACGAAGCCGCGCAGGCGGTCGATGACCGTTGCGCGCAGCGTAGCCAGGCCCGAGGCGTCAACCCCGACAGGTGGGTACACGGGACTCCCAGAGGCAGAGCTTCCATCACGTGCAGTGCGGGACCGTTCACCCGTCGTGGCGACAGATGGGCGGTGGCATGCGTTTGAGGAGAATAACGCTTCGTACAGGCGGCGCTACACCCAGTTGCTCAAATCACCGGTTACGACACTTCTGTTGCGTGTCGAAGGCATATTCAGTCGCAGTTGGTGATCGGTTCTTGATCGGTTGGGTGCGCGGAATGGCGGCTTCCCCGCTGGCTCGCGACCGAGTCGGGCAGGACGGAGTGCCGCGCCGGGGGTGCGGGTAGAGGTATGCGAATGCCCTGCCCGGAAGGCGGGCAGGGCATGTCGGACAGGAAGGGCCGGTGGGGGGCCGTACGGGGCCCGAGGCCGCTACTTGCGGCGGCGGTGCAGGGCGATCGCGGCGGCCGCGCCGCCCGCGATCGCGCCGACCCCGGCGGCCGCCGGGACGCCGACCTTCACGGCCTTGCGGCCGGTCCGATAGTCGCGCAGGCGCCAGTCGTTGGCGCGGGCATGCTTGCGCAGTTTTGTGTCGGGATTGATCGCGTACGGATGCCCGACCAGCGACAGCATCGGAATGTCGTTGTGCGAATCGCTGTAGGCGGCGCACCGGTCGAGCTCCAGGCCCTCGGCCGCGGCCAGGGCGCGCACCGCCTCCGCCTTGGCGGGGCCGTGCAGCGGCTCGCCGACGAGGCGGCCGGTGTAGATGCCGTCCACGGACTCCGCGACGGTGCCCAGGGCGCCGGTCAGGCCGAGCCGGCGGGCGATGATCGTGGCGGTCTCGACGGGGGCGGCCGTCACCAGCCACACCTTCTGGCCGGCGTCGAGGTGGGCCTGGGCCAGGGCGCGGGTGCCCGGCCAGATCCGCTCCGCCATGTACTCGTCGTAGATCTCCTCGCCGATGGACATCAGTTCGGAGACCTTGTGGCCCTTCACGATGGACAGCGCGCTGTCGCGGGCGTCCTGCATGTGTTCGGGGTCCTCGACGCCGGCGAGCCGGAACCAGGCCTGCTGCCAGGCGAAGCGGGCGAGCTCGCGGCGGCGGAAGAACTCGCGCTTGTAGAGGCCGCGGCCGAAGTGGAAGATCGCGGCGCCCTGCATGACGGTGTTGTCGAGGTCGAAGAAGGCGGCGGCGAGGTCGTCGCCCGCCACGGGGAACTCGGGTTCCGGTTCCGGTGCGGGGGCGGTGTCGGGGACTTCGGCTTCCCGCGTCCCGGCCGGTGCCGCGTCGGCCGTGTCCGGGGTGAGGGCGCCGAGGGCGTCATCGGCCAGCGCGGTCTTGCGGGCGGCCTCGGCCGAGGCCTCGCCTGCCAGCACGCTCCGCGCGGTCGCGGAGCGCCTACGGGGGGAGAGCCATCCGAGAGCGGACATGACGCGAGCATAGCCATTGTGTTCGGGAGTTCCCGAACCGATCGGAATCGGGGGCGTGAACTCTTCGCGGCCTCCGCTCCGGTCCGGCCGGTGCGCGGGGGCGGGAGAATGGGGACATGAGTCCTTTGCTGCGCCGTGCGCAAAAGAAGCGTCCCGAGGAGCGGTTGGTCACGCTCGTCGGGAAGCCGGGGTGCCATCTCTGTGACGACGCCCAGGAGGTCATCGAGAAGGTCTGTGCCGAGACGGGGGCACAGTGGGAGAAGAGAGACATTTCGCAGGACGAGGAGCTGTACCGCTTGTATTGGGAGCAGATCCCGGTCGTGCTCGTGGACGGTGACCAGCACACCTTCTGGAGGGTGAACCCTGACCGGCTCCGACGGGCATTGCAGGGTTGAACCCGCGGACGGTTACGATCGTGGGCGATTTGTGGGATCTCGGGGGCGTATTGGTGAGGAGTGTGTACGGTTTTGCCCCCTTCGGGATTTGAACGGGTTCGGCGTGTCGATCGTTCCCGCCCCACACGCCCACGGCGCGTGACCCCGGTCACTTTGGTCGGACAAAGCGGACACAATCTTTGTGCACGCGTTCACAAAGACATAACCTGCATTCGACGGGGTGGTCCTGGGACAAGTGGCCACCTGCAGCCCCGCTCATCCCGCAGGAGCATCGTGGCAACTGGCCGAACCCACCGACCGGCGACCCGCAGCCGAGGTATTCCCGAGGCCACTGTCGCTCGGCTTCCGCTGTACTTGCGCGCCCTCACCGCGCTCTCCGAGCGCTCGGTACCCACGGTGTCCTCCGAGGAGCTCGCCGCTGCCGCCGGAGTGAACTCCGCGAAGCTCCGCAAGGACTTCTCCTACCTCGGTTCCTACGGGACCCGCGGGGTCGGCTACGACGTGGAGTACCTCGTCTACCAGATCTCCCGCGAGCTCGGACTGACCCAGGACTGGCCGGTCGTCATCGTCGGCATCGGCAACCTCGGCGCGGCCCTCGCCAACTACGGCGGCTTCGCGTCCCGCGGCTTCCGCGTGGCGGCGCTCATCGACGCCGATCCGGCCATGGCCGGCAAGCCCGTCGCCGGCATGCCCGTTCAGCACACCGATGAACTGGAGAAGATCATCGAGGAGAACGGCGTCTCGATCGGGGTCATCGCGACCCCGGCGGGGGCGGCCCAGCAGGTGAGCGAGCGGCTCATCGCGGCCGGCGTCACCTCCATCCTGAACTTCGCGCCGACCGTCCTGTCCGTGCCCGAGGGCGTGGACGTGCGCAAGGTCGACCTGTCGATCGAGCTGCAGATCCTGGCGTTCCACGAGCAGCGCAAGGCCGGCGAGGAAGCGGCCGCGGCCGCTGCCGCCGGCGGCTCCCCCACGGGCAGTGGCACCGGCGCGGCCCCCGCCGCGGCCGTCGTGCCGCCCGCGGGGCGTGCGACCGCCGTGGCCCGGAAGGGCAACCCCGAGGGTGACGTGCCGGCGGTGATGCCGGCATGAGCCTGCTCGTCGTAGGGCTGAGCCATCGCAGCGCGCCCGTGAGCGTGCTGGAGCGCGCCTCGCTGTCCGCCGATGCCAAGATCAAGCTGCTGCACGACACGCTGGCCGCGGAGCCGGCGGCGGAGGCGGCGGTGCTCGCCACGTGCAACCGGATCGAGCTGTACGCGGACGTGGACAAGTTCCACGCGGGCGTGGCCGAGCTCTCCACGCTGCTCGCGCAGCACAGCGGGGTGGCTCTGGAGGAGCTCACCCCCTACCTCTACGTCCACTACGAGGACCGGGCGGTGCACCACCTGTTCTCGGTGGCGTGCGGGCTGGACTCGATGGTCGTCGGCGAGGGGCAGATCCTCGGCCAGATCAAGGACGCGCTGGCGCTGGGGCAGGAGCTCCACACGGCGGGCCGCCTGATCAACGACCTCTTCCAGCAGGCCCTGCGGGTCGGCAAGCGGGCGCACTCCGAGACCGGCATCGACCGGGCGGGGCAGTCGCTGGTGACCTTCGGGCTGGAGCAGCTCGCGGTGCACGAGCCGGTGGAGAAGTGGGCCGCGGGCAAGCGGGCGCTCGTCATCGGGGCCGGATCGATGTCCTCGCTCGCGGCGGCGACGCTGGCGCGGGTCGGCTTCGCCGAGATCGTGGTGGCGAACCGGACCGCCGAGCGGGCGGAGCGGTTGGCCGGGATTCTGGTTGCCTCGGGCACCGGGGTGCGGGCCGCTGCCGTGCCGATGGGCGAGGTTGCCGATTCGCTGACACGAGTCGATGTGGTGGTGTCCTGCACCGGGGCGACCGGCCTGGTGCTGACCGGGGACGACGTGGCCGCGGCCGTGGAGTCGGGCCCTGCGGGGGCTGTCCCCTACCCGCCCTTCCACCGTTCCCCGGGCCAGCCCGGACCCGATGCCGGTGCGGCGCCGTTGCCGGGGGCCAGCCCCCGGACCCCCGCGCCTCAAACGCCGGCGGGGCTGGATTCGCCCGCCGGGCTGGGTTCGTCGGCCGGGCTGAGTTCGCCCGCCGGGCTGGAATCGGAGCTCGTTGCGCGGCTTGCCGCTCTGGCGGCCGGAGGGCAGCGGATCGCCGATGCCGGGGCCGTGCGGAGCAAGGTGGTCGTTGACGAGCCCGACGGGTGTCCCGTCGGGATGGATTCGCCGGCTTCCGGCGGGCGGGCCGCGCTGGCCGGGGTGGACGCCGGCTCGCTCGAACTGCACGGGGCCTGGGCCGACCAGGGCGAGGCGGCCGCGCAGCGGCAGCCGCGCAGGACGGTGCGGAGCCAGGACGGCGCGCCCGTACGGCTCGCGCTGCTCGACCTGGCCATGCCGCGGGACATCGACGCCGCCGTGCACCGGATCCCCGGGGTGCGGCTCGTCGACATCGAATCGCTGGCGGAAGCGAGCGCCGATGCGCCGATGGCCGCCGACGTCGACGCGGTGCGCGAGATAGTGGCCGCGGAAGTGGCCGCCTTCGGGGCGGCCCAGCGGGCCGCGCACATCACGCCCACGGTGGTCGCCCTGCGGGCGATGGCCGCCGAGGTCGTCGCCATGGAGGTGGCGCGGCTGGACGGGCGGGTACCCGATCTCGACGAACGGCAGCGGGCCGAGGTCAATCAGACCGTGCGGCGCGTCGTCGACAAGCTCCTCCACGCGCCGACCGTGCGCGTCAAGCAGCTCGCGAGCGAGCCCGGCGGCGCCGGGTACGCGGAGGCGCTGCGCGAACTCTTCGATCTCGACCCGCAGACGGTGGCCTCCGTCAGCCGGGCGGACGCGGCAGACAAGAACGACGACTCAGGACGGGCATCATGAATCCACGTCTCGACGAGCCCCTCCGGCTCGGCACGCGGCGAAGCAAGCTGGCCATGTCCCAGTCCGGGCATGTCGCCGAGGCGGTACGGGCGATCACCGGCCGGCCCGTCGAGCTCGTGGAGATCACGACCTTCGGGGACGTGTCCCGCGAGAGCCTCTCGCAGATCGGCGGCACCGGCGTCTTCGTCACCGCCCTGCGCGAAGCCCTTGTACGCGGTGAGGTCGACTTCGCCGTGCACTCGCTGAAGGACCTGCCCACCACGCAGCCCGCCGAGCTCGTCATCGCGGCCATGCCGCAGCGTGAGGACGCCCGGGACGCGCTCGTCGCCCGCGACGGCCTGACCTTCGAGCAGCTGCCCGACGGGGCGCGGATCGGGACCGGGTCGCCCCGGCGCATGTCCCAGCTGCACGCCTACGCCAAGTCGCTGGGCAAGGTCATCGAGACCGTTGCCATCCGCGGCAACGTCGACACCCGGATCGGCTTCGTGCGCAACGGAGAGCTCGACGCCGTCGTCCTCGCCGCCGCCGGGCTCAACCGGATCGGCCGCGGCGACGAAGCCACCGACCTGATCTCCGTCGACAACGTGCTGCCCGCACCCGGCCAGGGTGCCCTGGCCGTGGAGTGCCTCGCGTCCGACACGGACCTGATCGCCGCGCTCGGCGAGCTCGACGACCCGTACACCCGGGCCGCCGTGACCGCCGAACGCGCACTGCTCGCCGCCCTGGAGGCCGGCTGCAGCGCCCCTGTGGGGGCGCTCGCCGACCTGCTGGCCGACGGGCAGACTGTCAATGAAATGCGCCTGCGTGGAGTTGTGGGAACCCTCGACGGTTCCACGCTGGTACAGCTGTCCACCACCGGTCCCGTGCCCTCGTCGTACGACGAGGCCATGGCGCTCGGCCGCGAACTCGCGGACGAGATGCTCGCCAAGGGCGCGGCCGGTCTGATGGGGGAGCGGTCGCTTTGAACCCCACACGTCCCAACACCTCCGCTTTCCCGGCGGTCGCCGTCCACGGACACGTCACCTTCCTCGGTGCCGGTCCGGGCGACCCGGGTCTGCTGACGCTGCGCGCCGTCGAGGCCCTCGCCGCCGCGGACGTACTGATCGCGGAGCCCGAAGTGCTCGACGTCGTACGGACGCATGCGCGCGCGGGGGTGGACACGCCTCAGCTGACGGTTGCTGACGATCTGTCAGCAGCCGCCGGGGTTCCGGTGATCCGAACACCTCTTGCTCTCAACGACGTTGCCAATCTTGTCATGGAGGCCGCGCGCTCCGGCAGGCGGGTCGTCCGTGCCGTCACCGGCGACCCCGGGCTCGACGGGAACGCGGCCGAGGAGATGCTCGCCTGTGCCACCGAGGGCATCCCCTTCGAGGTCGTGCCCGGTGTCGCGACCGCCGTCGGCGTACCCGCGTACGCCGGTGTGCCGCTGAGCGGCAAGCTCGGCGCCGACGTCCGGTTCGTGGACGCCCGCAACGCCTCCGCGCGCTGCTGGAGCGAGGTGGGCGCCAGCGACGGCATCCTCGTCGTCTCCGCGACGCTGGAGACGGTATCGGCGGCCGCCGCCGAACTGGTGAGCGCCGGGCGCAAGCCCGACACCCCTCTCACGGTGACCGTGGCCGGCACCACCACCCGCCAGCGGACGTGGAGCGCGACCCTGGGGACCATCGCCCAGGTGTTCAAGCAGGGCAAGATCCTTCCCTCCCCGGAGGGTTCGCGGCCCGTCATAGCCGTGGTCGGGGAGCACGGCGCCGCCGCGCGCCGCGAGGAACTGTCCTGGTTCGAGTCGAAGCCGCTCTTCGGCTGGCGCGTGCTCGTGCCGCGCACCAAGGAGCAGGCCGCCTCGCTCTCCGACCAGCTGCGTTCGTACGGCGCGGTGCCGCACGAGGTGCCGACCATCGCCGTGGAGCCGCCGCGCACCCCGCAGCAGATGGAGCGGGCCGTCAAGGGGCTGGTCACCGGCCGCTACGAGTGGATCGCCTTCACCTCGGTGAACGCGGTCAAGGCCGTGCGCGAGAAGTTCGAGGAGTACGGGCTCGACGCCCGTGCCTTCGCGGGCATCAAGGTCGCCGCCGTGGGCGAGCAGACGGCCGCCGCGCTGGTGGAGTTCGGCGTCAAGCCCGACCTGGTGCCGAGCGGTGAGCAGTCCGCCGCCGGACTGCTGGAGGACTGGCCGCCGTACGACCCGGTCTTCGACCCGATCGACCGCGTCTTCCTGCCGCGTGCCGACATCGCCACCGAAACCCTGGTCGCCGGGCTGATCGAGCTCGGGTGGGAGGTCGATGACGTCACCGCCTACCGGACCGTGCGCGCCTCTCCGCCGCCGCAGGACACGCGCGAGGCGATCAAGGGCGGCGGCTTCGACGCCGTGCTCTTCACGTCCTCGTCGACCGTGCGGAACCTGGTCGGCATCGCCGGCAAGCCGCACAACGTCACCGTCATCGCCTGCATCGGGCCGGCGACGGCCAAGACGGCGGAGGAACACGGCCTGCGGGTCGACGTCCTCTCGCCGGAGCCGAGCGTCGGCAAGCTGGCGGAGGCCCTGGCCGAGTACGGCGCGGCGCGCCGCGAGGCCGCGAAGGAGGCCGGGGAGAGCGTGTACCGGCCGAGCGAGCGGCGGCCGGGCGCGCGGCGTCGTCGTACGACCTGACGGCGGGACCGGTAGTGAGCAGGGCCCGGGTGCGGTTGCACCCGGGCCCTGTGGCATGTTCGCGGCCATGGACCTGGAGGAAGCGGTACGGGCGGGGGACGCCGAGCGGGTCCGCGAGCTGCTGGCGGCGGGCGCGGACCCGGACACGGCGGGCGGCGACGGCCTGCCGGTGCTGTGCGCGGCGGTGGCGGCGTACGCGGTGGAGACCATACGCGTGCTGGTGGAGGGCGGCGCCGACCCGGACCGGCGGCTGCCGGACGGGACGACCCCGCTGCTGCGGGCCGTCGAGGGCGGCTCACCGGCGGTGTGGGGCGCGTTCCTGTACTCGGAGTCGGGGGAGCGGCTCTCGCAAGCGGAGCGGGCGCGGCTGCTGGAGGCGGCCCGGCATTGGTACGAGACGGGCGCGGAGGCGGAGTTGCGCCGGCTGACGGGGGCGCAGGGCCCGGCGCGCACCGGGATCGTCCGGGACGGGGAGTCCGACCGCGTCGAGGAGGTCACGCTCGGCGGGCGGACCGTACGGGCCGGGCACGGAGCGGTTCTGACCCGCATGGAGTGGGAATTCCGGATCCTGACCCCGGTCGAGGAACTCGTTGACCGGGCCGTGCGGTACGAGGACGAGGACCACGTCGACCGTCAGGCGGCCCGCTGGATCTTCGTGCTGCGGCAGGGCGCGGAGACCTGGTCCCGGGTGGTGGACCACCACCGGCACCTCTCACCCGCGCACCGGGCGTTCGTCGCCCAGTTCCTGCGGCTGGGCGAGCTGATGACGGACGTCATCGTTAACGCCCGCTGGTACCGGGAGCGGTTGGAGGTGCTGCTTCCCGACTGGGCGGACGCCGAGCCGGACGGTGGGGTCCTGGCGCTCGTGCTCGGCCTGCTCGGGGACCAGGGTCACCCGCAGACGCGGGCGTTCGGGCTGCGGTACGCCGGGCATCCGGACCCGCGGGTACGGCGCCGGGTACCGCAGATGTTCGACCAGCCGCTGGACCCCGTGACGGCGCGGGCGGTGCGGGACCTCGGCCGGGACACCGACGGCGGGGTGCGGGCGATGGCCGCGGACACGCTGGGCTCGGAGGACGAGCTGGGGGAGGGGGACAGGACGCTCATGCTCGCCCTGCTCCGGGACGGGGACCCGGAAGTCCGGCGCAGCGCGGCGTACGGCACCGCCAGAGGCCGCGACTGCTCGCCGGAGGTCACCGAGGCGCTGGTGGAACTCCTCGACGCCGACGAGCAGGAGCTGCGGCTGAGCGCCGCCTACGGCCTGGCCGGGCGGGACGACCCGCGCACCCCGGAGGCGTACGCGCGGGTGGGGCCGCTCGGCCCGGAGCTCGAGAGCGATCCCCGGGCGGACGGCTTGCGGCGCTGGAGCCTCAGGAACGAACCCACCGGGTGAGGCCGGTCCAGGCGGCGGGGGCGAGGGTGAGGGTGGGCCCGTCGGTGACCTTGGAGTCCCGGACGTGCACGGCGTCGGCGCAGGTGCAGGACGCGACTTCGACGCAGGCGCCGCCCTCGTCGTTGCTGTGGGAGGACTTCTGCCAGGCGGCGGCGGCGACTTCGACGCAGGCGCCGCCCTCGTCGCCGCTGTAGGAGGACTTCCGCCATGCGACGGCCACTTCCAGGCAGGCGCCGCCCTCGCTGCCGCTGTAGCTGGACTTGAACCACTTCAGTGCGGTGCTCATGACTCTCCTAGCAGCCGGTCCAACAGGCCTTTTGTCTCCGCGACGTTGAGGGCCTGGGATCGCAGCATTGCATACTTCTGAGCAAGGATGCTGACCTCGTTGGGGTCACGAACGAGGATGCTGCCGCGCTGCGTTTCCGAGTAGGCGAGGTGCTGGAACTCGGGTGTCTCCAGCAGGATGAACGGGCCGTCGAGGCCCGCGTGAGCGGTGATGCCGAGAGGCAGCACCTGGAGCGAGAGGCCCGGGCGGTCGGCGCAGGCACGCAGGTAGCGCAGCTGCTCCCGGTGGACCTCGTCGCCGCCAAGGCGGTCGCGCAGTGCTGCTTCCGAGACGATGAAGCCGAGAGTGGGCGGCACTCTGCGGTGCAGTAGTTCCTGACGCTTGATTCGGCGGGCCGTTTGGAGCTCGATCTTTTCCTCGCCCATGTACGGGACGCGGCAGCTGAACACAGCGCGGGCGTACTCCTCGGTTTGAAGCAGGCCGGGCACGAGCACGGTGTCGTACCAGGACAAAGCGAGGGCCTCGCCCTCGCTGGCGAAGTATTCCTCCGCCCAGGCTGGGCTCATGTCGACCTCGGGCATGCGGTTCGCCGCGACCGTCAGGAGGCCGGGTAGGCCAAGGATCCGGTCCATCTTCTCGGCGACGTTCGGCATCAGGACGCGCCTGCCCTGCTCGATGGAGGCGACGGTTTCCACGTCGATGTGCAGCTCTTCGGCGAGGGCGCGCTGGGTCATTCCTGCGGCGATGCGTGCGGCGGCGACCTGAGCGCCGACCATCTTCATCGCGGTCTCGTTGGGCCGGGGCCTCTTGCGTGGTGGCATGCCTGTGAACTCCCCGCGTGTGCATGAGAGATACCGGTACCAACCCGTACTCATGAAGGAGTACGGGTTACTCGTCTTCCCCACGCTAGTCACGCACCGCGACGATCGTCCCGTGAACGTGGAAATCCATCCGGCCCTGCTGCGCGAGCGGTTCTACCCCCGCAGCCGCCAAAGTGTCCGCTCCGTCAGGGAGTTCGCGGCGGTGACACTGCACGCGTGGGGTGTCACATGCCGCCGCGACGACGTGTTGCTCTGCGTGAGCGAGCTGGCGACCAACGCCCTGCTGCACGGGATCCCGCCCGGCAGGGGCTACCGGGTGCGGCTGGTGCGGTTCGGGGACGTCGTCCGGGTCGAGGTGCACGACAGCGGGGGCGGGCGGCCGCGCGTGGAGGACCGGGATCCGGGGGCGGAGCGCGGGCGCGGGCTGCTGCTGGTCGCGGCCGTCGCGGACCGGTGGGGGGTCGGGGTGCGGGTGCCGGGCAAGGTGGTGTGGTGCGAGTTCGCCGTGGGTGCGGCCGGGGCCGCGCGCCGTACCCAGGTGGAACCGAGTGCCTGCGCGGGCCCCCGGGAGCCCGGGCCGTTCCGGGACGGGGCGGGCTCTACGCTTGTCCCGACTGCTGTCGATGCTCGAAGAGGCGACTAGAAGATGAGCACGTACGGATCCTTCCCCGGCTCGCGGCCCCGCCGGCTGCGCACGACCCCGGCGATGCGGCGGATGGTCGCGGAGACCCGGCTGCACCCCTCGGACCTGATCCTCCCGGCGTTCGTCCGGGAGGGCATCAGCGAGCCGCTCGCCATCTCGGCGATGCCGGGCGTGGTCCAGCACACGCGGGACACGCTGCGGAAGGCCGCCGTGGAGGCGGTCGAGGCGGGCGTCGCGGGGATCATGCTCTTCGGGGTCCCGGCGGACGAGAACAAGGACGCGCGGGGCACGGCGGGCACCGAGCCGGACGGGATCCTCCAGGTCGCGATCCGCGACGTGAAGGCCGAGGTCGGGGACGATCTCGTCATCATGTCCGATCTGTGCCTGGACGAGTACACCGACCACGGGCACTGCGGGGTCCTGGACGAGCACGGGCGCGTCGACAACGACGCGACGCTGGAGCGGTACGCGGAGATGGCGCAGGTCCAGGCGGACGCGGGCGTCCACGTGGTCGGGCCCAGCGGGATGATGGACGGCCAGGTCGGCGTCATCCGCGACGCGCTGGACGAGACCGGGCACGAGGACGTGTCCATCCTGGCGTACACGGCCAAGTACTCCTCCGCCTTCTACGGGCCCTTCCGCGAGGCGGTGGCCTCCTCGCTCCAGGGCGACCGCAAGACCTACCAGCAGGACCCGGCGAACGCCCGGGAGTCGCTGCGCGAACTGGCCCTGGACCTGGAGGAGGGCGCCGACATGGTCATGGTCAAGCCGGCGGGCCCCTACCTCGACATCCTGTACCGGGTCGCGCAGTCGGTGGACGTGCCGGTGGCCGCGTACCAGATCAGCGGCGAGTTCGCGATGATCGAGGCGGCGGCGGAGAAGGGCTGGATCGAGCGCGACCGCGCCATCCTGGAGACCCTGCTCGGCATCAAGCGCGCGGGCGCGGACACGATCCTGACGTACTGGGCGACCGAGGTGGCGGGGTGGTTGCGGGGGGAGTGAGGGGGGTGAGGGGGGAATGAGGGGGCGTTGACGGTGGGGCGGGTGGGCCTCGGCTGCGTACCTCTCGGGGGCTTTGACGGTCCCGGTGGGAGTCCCGGAAGTCCAGCGTCCTTCCGGGGCGGGCCGGTCCGTCAAGGGCGCTCCTCCTTCGTCGTCGCGTCGCTACGCGATGGCCTGCGGCCACCCTTGACCGACCGGCCCGCCCCGGAACGCCACAAGACTTCCGGGATCCCCCCGGGGGATGGCCTGGGGGTGCGAGAGGGCAGGGACGGCCGGATCAGGGATGTACGAGCCCGGTCCCGCCGGTCAGCCGACGGTTCCAGCAGCCGGGACCGGCCCGCCTGCCCGGGGCCGGGGGCGCGGGACCCCCGGGACACCCACGCGGGGCCCATCGCGGCCCCTTCCCGGTGCTTCGAACGCCAACCCGCACGACAGGTTGACCAGACAGTCATCCGGAGCCCTGAGGCGCGATAGATCGCTACACACTCACACTCGGCTTAGCGACTGCGGCCCGGTGAGCGCCGGGGCGGTGAAAACGGCCGCCCACGGAGTGGGGAGGAGCGTTGCGCGGGCTTGGGGGACGGCTGTGGGTCGGCGGGGGGCGGTTGGCCGTCGCTCTCGGCTTGGACGGCGGAGGCTGATGGATGGGGATGGGGATGGGGATGGGTGTGATGTGGACAGATAGTCTGTGCAGAGATAGTCTTCGCGTAGGCAATATCGGGCAAGGGGAGGCTCCAGATGTGGGCGTACGAGCACAGCGTTGAGACCAATGCGGGACCCGGGGCGATCTGGGGACTGTGGGCCGACGTCGAGAACTGGGGAGCCTGGAACGCCGATATCGAGAGCGTGATGATCAGCGGGGCATTCGCGGCGGGGGCGGAGATCGTAATGACGCCGGCCGGGCAGGATCCGGTGAGCCTGGTTGTTGCCGAGGCCGTCGTCGATGAACTGTTCGTGGACGAGGCGCGGTTCGAGGGGCTGTTGCTGCGGACCGTTCACCGGGTGGACGCGGGGGAGCGGCTGCGTACGCGGGTCACGTATCGGATGGAGATCACCGGCGAAGGTGTGGACGAGCTCGGCCCGCACATCGGTCCGGCCGTCACGGGGGACTGGCCGGAGACGATGGACGCGCTGGTGAAGCTGGCGCAGGGCTGATGGCCCTCAGCCCCGGCGACAGTCCCGGCTTCCTGCTCTGGCACGCCACGTTGCGCTGGCAGCGCGACATCGCCGCAGCTCTCGGACCGTTGGACCTCACCCACGTGCAGTTCGTCCTGCTCGCCTGCACGTGGTGGATGAACAAGCACGGCGAGCACCCCAACCAACTGGCAGTGGCCCGCCAGGCCGGCACGGACGTCAAGATGACCTCACAGGTCCTGCGCGCCCTGGAAACCAAGGGCTGGATCGAGCGCGAGGTCGACCCCGCCGATACGCGCGCCAAGCGGCTGCGCGTCACCACCGCCGGAGCCGAGCTGGCTCCACGCGCCATCGCCGCCGTCGAGGCCGTGGACACGACCTTCTTCCAACCGGTCGCGCGCGACGAGGCCGTGGCCCTCCTCAGCCGCCTGGCCCACCCCTGACCCCCCCACTCCGTGGGCGGCCGTTTTCACCGCCCTGGCGCCCACCGGGCCGCAGTCGCTAAGCCGAGTGTGAGTGTGTAGCGATCTGATGCGCCTCAGGGCCCCGGATGACTGTCTGGTCAACCTGTCGTGCGGGTTGGCGTTCGAAGCACCGGGAAGGGGCCGCGATGGGCCCCGCATGGGTGTCCCGGGGGTCCCGCGCCCCCGGCCCCGGGCAGGCGGGCCGGTCCCGGCCGCTGGAACCGTCGGCTGACCGGCGGGACCGTGGCATTGCGCTCTCTGATCCGGCCGTCCCTCTGCCCATGACCCCCAGGCCATCCCCCGGGGGGATCCCGGAAGTCTTGTGGCGTTCCGGGGTGGGTCGGTCGGTCAAGGGTGGCCGCAGGCCATCGCGTAGCGACGCGACCGGAGGGAGCGCCCTTGAGGGACCGGCCCGCCCCGGAAGGACGCTGGACTTCCGGGACTCCCACCGGGACCGTCAAAGCCCCCGAGAGGTACGCAGCCGAGGCCCACCCCCCAACCACCGCCCCACCGTCAACGCCCCCAACAACCCCCGCAGCCCAACCCGCCCAACCCTGCAGCCCAAGCCCCTGACGACCCCCACCCCGACTCGCATCCCACCCCCGGTAGGCGCACCCTGGAGGCAGGTGGGTGAGCCCCTGGAGGTGATGCACCATGACCACGCTCGTCGGGTGGCACGTGGAGCTCGAGTTCACCGAGGAGGGACACCGCACGAGTGCGGCGGCCCTGGTCAGGCTCGGGGACGGCTCCGAGATACGGGCGCACGGCTACGCCATGCGTCACCCCTCCGACCCGGATCAGCTGCGGGTCGGGGAAGAGATCGCCGGCGCGAGAGCGCTGATGGACCTCGCGTCCCAGCTGTTGCAGAAGGCCCACTCGGAGATCGACGCGGTGACGGGCAGGCACTCATACCCGTTGCAGTGATGCGTGCCCGTGACGCGTGACGCGCGAAGCATCACGCGCTCACGCGCCGAGATCCGCCCCTGCGGCCCGTCCACCCCCATGGACGGGCCGCAGCGGCGGTTCTGCGCCGCGTCGGCGCACGCACGCAGGCACCTAGCGCGTCCGCCGTTCGAAGAGGACGGTCGCGAGGGTCACGGAGACCACGCCGATGGCCGCGCACCACGCCAGGGCCACCCAAGGGGCGTCGCCCGCCGGTTGTGGGTCAACGACGAGAGCGGGAGCGGGCGGCCATGGCGAAGCAGCCGGAGAGGGAACCGGTGGAAGGCACCGGGCTTCCGGCGAGCCTGGAAATGGCCTGGGGCCTGCGCGAACGCCCCGGCAAGGGGCCGCGCCCCACGCTGACGCTTCCCCGGATCGTGGAGGCGGCCGTGTCCCTCGCCGCCACCGAGGGGATGGACGCCGTCTCCATGGGCCGGGTGGCCAAGGAGCTGGGCGTCTCGACGATGTCCCTCTACCGGTACGTCACGGCGAAGGAAGAGCTCTACATCCTGATGTCGGACGCCGGCGTCGGCACCCCTCCGGAGCCGGAGCCGGAGCCGGAGCCGGAGCCCGGGCCGGGGCCCTCCGTGGGTGCGGGCGCCGGCTGGCGGAAGCTGCTGACCGACTGGGCGTACGCGCAGCGGGCCGTCCTGATGGCCAACTCCTGGATCCTGCGCATCCCGATCACCGCCCCGCCGGCCACGCCCAACCAGCTGGCCTGGATGGAACGCGGGCTCGCGGCGCTGGCCGGCACCGGCCTGGAGGAGAGCGAGAAGCTCTCCACGATCATCCTGATCGGCGGGCTCGTACGGAACGAGGCGACCATGGCCGCGGACATGATGGACGCCATCGTGAAGTCCGGGGTCTCACCGGACCAGGTCGTGGGCCAGTACGTACGCATGCTGCGGCTGCTGACCGGCCCGGACAGCCACCCGGCGCTGACGCGGCTGCTGGAATCCTCGGCGTTCACCGGCTCGGACGAGCCGGACTTCCAGTTCCGCTTCGGCCTGGGCCGCCTGCTGGACGGCCTGGCCGAACTGATCAGCGAGCGGTCCACTCCGTAAGGGCGGCCCGGGCGGCCCGGCGACGGGGCCCACAGGGGAAACGTTCCCTGTGGGCCCCGTCGCACGAGTCGGCCCCGTCACGCGCCTCGGCCCCGTCGCGCGAGCCCTGGACCGGTCAGACCGGCTGTTCCGGGGCGCTCGCCGTGATGACCGCGAACGGTGCGCCCTGCGGGTCGGCCAGGACCGCGATGCGGCCCACCGGCATGTCGAAGGCGGGGGCGAGGACGGAGGCTCCGGCGCGGACGGCGGCGGCCTGGACGCCGTCCACGTCGTCCGCGTGGAAGTACGGGAGCCAGTTCGGCGGGGTGCCGGGCGGGAGGTCCTTCAGGTCCATCATCCCGGCCACCGCGCGGCCGCCGACCTTGAACTCCGTGTACTGCGAGGCTCCCGGCATCTCGGACGCGGCCGTGGTGACCGGCAGGATGGCGGAGTAGAACGCGGACGCGGCGGCCACGTCTCCCGTGCTGAGCTCGTTCCAGATCAGGGCGCCGTGCTCGTTGACGATGCCCGCGCCGTCGAAGGTGCCGGCCTGCCACAGGCCGAACACGGCGCCGGTCGGGTCGGCGAGGACGGCCATCCGGCCGAGGTCCATGACGTCCATCGGGCCCATGACGACCCGGCCGCGCGCGTCGGTGGCCGACTTGAGGGCGGTGTCGATGGCGTCGGTGGCCAGGTACGTCGTCCACACGGTCGGCGGCATCGGGTCGGGGACGGTGCCGTCCGGGTTCATCGCCTTCATGATTCCGGCGACCGGCTTGCCCTTGAGGGTGCAGACGGAGTACCCGCCCTGCTCGGGCGGTCCGATCTCGCCCTGCCAGCCGAAGAGGTCGCCGTAGAAGTCGAGCGCGGCCTGCTGGTCGGGAACCATCAGGTCGATCCAGCACGGGGTGCCGGGCTTGTAGGGGCCGTTCATGTCGGGCACGGGGCCCTCCGTGGGTGGGTAGGGGAAGGACGGGCCGTCCCCTACCCGGCCCGTACGGCCCGAATCGGGCCGTACGGGTGTTTTACGCGAACCTCTCCGCGTACGACGCCACCTACGTAGCTCTGGCCGAAGGGCTTCAGGTGCCGCTCGTCACGTGCGACGCACGAATCGGTCGTTCCGGGAGTGCCCGGTGCAAGGTCGAGGTCTTCGGTGCGGCATAGGGCAGCGGAAAGCCCCGCCTCCCACCGGGAGACGGGGCCGCCGCGTCGAGCCGTCGGGCGCCGGAGCTTCTCGGGCGTCAGAGCTTCTCGGGGGTCCGGATGCCCAGCAGGGACATGCCCTTGGCGAGGGTGCGGGCGGTCAGCTCGCACAGGAACAGGCGGTTCTCGCCGACGACGAGCTCCGGCTCCGGCTTGATGACCGGGCACTGGTCGTAGAACGTCGTGAACAGCGAGGACAGCTGGTAGAGGTACGCCGCCACCTTGTGCGGGGCGTAGTCCGCCGCCGCTTCGGCGAGGAGGTCGCTGAAGTGGTCCAGGTGCAGGCCCAGCGCCCGCTCGGCCGGGGCCAACTCCAGCTCCGGGTGCGCGACCGGCTTGCGGTCGCCCGCCTCGCCCGCCTTGCGCAGGATGGACCTGATGCGGGCGTACGCGTACTGGAGGTACACGGACGTGTCGCCGTTCAGCGAGACCATCTGGTCCAGGTCGAACTTGTAGTCGCGCGCGGCCGAGGTGGAGAGGTCCGCGTACTTCACCGCGCCGATGCCGACCTGCCGGCCGTTCTCGACGATCTCCCGCTCGGTCAGGCCGACCTTGTCCGCCTTCTCGCGGACCACGGCCGTCGCCCGGTCCACGGCCTCGTCCAGCAGGTCCACCAGCCGGACCGTCTCGCCCTCACGGGTCTTGAACGGCTTGCCGTCCTTGCCCAGTACGGTGCCGAAGGCCAGCTGCACGGCCTTGACGCCGTCGCCGAGCCAGCCCGCCCGGCGAGCCGTCTCGAAGACCATCTTGAAGTGCAGGGACTGCCGCGCGTCCACCACGTAGATCAGCTCGGTCGCGCCCAGGTTGCCGACGCGGTCGCGGATCGCCGAGAGGTCGGTCGCCGCGTAGCCGAAGCCGCCGTCGGACTTCTGGACGATCAGCGGGGTCGGGTTGCCGTCCGGGCCCTTGACGTCGTCGAAGAACACGCAAAGGGCGCCGTTGGAGCGGACGGCGACGCCCGAGTCCTCCAGCAGCTTGCAGGTCTCGGCGAGCATGTCGTTGTAGCCGGACTCGCCGACGACGTCGGGGTCCTGGATGTCCATGTCCAGCTTGTCGAAGACGGAGTAGAAGTAGATCTTCGACTCGTCCACGAACCGCTGCCACAGCGCCAGGGTCTCGGGCTCACCGGCCTGAAGGTCCACCACCCGCGCCCGCGCACGCGTCTTGAACTCCTCGTCGGAGTCGAAGAGGCCGCGCGAGGCCTTGTACAGCCGGTTGAGGTTGGACATGGCCTCCTCGCCGGAGACCTCCGGGGACCCGGCGCCGCCCTCGGCCTTGTGGTCCAGCTCGTGCGGGTGCTCCAGCAGGTACTGGATGAGCATGCCGAACTGGGTGCCCCAGTCGCCGATGTGGTGGCGGCGGACCACCTTCTCGCCCGTGAACTCCAGGATCTCCACCATCGCGGCGCCGATCACGGCGGAGCGCAGGTGGCCGACGTGCATCTCCTTGGCGACGTTCGGCTGCGCGTAGTCGATGACCGTCGTACCCGGCTTCGCGGCGAGCGGCACGCCGAGGCGGTCGTCGGCGGCACGCGCGGCCAGCGTCTCGATGATCGCCCGGTCGGTGAGCGTGATGTTGAGGAAGCCGGGGCCCGAGACCTCGATCTCCTTGATCAGGTCACCGTGGTCGAGGCCCTCGACCACCGTGGTCGCCAGCTCGCGCGGGTTGGCCTTGGCCTTCTTCGCGAGCGCCAGGATGCCGTTGGCCTGGAAGTCGGCCCGGTCGCTTCGTCGCAGCATGGCGTCGATCGCACCGGCGTCCGGCAGGGCGGAGGCGAGTGCGTCGGCGACGCGCTGGCTGACGGAGGAAGCGAGGGAAGGGACCGAGGCCATGAGCTGCCGTTCCTGTGAGGTCGTGCTTGTGCTTGCACTTGGGTGTTCCGACAAGGACCGAGTATCCCACGCGGGGGCTGTCCGCATCCCGGGATATAGGGGCGCCGGGCAACCCCGGAGCGCCCCCTTCCGTCTGGGAGAATGGCTGAAGCCAGCATTCGAGATAGAAGGACGTGTCGTGGCTCAGAGCGCCCAGAGCAGCACCGAGACCGATTGGGTCTCCCGTTTCGCGGACGAGGTCATCGCCGAGGCGGAGCGCCGAGCCCCGGGCAAAGCCCTAGTCGTCGCGTCCGGACTCTCCCCCTCCGGCCCGATCCACCTGGGCAACCTCCGCGAGGTCATGACTCCGCACCTGGTCGCGGACGAGATCCGCCGCCGGGGCATCGAGGTCCGCCACGTCCTGTCCTGGGACGACTACGACCGCTTCCGCAAGGTGCCGGCCGGCATCCCGGGCGTGGACCCGGAGACCTACGGCCAGTACATCGGCATGCCGCTGACCTCCGTCCCCGCGCCCGCCGGCTCCGCGTACGCCTCCTGGGCCGAGCACTTCAAGGCCGCCATGGTCGAGTCGCTGGCCGAGCTGGGCGTCGAGTACGACCCCATCAGCCAGACCGAGCAGTACACGACCGGCGTCTACCGCGAGCAGATCCTGTTCGCGATGAAGCACCGCGGTGACATCGACGCGATCCTCGACCAGTACCGCACGAAGCAGAAGCCGGGCGGCAAGAAGCCGCAGCAGAAGCAGGTCGACGAGGCCGAGCTGGAGGCCGCCGAGGGTTCGGGCGCGGCCGCCGAGGACGACGGCAGCGTCGGCGAGGGCGGGTACTTCCCGTACAAGCCGTACTGCGGGCAGTGCGGCAAGGACTTCACCAAGGTCACCTCGTACGACGACGAGACGACCGAGATGACCTACGTCTGCACCGAGGACGAGTTCACCGAGACGGTCAAGCTCAGCGAGTTCAACCGCGGCAAGCTCGTCTGGAAGGTCGACTGGCCGATGCGCTGGGCCTACGAGGGCGTGATCTTCGAGCCCTCGGGCGTCGACCACTCCTCGCCCGGCTCCTCCTTCCAGGTCGGCGGCCAGATCGTGCACATCTTCGGCGGCGAGCAGCCGATCGGACCGATGTACGCGTTCGTCGGCATCAGCGGCATGGCCAAGATGTCCTCCAGCAAGGGCGGGGTCCCGACCCCGGCCGACGCGCTGAAGATCATGGAGCCGCAGCTGCTGCGCTGGCTGTACGCCCGCCGCCGCCCCAACCAGTCCTTCAAGATCGCCTTCGACCAGGAGATCCAGCGGCTCTACGACGAGTGGGACAAGCTGGAGGCCAAGGTCGCCGACGGCTCCGTGCTGCCCGCCGACGCCGCCGCGCACACCCGCGCCGTGCGCACCGCCGCCGCGGAACTGCCGCGCACCCCGCGCCCGATGGCGTACCGGACGCTCGCGTCCGTCGTCGACATCACGGCCGGCCACGACGAGCAGACCCTGCGCATCCTCAGCGAGCTGGATCCGGAGCGGCCGCTGACCTCGCTCGACGAGGTGCGCCCGCGCCTCGACCGTGCCGAGAACTGGATCACCACCCAGGTCCCGGCCGACCAGCGCACGCTGGTCCGCGAGGAGCCCGACGCGGAACTGCTGTCCTCCCTGGACGACGAGGGCCGCGAGTCGCTGCGGCGGCTCGTGGACGGGCTCGACTCGCACTGGTCGCTGGACGGCCTGACCACCCTCGTCTACGGGGTGCCGAAGGTCATGGCCGGCCTCGAGCCGGACGCCAAGCCCACGCCGGAGCTGAAGGTCGCGCAGCGCACGTTCTTCGCCCTGCTCTACCGGCTGCTCGTGACGCGGGAGACCGGGCCGCGACTGCCGACGCTGCTGCTCGCCGTCGGGGCGGACCGGGTGCGCAAGCTGCTCGCCGCGTAGCCTCCGCACGGACATGGAGAGGGCCCGCATCCTGGGGATGCGGGCCCTCTCCATTGCTGGGCGATTGCTACGCGATGTGCTCGTTCTGCAGGTCCTGCTGGTAGCGCTGCTTCAGGTCCGGCATCATCCGGCGGATCATCGTGGCGCTGCGCGGGTGCACGATTCCGTGGCGGTCCGAGAGGTATATGTCCACCTGCTCGGGGGTGGGCACCTGGTTGTTCTCCTCGATGTACCCGCGGAAGACCTCGTACGCCGCTTCGGCGAACTTGATCTCGTCGAACTCCGCATCCACGGCGGCCGCGGCCGCGGCCGCCGTCGCCTCGGCGTCGGCCCCGGCTCCGGCGGGAGCCTCCTGGCCGGGGGCCGGGACCGGGAATTCCTGCGGCTGCGGCTGCGGCTGTTCCTGCTGCTCCGGGCCCGGGCCCTGCGGGGGCATCACCGGAGTCGGTTCGAGGCCCTCCACCAGGCGCGGGTTGTAGCCGCCCTCGTACGCGGCCTGCGGGGCGCGGGGACCGGCGAACCAGGCGCTGTTGTGGGCGGCCGGCATGGCGGTGGGGTCCACCGCGAAGGCGGGGGCCTCCTGGGGCCCGTACACGGGCCCTTGCCCGCCCGGGCCCGCGGCCGGAAGGGCGGCCTGCTGCGGCTGCTGCCCGTGCTGCCCGTGCTGCCCGTGCTGTGCCTGCTGTGCCTGCT
>NZ_JAGGOW010000039.1 GCF_018614135.1 Streptomyces sp. ISL-66
GGCTGAGCCCGGGTACCGCAGGACATCGATAGTGAGGTGGTCTCCGGTCAAGCAATCGCGATCCCCGCGCCCCCGGCTGCGTTCAGGCCAGGTACGCGGAAACAGAAGGCCGGCGCAGCACTAGGCCGGTAGATGGTGTAGCAGTTCCTTCGGGGCCCTGGTGCCGTACGGCACCAGGGCCCCTCCACGCGTTCCATAGAGAGGTGCAATGACAGCAGACGACTCGTTCGGCCGGCTCGATGACGACGACTACCCCGCCTACACCATGGGCCGGGCCGCCGAGATGCTCGGCACCACGCAGGGTTTCCTGCGCGCCATCGGTGAAGCCCGCCTCATCACCCCGCTGCGCTCCGAGGGCGGCCACCGCCGCTACTCGCGCTACCAGCTGCGGATCGCGGCCCGAGCGCGGGAGCTCGTGGATCAGGGCACGCCCGTCGAGGCCGCCTGCCGCATCATCATCCTCGAAGACCAGCTCGAAGAGGCCAAGCGCCTCAACGCCGAATACCGCCGCGCGAGCGAGTCACGCCAGCCGCCCGCCGCCGTGTGACGCCCGCCGTGTCAGGTCGGCCGTGTCGCGCCGGCCGCCGGACCGGCTCGTGGCGCTGGGTTCGCTTCCCCTCATCCCGGCTTGCGAGAAGGCCCAGTTCGAGCGATCTGGGCCTTCCTGAGGCAGGGTTCCGCCGACCGCCGCGACGGCACGGCCGGGGCCGCGGCAGCCGCCGGGGCGCGGGCGTCAGGTGTCGGGTTCCGCGGCCGAGATGGCCGCGAGGGTCGAGCCCGGGTCCCGTTCGACCTCGAGGTCGCCCAAGGTGACGACGCCGACGAGCTCGCCGTCCTCGGTCTGCACCGGGAGCCGGCGCAGTGCGTGCCGGCGCATGAGGTCGATGGCCTGCTCCACGTGGTCGTCGGGCTTGATGGTGAACAGCTCCGTACTGCAGATCGCCTGCACCGTGGTGTCGGCGGGATCGCGGTTCTCGGCCACGGCCCGGATGACGAGGTCCCGGTCGGTCAGGATGCCGCGGAGCCGTCCCTCGTCGACGACGAGGACATCGCCGATGCCGGCGTCGCGCATCACCCGTGCGGCTTCCGCCAGCGAGGTGAGCTTCTCGACGGTCACCGGGTTCCCGGTCATCACCTCGTGGACCTGTCGGGTCATGGTTCCTCCCTGTGCCGGAGGCGGGTCAGGACCTCAGGAACTCCTGATGCCGTGCTGACCGGGAGGCGGTGCCGGGTACAGCGCCTCGTTCAGGCCTCCACCTCCCGTACCGGGCGTCTTTCCGTTCGGGCCGTCGCCAAACCCGACGGGGCCCCCATCGGGACCCCCACTCTCACGTGACGGGTTCCGGCGCGGGTACCGGCCCGGGCAGGGGCCCCGGCTGCGGGTGCGGCTCGGGCCACGGAGGCGGCGGCTCGGGGTCCGGGCCGGGCTGCGGCGGCGCCGGGGGGACGGGGTCCGGCCCGCCCGGAGCGGGTACGGGGCCCGGCAGCGGGCCGGGCTGCGGACCGGGGCCCGGGCCCGGGGCGGGGGTCGGGTTGGGGGGTACGGGGTCGTTCGGCGGAGTGCCCGGGGCCGCGGCCGTGGTAGTCGTCATGGCGGGGGGTCCTTCCGTTGGGCCGGATTGCCCAGCGCCTACCCGCCTCGAGGCGGGGTAGACCCGACGGCCGCGATGGGGCGCGGCGGTGTGAGCGGCGCCCGAGGGGGGTAGGCGCATCAGGCACCCCACGCAGGGAGGCAGCCGCGACCGTCGCCCCGGCTCGCGCCGGGGCCTACCCGCGCGCGGAGTCCGCACGGCCCGGATCGGCCGCACCGTGCCTCCGCGCACTCCGCACGCTAGCGAGGACCTGCCATGGACGGCCCGGAGCTTTCCCGACAGGAGCGCATGATCCTCGAGGACATCGAGGGCGGACTGCGCACCGACGAAGTCCTCGACCGACGGCTCCGCACGCTGAGCCGCGGGATCAGACCGTGGACCGGCGCCTGGAACAACGCCCTCGACCATCGTTTGGGCCTGGGCACCTCTCTGCTCGCCTTCGCCTGCGCGGTGCTCTTCGTACGCGCGGTGGCGACGACCTCACCGGTTCTGCTCTGGCTCTTCGCCGGGCTGTGGGTCCTCACGGCGGTCTGCCTGCTCCGGATGGCGTGCCGGTGGGGCCAGGCCAAGGCGGTGACGGCCATGGCCAGGCGCAAGAAGGTTTCCGGCTAGTCGTCCAGGTGGACGGGCATCAGCATCGAGAACGTCTCCTCGGTGCCCGTCCGGCGGATCGCCAGGGGTGCCTTCGGGGCGCCGAACTCCATGACCAGCTGGTCCCGGGCGCCGGCTTCGAGGGCCTGGAGCAGGTACGCGCGGTTGACGGCGACCCGGCCCGGGCCGGAGCCCGCGCCCTTGCCCTCGGCCCCGGCCCCGTCGCCATCGCCATCGCCATCGCCATCGCCATCGCCGCAGACGGTGACCGCGCCGTCGGCCGCCACTTCGAGCACGCTGAGGTCGTAGGACACGCCGTCCCGCTCGCGCACCTCGCTCGCGCGGACGGGGCCGGTTTCCAGCGCCTCCCGCAAGGCCGGTACGTCGACGAGGGCGCGGCGCCCGGCCGGCAGGCGGACGAGGCGCCGGTAGTCGGGGAAGTCGTGGCCGAGGCACTGGCCGGCCGCCTCGCGGTCCGCGGTCTCCAGGCCCACGCGCTCGCCGTCCACGGTCAGCCGGACGGGCGCGTCCTCGCTCAGCAGCGCCCGCATCGCGTCGGCGAGCGGGGACGGAACGACGACCTGCACCCGGGGCCCGTCGTGCCCGGTGGTACGGGCCTGCGCGACGGCCATCCGGTAGCGGTCGGTCGCGACGACGCGGAGCGCCCCGCCCTCGATGTCGAACAGGACACCGGCGAGCATCGGCAGCTCGGGGTCGCTGCCGGCGGCGAAGCGGACGGCGTCCAGCGCGGCCGCGAGCTCGGGCCCGGAGACCTCCAGCCGCACGGCGGCGGGGATGGTGACGGAGGTCGCGGCGCCCGCGGAGGCCGCGGCGCCGACGGAAGCGGAGTCTGCGGCGGCGGTGCCTGCGGCGGTACGGATCACGGTCATGGGGTTCTCCCTGCATTCGAGTAGCGCTCGGAGCGTGGAGAACTCGCCGCGGGCATCGGACAGCCCCCGTTCCAGACGGCGCAGATGCGCCTCAAGCAGCTTGCGCACCAGATCGGTGTCCGCACTGGGCCAGCCGGCCAGGACCAGCCGGATGTCCGCCAACGGCATCCCGGCGCGGCGCAGCCGGGCCAGCACCCGGGCCTCCTCCAACTGCTCGGCTCCGTACCAGCGGTAGCCGCTCACGGGATCCACCCAGGCCGGGACCAGCACGCCCGCGCCGTCGTAGAACCGCAGCGCACTCACGCTCAGTCCGCAGCTCCGGGCCATCTCGCCAATGCCGCGCATCTCGCTCTCCACACCCGGAACCCTGGGCCCTCCACCAGGTCGAGGGTCAACCCCGGCCCGCTCGGCTACTCGGACGGAACTGAGTATCCGGGCCCTGCCGGGCGAACGGGCGGTCCCGAACACTGGGTGCATGAGCAACGCACCGCGCCAACCCCTTCGCCGGCCGCTGGCGGCCCTCGCGCTCGCCGGGATCGCGATGGCGGCATGGGCCGCCTGGCTGGGCTGGGACCAGCACCCCGACGTGCACCCCGACGGCTCGACGACCGGCCCCTACCAGGCCTGGCAGGTGATCGGGCTCGGGCTGACGCTGCTGGTACCGGTGTACTGGGCCGCGTCCCGCAAGCAGGTGGAGGCCGCGGTGTTCGGCACGACCGCCGGGCTGGCCGTCGCCGCGGCCTACGACTGGTCGGACGATGGGAGCGGCCTCTTCTTGATCGGCGTGGCCATGGTCACGGCCGGCAGCCTGGCCGTGACCGGCGTCCTCTCGCTCGTGATCGCCTCCGCGAAGCGGAACACCGGAGGCGGCCGGCCGGGACACTGAGAGCCGTCCGTCGTACGCGAGCGACCGCCGACCAGGTCGGTCTCTTCCCCGGCGCGGGCGGCTCGTGCCTCAGCCGCCCCAGCCCCACAGCCGGACCATCTGGACCGGCTGGAGCAGTTGGACCGGCTGTACGGACTCGGCCGGCTCGGCCGGCTCGACCGGCGCCCCGACGGCCCCGCCGTCCTTCTCGATGCCCATGACGTCGGGGTGTGCCCGCAGCGCCGCCAGCTGGGCGTCGTTCAGGTTGGCGGCGAAGCCCCGTACCGCGCTGCGGTAGACGTACCGGGCCTCCGTGATGCCGGTCTCGCGCATCACCCGGGCGGGATCGGCGCCGGGGACGAGGGTGACGATGTACGCCCCCTGCTCCTCGTCCTCCCGGGCGCTCGGCCCGGCGCTCGGCCCGGCGCCCTGGTCGGCGTACGCGGCGGGTGCGAGCGCGACGGGCGCGAGCAGCAGGGCGGCGGCCAGGACGGGACGCAGGACCTGACGCAGGATCGGCAGCGGGAGCGAGAGCGGACGGCGCACGGGGAACTCCGTTCGTGGGGGACAGCGGTTACCCCCTCCTTCGGCCATCGCGCGCCACACCTTGAACGACCGGCCGGAGTGCTCGGGCCTCAGGCGACGACCAAGGCCACCGCCGCCGCGCCCATGAGCGCGGCGGCGGTGTGGACGGCCGGGTGCCCGTAGTCGCCCGACCATAAGTGCCGGGCCAGACCGCCCACCGCGGCCAGGGCCGCGATGATGCCGATCTGTGCGAGCAGCGTGACCGTGGTGAAGGGGGCCAGGAACAGCAGGAGCGAGTTGATCCAGAACGGGGCCGCGCCGGTCCAGCCGCGCCAGTCCCGGATCGCCATCGTCATGTTGCCGCCACCGGCCCTTCGGTTCGCCTTTATGAGGGGTCAACTCGCAGGCTGTACAGCCTCCTTGGATGCCACGGTCGGGGCAAGGGCCCGTTCGGCAAGAAATCCGAAGGTCAGGCCGAAAGTGGTCCACATCGCGGCCTGGATGGCCAGTGAGGCGAGGCGGAACTGCCAGACGAGCACGGCCGGGAAGTCCGCCGGGACCTCGTTGATGCCGGGCAGGGACGCGTACGCGATGCCGACCGCCACCACGAAGGCGAGCGAGGCGACGACGGAGGCGTTCCAGTTGCCCATGCGCGGTGCCAGGCGTCGGCCCAGGATCAGCGCGGCCGCGCCGAGCAGCACGCTGAGCGCCAGCATCAGGACGTAGAGCGTGGTCCGCTGGACCGTGGTCTCGGGGTCTCCGACGGCCGGCGGGTTGGCGGGGTACTTGAAGAACGGCACCAGGCTGACGGTGACGAACAGACCGCCGGCGACCAGCGCCGCCGTGGACCGGGGGCCGAAGCGGCCGATGCGGCCCAGGGCGTAGCAGAAGACGAGCGCGGCGATGCCGCCGAGCGCGACGCCGTAGAGCACGGTTCCGGTGCCGAGGCCGGCTGTGGCCTGGAGGGCCCGGCTGACCGGGGCGGCCCCGTCGCCGTGGTCGTGGGCGCCGGCCTCCTCGATGGCGATCGCCGCGTCGACCTTGGATTCACCGAGGACGTACGCGAAGAGGAAGGCGGCGAGTCCGGCCAGCAGGCCGGCGAGCATGCCCCGGACGAGGAGCACGCGGGGGGAGATGGCGTTCATGGGTGAGCTGCCCCCCGCCGGTCAGTGGCAGGGGAAGCCGAGGAGGTGACGGCCGTCGTGCATCCACTCGTGGATGGTGTCGCCCTCGAAGATCGCCGTGGCGCCCTGTTCGGCGCCGACGAGGTAGAGCAGGACCAGCATGAGGACGCCGACGAACAGGGCCCAGGGGGCCAGCGCGGAGACGGAGAGAGGGGCGACGGCCGTAGGGGCGGCAGTCGTGGGCACGGCGGAGTGGGTCATGGCAGGAACCTCCAGGGGGAACACGCGTCCCGGTCATTGGTGCTCACGACGACGGTGGCGGGTCTGACTTTCCTCCCCCTCCGGGAGGATTCACAGTGGCGCGACCGTGCCGGATTCTCACCGGGCTTCCGTCGTACCGTCGTCTTGTCGTTTGTGACCGTACCGCGCTTACGCTCACCTTATGAACCCCCCATTGGTACGAGTTCATCTCGTGAGACCACCGCTGGACGAGGGAGAGCGCCACCACCGCTTCCCGTACGGGGATCCCTGCCCGGGGCACGAGGGCCTGCGCGGCCAGGATCACGGCGCCTGGGCCGGCCTGACGATGGACCAGGTGGCGGCCGGGGACCCGGCCGCGCTGCACCGCTGGATGACCGACACCTCGTACGCGCCCCCGGGCGGCGGGGAGTCGGTGGACGCGCTGGTCGCGCGGGTCGGCGCGCACCTGGACGGGTTGGACCCCGGGACGCACCGGGCGGTGGCCGGGCCGGGCGTCGTACGGGCGGCCGTGGTCTGGGCGTTGGCGCTCCCAGCGGCGGCCTTCTGGCGCCTCGACGTGCGGCCCGCGTCGGTGACGACGCTGACGGGGCGCTCCGGCCGCTGGAACCTGCTCGTGGGCCGGCCCGAGTAGCGGACCACGGGTCGGGCGGCCTCACAACGGGCCGGGTCAGACGGTGTGCGCGTCCGCGACCGACAGGGCCTCGTCGATGATCCGCAGGCCCTTGGCGACGTCCTCGGCCGAGATGTTGCACGGAGGCGCCACGTGGAGGCGGTTCCCGGCGATCAGCGGCCACAGCCCGCCCTTCTTCAGGGCGGCGCCGAACTCGGCCATGGGGGCGTTGTCGGCCCCGGCGGCGTTGTACGGCACGAGCGGCTCGCGCGTCCGGCGGTCCCGTACGAGTTCCAGGGCCCAGAAGGTGCCCAGGCCCCGGACCTCCCCGACCGAGGGGTGGCGTTCGGCGAGGGCGGCGAGGCCGGGGCCCAGCAGTTCCGTGCCGGTGCGGGCGGACTGCTCGACGATGCCCTCCTCCTCCATGACGTTCACGGTGGCGACGGCCGCGGCGCAGGCCAGCACGTGCCCGGAGTACGTCAGCCCGCCCGGGTAGGGGCGGCGGGCGAAGGTCTCGGCGATGCCGGCCGAGATGGCGACCCCGCCGAGGGGGACGTAGCCGCTGGTGATGCCCTTGGCGAAGCAGAGCAGGTCGGGGCGCACGTCCCAGTGGTCGGCGGCGAACCACTTACCGGTCCGGCCGAAGCCGACCATGATCTCGTCGAGGATGAAGACGATGCCGAAGCGGTCGCAGAGCGCGCGGACCCCGGCCAGGTAGCCGTCCGGGGGCACGAGCACGCCGGGGGCGCCGCCGACGGTCTCCAGGATGATCGCGGCGATGGACTGCGGGCCCTCGAAGACGATGGTGTCCTCCAGGTGGCGCAGGGCGCGCTCGCACTCCTCGGCGGGGGTCGCCGCGTAGAAGGGCGAGCGGTAGGCGAACGGCCCCCAGAAGTGCACGACTCCGGCGGTCGCGGTGTCGTTGCCGAAGCGGCGCGCGTCGCCCGTGAGGTTGATCGCGGTGGAGGTGGCGCCGTGGTAGGAGCGGTACGCCGAGAGGATCTTGGGCCGGTTGGTGTGCAGCCGGGCCATGCGGACGGCGTTCTCCACGGCCTCGGCGCCCGCGTTGGTGAAGAAGACCTTGTCGAGGTCGCCGGGGGTGCGCTCGGCGATCAGCCGGGCGGCCTCGGAGCGCACGTCGACGGCGAACCCGGGTGCGACGGTGCAGAGCTTGCCGGCCTGCTCGGCGATGGCCGCGGCGACCTTCGGGTGCTGGTAGCCGATGTTCGTGTAGACGAGCGCGCTGGAGAAGTCGAGGTAGCGGTTGCCGTCGTAGTCCCAGAAGTACGAGCCCTCGGCCCCCGCGACGGCGAGTGGGTCGATGAGTTCCTGTGCGGACCAGGAGTGGAAGACGTGCTTCCGGTCGGCTTCTTTCACTGCCGCTTTGGCAGCGGCGAGGGCGTCGGCTTCTGCGTTCATGGACCGAGCGTAGTTGTCCAGCATGTGGATGCGCCTCCAGATCCCTTCCGGTGCGGCCACGTCCGCCGTGCGCGGCCCGGGCGCGGCCCGGGCGGGGATCAGACGACGTGCCGGCCGCCGTCGACGGTCAGGACGTCGCCGGTCGTGTAGTGCGCGTTCACCAGGTAGAGCGCGGCCTCGGCCACGTCGTCCGGCGTGCCCACGCGGCGCAGCGGGGTGTTCTCGGTGATCCACTCCCGCGAGCTCTCCCAGACCTCGTCCGCGCCCTCGTACCAGGGGGTGTCGATGAGGCCGGGCGCGATGGCGTTCACCCGGATGTCGGGTCCGAGCTGAGAGGCGAGCAGCCGGGTCATGTGGTTGACCGCGGCCTTGCTGACGGCGTAGGGGACGGAGCTGCCGAGCGCGCGGGTGGCGGAGACCGAGGAGATGTTGACGATCGAGGCGGTGCCGGTGCCCGGGCCGGAGCCCGGGCCCGTGCCGGAGCCGTCAGCCGTGGCGCTGTTCGCCGCGGAGGCCCGCAGGTGGGGGGTGGCGGCCGTGATCATCTGCCAGGTGCCGATGACGTTGACCTCGAAGATCTCGCGCCAGGCGTCAGCGTCCGCCGCGTCCAGGTCGCCCAGCGGGATGAAGCGGGTGACGCCCGCGTTGTTGACCAGGATGTCGAGCCGCCCGTACGTGTCGATCGCGGTTCGCACGATCCGCCGCGCGTCGGCGGCGTCGGCGACGTCTCCGCGGACGTAGACGGCGTCCGGCAGCTCGGCGGCGAGCGCCTTGCCCGCGCTCTCGCTGCGCGCCGAGTTCAGGACGACGCGCACGCCCGCCGCGGCCAGCCTGCGGGCGATGCCGGCGCCGATGCCGGAGGAGGAGCCGGTGACGAGGGCGACGCGGGACTCGGTCGGGGCGGCCGTCGGGGCGGTCATTGCGTTCCTCCTGGCAGGGGCGGTTCTGTGTGCCGGACGGCCGGAGCATAACGCGAATGTCGTCTGTCGGAAATTCATTTCCGTTCTACGGAATTTCGGCTGGGCAGGGCCGCCTCCCTTCCGGTCCGCGCCCACCGCGTTAGAGACCCGTAAAAGCCGCGCCTTCGGGCGTATGGAGCCCGTCAAGGAAGCCCGTGGGGCCTCGGAAAGGCGTTCCACTCGGAGGTGTCCGAAAAACGCCCTCGACTTTCCGGGAGCTCACGATGGCCGACCTGGCCTTCGTCGTGACCACGATCGCGGTATTCGCGCTGGTGGTACTCGTCGCCAAGGGGGTGGCCAAGCTGTGAACGCCGAGAACGTCGTCGGCCTGCTGGTCGCCGTCGCACTACTGGGTTACCTCGTCGTCGCCCTCGTGTTCCCGGAGAGGTTCTGATCCCCGATGAGTCCCGTCCTCGCCGGGGTGCTCCAGCTGCTCGCGCTCGCGGCGGCCCTCGCCCTCGCCCATCGCCCGCTCGGCGACCACATGGCCCGCGTCTACTCCTCGAAGAGGCACTACGCCCCCGAGCAGTGGATCTACAAGGCCGTCGGTGCCGATCCGAACGCCGAGATGCGCTGGCCGGCGTACCTGCGCTCGGTCCTCGCCTTCTCGGCGGTGAGCGTCTTCTTCCTCTATCTCCTCCAGCGCCTGCAGGGCCGCCTGCCCGGCTCGCTCGACTTCGCCTCCATCAAGCCGGACCAGGCCTTCAACACCGCCGCCTCCTTCGTGACGAACACCGACTGGCAGTCGTACGCCGGCGAGCAGGCCATGGGACCGCTCGTCCAGACCGGCGGCCTGGCGGTGCAGAACTTCCTCTCGGCCGCGGTCGGCATGGCCGTGGCGGTGGCCCTCGTACGGGGCTTCGCGCGCTCCCGCACCGGTGAGCTCGGCAACTTCTGGTCCGACCTGGTGCGCGGCACCGTCCGCGTCCTGCTGCCGCTGTCGGTGGTCGCCGCGATCGTGCTGGTGGCCTGCGGGGTCATCCAGAATTTCGCCGGCATCCACGAGGTCGGCCAGTTCGGGAATGGGCACGGCCCCGGCGGACAGCAGCAGTGGAACGGCGGCGCGGTCGCCTCGCAGGAGGCCATCAAGGAGCTGGGCACCAACGGCGGCGCCTACTTCAACGCCAACTCCGCCCACCCCTTCGAGAACCCGACCCCCTTCTCGAACCTCTTCGAGGTCTTCCTGATCCTCCTCGTCCCCCTCTCCCTGCCCCGCACCTTCGGCCGCATGGTCGGCTCGGTCCGCCAGGGCTACGCGGTCCTCGCCACGATGGTCACCATCTGGCTCGGCTTCACGGCGCTGATGATGTGGACGGAATTCGGCCACCACGGCCCGGCGCTCCAGGCGGCGGGCGGGGCGCTGGAGGGCAAGGAGACCCGTTTCGGCATCGGCGCGTCCGCGATCTTCTCGGTCGCCACCACGCTCACCTCGACGGGTGCGGTCAACTCCTCCCACTCCTCCTACACGGGGCTGGGCGGCGCGATCCAGCTGCTGGGCATGCAGCTCGGCGAGATAGCGCCCGGCGGCGTCGGCTCCGGCCTCTACGGCGTGCTCATCATGGCGATCATCGCGGTGTTCATCGCCGGCCTGATGGTCGGCCGCACCCCCGAGTACCTGGGCAAGAAGATCGGCACCCGCGAGATCAAGCTCGCCGCCTGCTACATCCTGATCACCCCGGCGCTCGTCCTCGGCTTCACGGCCCTGGCGACGGCCCTGCCCACACCCGGCCACTCGATGTCCAACGTCGGAGCGCACGGGTTCTCCGAGGTCCTCTACGCCTACACCTCGGCCGGGAACAACAACGGCTCGGCCTTCGCTGGCCTGAACGCCAACACCCAGTGGTTCAACACCACCACCGCTCTGGCCATGCTCCTCGGCCGCTTCCTGCCGATGGTCTTCGTCCTGGCCCTGGCCGGCTCGCTCGCCGAACAGCGGCCCGTCCCCGCGACGGCGGGAACGCTGCGCACCGAGAAACCGCTGTTCGCCTTCCTGCTCGTCAGCACGATCCTCATCGTCACCGGCCTCACCTACTTCCCGGCGCTGGCGCTGGGCCCGCTCGCCGAAGGGCTCGCCTCATGAGCACCGTCACCCCCACCCGCGCCCCCCACGGGGACCTGCCCGGCGGCCGCGAGCCCGAGAGCGCCCGGATCGGCGCAGGCACCTTCGATCCGAAGCAGCTGCTGAAGTCCTTCCCGGACGCCGTGCGCAAGCTGGACCCGCGCGTGATGGTCAAGTCCCCGGTCATGTTCGTGGTGCTGATCGGTTCCGTCCTCACCACCGCGCTGGCCGTCCGCGACCCGGGCAACTTCTTCGGCTGGGCCATCACCACCTGGCTGTGGCTGACCACGGTCTTCGCCAACCTCGCGGAAGCCGTGGCCGAGGGCCGTGGCAAGGCCCAGGCCGACACCCTGCGCAGGGCCAAGACGGACACGGTCGCCCGTCGGCTGAACGGCCCGGCGGAGGAACAGGTCCCCGGCACGCAGCTCCGTATAGGCGACCTCGTGGTCTGCGAGGCCGGTGACGTCATCCCCGGCGACGGTGACGTGGTCGAGGGCGTCGCGTCCGTCGACGAATCCGCGATCACCGGCGAATCCGCCCCGGTCATCCGGGAGTCGGGCGGCGACCGCAGCGCCGTGACCGGCGGCACGAAGGTGCTGTCGGACCGGATCGTCATCAAGATCACGACGAAGCCCGGCGAGACCTTCATCGACCGCATGATCCGTCTGGTCGAGGGCGCGGCCCGGCAGAAGACACCCAACGAGATCGCGCTCAACATCCTGCTCGCCTCGCTGACCGTCGTCTTCCTGCTGGCCGTCGTCACCCTCCAGCCGTTCGCGGTGTACGCGCACGCCGAGCAGTCGATGATCGTGCTCACGGCCCTGCTGGTCTGCCTGATCCCGACCACCATCGGCGCCCTGCTCTCCGCCATCGGCATCGCGGGCATGGACCGCCTGGTCCAGCGCAACGTGCTGGCCATGTCCGGGCGGGCCGTCGAAGCCGCGGGCGACGTCTCCACGCTCCTCCTCGACAAGACCGGCACCATCACCCTCGGCAACCGCCAGGCCTGCGCGTTCGTCCCGGTCAGCGGCGCCCTCGCCACCGAACCGGCCGACGCCACACCGGCCGACGCCGCCGAACTGGCCGCCGCCGCCCAGCTGTCCTCGCTGGCCGACGAGACCCCCGAGGGCCGCTCGATCGTGGTCCTCGCGAAGGAGAAGTACGGACTGCGCGAACGCCACCAGGGCGAGCTGACGGGAGCCGAGTGGATCCCCTTCACCGCGCGGACCCGCATGTCGGGCGTGGACGTCGACGGCCGCAAGGTCCGCAAGGGCGCCGCCGCCTCGATCACCGCGTGGGTCGGCGAGCAGGGCGGGACGGTCGCCCCGGACGCGGGCGCGAAGGTGGACGAGATCTCGGCCGCGGGCGGTACGCCGCTGCTCGTGGCCGTGGAGGACGAGCGGGGCGCCCGCGTCCTGGGGGTCATCCACCTCAAGGACGTGGTCAAGGAGGGCATGCGCGAACGCTTCGACGAACTGCGCCGCATGGGCATCAGGACCATCATGATCACGGGAGACAACCCGCTCACCGCGAAGGCCATCGCGCAGGAGGCGGGCGTGGACGACTTCCTCGCCGAGGCCACCCCCGAGGACAAGCTGGCCCTCATCAAGCGGGAGCAGGCGGGCGGCAAGCTCGTCGCGATGACCGGCGACGGAACCAACGACGCCCCGGCCCTCGCCCAGGCCGACGTCGGCGTCGCGATGAACACCGGCACCTCGGCCGCCAAGGAGGCCGGGAACATGGTGGACCTGGACTCCAACCCCACCAAGCTCATCGAAATCGTGGAGATCGGCAAGCAGTTGCTGATCACCCGAGGTGCCCTGACCACCTTCTCCATCGCCAACGACGTCGCCAAGTACTTCGCGATCATCCCCGCCATGTTCGCGGTGGTCCACCCAGGCCTGGACAAGCTCAACGTCATGGGCCTGCACTCGCCGGACTCCGCGATCCTCTCCGCGGTCATCTTCAACGCGCTGGTCATCATCGCCCTCGTACCGCTCGCCCTGAGGGGCGTCCGGTACCGGCCCACCAGCGCGGACAAGATGCTCCGCCAGAACCTCACCCTCTACGGCCTGGGCGGCCTCATCGCCCCCTTCATCGGCATCAAGCTCATCGACATGCTCGTCTCCCTCATTCCCGGACTGCGCTGAACTAGGAACGTGCTGATCTCCATGAACAACTCCGTCGGCAACACGGCACGGCTCCTCGGAGCCGGCCTCCGAGCCCTGCTCGTCCTCACCGTGCTGTGCGGGGCGCTCTACCCGCTCGCCGTCACCGGCGTCGCCCAGGCCGCGTTCGGCCACCAGGCCGACGGCTCGGAGATCAAGGACGCGGGCGGCAAGGTCGTCGGCTCCTCCCTGATCGGCCAGTCGTACGGGGCGGACCCGCGCTGGTTCCGGGGCCGCCCGGCGGCGGGCCTCGCCGCGAACACCGTGAACACCCAGTACGAGCTGCTGGTCTCCGGGGCCACCAACAAGGCGGCCGACAGCCCGGAGCTGCTGGAGGCGGTCCGCGACGCCCGGGCCGGGGTGCTGCTCGACAACACCGTCCCGGGGTACGCCCCGAGCCCCTCCGAGATCCCGGCCGACGCCGTCACCTCCTCCGGCTCCGGCCTGGACCCGGACATCTCCCCGGCCTACGCGAAGCTCCAGATCCACCGCGTCGCGTGGAAGAACGGCCTGCCGGTGGCGGCGGTGGCGAAACTCGTCGCGGACCACACGAAGTCCCGCACCCTCGGCTTCATGGGCGAGCCCCGCGTGAACGTCCTGGAACTGAACGTGGCTCTGAAGGCCCTGACTCAGGGGCTGTAGGAACGTTCCCCGGAGTCGATGACGCTTCGCCCACTACTGGGGGCACGGACGGCGCTCGCGCTTGTTCGCTCACCACGCCTCAACCGCGCCGTGCGCGCTTCCACAAGTCCTGCGCGAGTTTGAATGCGGCGAGGTCCGCAGTGGTGGCGAGGGCGAAGTGGGCAGGGGTGGCGCCACGTCGGGCGATGACCGCGAGCGGATGGCCCACGTCGCGCTGCTTGCTGAACTTGGTGATCTGGGACCAGGGGATGGGGCGGTTCCCGGCGGGCTCCCGGCTGATGAATCCGCCTGCGGTCAGCAGCAGTTCGGGGTGGAGGGGCAGGATGCCGGGCAGATTGAGCAATGCGGTGAGGTCCGGATCCGCGGGAGACAGACGGAACGCGCCCGCGTTGTTCAGCGCCTCGTACACCTTCGGCTTCGCCGCCTCTACGGCGATCTCCCCGACCCGTGAGACGAACTCCTGGTCCCCGGTGAAGCCCCCGATCTTCAGGGGCTCGACGTTTCCCTCCGCGCTGATCAAGAGGGTGTAGTCCGTGTTGCCGTATTGGAGGCGGGCACGGCTGTCCTCGACATAGGTGACCCGGTCCCATCTCACCCACCGCTCCTCGCGGGAGCCCGTGCCGGGCTTGTAGCACAGCGCGTGGGTGTAGAGCTCGACCCGGCCGCCGCCCGGGAGCTCCTGCGAGCGCTCCTCCAGCGTGCCGGGGTCCGGCGGCCGGTCCCACGTGTCCAGGGCGACGCGGGCGCGGTGCCGGGCGTCGGACCTGCGCCGTTCTCCGGCGAACTGCACGTCCTCGACCCCGGCGCGTACGGCGAACCCGAGGGCACCGAGGATGACGGCTCCCCCGATGACGGAGAGGATCATCTTCTTGTTCCGCCGGTTCTCGGCGTCCTCGGCCGCGATGTCGTCGTAGCCGTACGCACCGTGCGAACCTACGCAGGAATCGCCCGGCTGCATATCGTGCCCCGCGCACTCCTTGGCCCCGTCGCCGAAGTCGGGCGTGAACCCGAAGAGGATGATCAGCGCCCCGATGGCGGCTGCCACCAGCGGCTTGGTGTACCCGCTCACAACTTTCCCCCTCCATTACCGGCGGCACCGGAGCCCGCCGATCGCATCGGCCGGCTCCCTCGCCCCTCCTGCGTGTCAGGCCTTGCGGCGGGCCGTGCGGTAGAGCTCGGCGGTCAGCGCGGCGGCCTCGTCCTGCGAGGCGCCCTGGCCACCGGTCTTGACCTGCGCCAACTCGAACACGTTGGCGCCCGCGACGGTGGAGTAATCGGACCAGGCGCAGACCGGGATCTGGTAGTCCGCGTCCACGCTCTTCGAGGTCCCGTCACCCTTGGCGTGGGCGACCTTCACGTCCTGGCATTTCATCAACGCGCCCTCGAAGCCCGCCGGCTTCACCACCCTGGCCTTTCCGACGAGCTGCATTTCGACCCCTTTCCTCTTTCCGTCGCCCTTGGGGCCCTTGTTTTCGACGTTGGCGAAGTATTCGTCGAGTGCCATGGAGGGGTCGGCGATGTCGCCGTAGAGGCCATCGAAGATGAGCCGCCTGCCGCCCACCTTCGCCGGGTCGCCGGGGTCAGTGCTGTCTGCGTTGTAGATGCCGGACACGGCTCGGGCGTTGTTCACCCCGAGGCCCTGGGCCGCCTTCTTCTGGTCGGCGTTCAGCTCGTCGGGTGCGCTGCCCGGACTCGACTTCTCGTAGGCGCCGACCGATTCCGGGGCGACGAGCTCGTAGCCCTTGGTGCTGCCGGAGATTTCACTGCTGCCCACGCTGTCAGCGGGACCGAGACCGGGACCGTGCCCCTGACCGTCACCGTCGCCGCCGCGCGCGAAGTACGCGCCGCCCGCGATGACGGCGAGGGCGACGACCGATCCGAGGATGATCCGGCCCGTCTTCTTCCTCGGAGTCGGCTGCGGCGGCCCGAACCCGCCTGGGGCGCCGTGGTGCGCGGCCTGCCGGCCGTAGGGGTTGGGTTGCTGGGGCGGGCCCCAGCTCTGCCCGCCGTACTGCTGCTGCCCGGAGGGGTCGGGCTGACCGTACGGTCCGGGCTGGTCGTGGCTCATGCGTGCTGTCTCCTGTCCCTTGATCTTCGACCGGGGGAAGCTCCCGACCGGCTCCCGGCCGGTCAGCCCGCCGCGGCGAAGGAGGCTTCGAGGCGCGGGACGTAGTCGGCGAAGGCCGGGGCCCAACAGCCGTAGTTGTGACCGCCGTTACAGCTCGGGGCCAAGGACGCGCCGTTGCCGTAGTCGACGAGGCGGCTGGGGATACCCAGCTGGTCCAGGCGGGCCTTGACGGTGTGGGAAGCCGCCGCGGTGTTGACGTCGATGAGGTCGTTGTTGCCGGTGTAGAGCGTGATGCCGGTGTTGGAGAGTTTGGCGAGGTTGACCGGCGCGGCCGGATCGACCGCCTTCCACACGCGGTCGGCGTCGAAGAACGGGTACGGGGAGCCGAAGATCGCGTCGCTGTCCACAGAGGGGCCGTGGCCGGCGCAGTCGCCTGAGCCGGAGCCGGAGCCGGAGCCGGACGAGGTGCTCACCGCGCACCAAGCGCCCGCGAGGTTGAGCTCGGTGGCCAGGACTGCCCCGCGGACCTCCCACATGCCGAAGTCGATGCCCCCCGACAGGGCGGCCGTGTGGCCGAACAGGTCGGGCCGGGCCTGGGCGTAGTGCAGGGAGCCGTAGCCGCCCATGGACAGTCCGACGACGGCGCGGTGGGCGCGGTCGGCGCGCGTACGGAGATTGGCGTCGATGAACGGGACGACCTGGGTCAAGTGGAAGGTCTCCCAGTTCGCCTTCCCCTCTGCTGTGTTCTGCATCAGCCAGTCGGCGTACCAGCCCTTCATCCCCCCGTCCGGCACCACGGTGATCATCGCCTCCGAGTGCAGCGCCGGCGCGGCCGCGACGTCGTTCACGTTGCCGCCGCCGCCGTGCAGGAAGTACGTGACCGGCCAGCGGCGGCCGGGGTCGGCGCCGTATCCGGTGGGGAGCAGGATGCGGATCCTGTGCTTCCCGGAGAGCTGCGGGGTGGTGACGGTGATGGTGAAGTCAGTGGGACCGTTCACCTGCGTGTCCTCGGGGACGAGGGTCAGACCGTAGCCGTCCCTGAAGGCCGGGACTTCGCCGGGAGCCGAGGGGGTGGAGACGGTGACCGCCGGCGTGGCGGTCGGTGCTGCGGCGTGTGCGGCGCCCGTGCCTATCAGGGCGGTGAGCACTAGGGCCGCGCTCAATGGGGTGAGGCGCCGGGACGTCATCGGAAAACCCTTCGTCGAGGAGGCCCGCGGCGTAGTGAGCTGCCGCGAGCCGGACGTCCCGATGCTGCTGTCGCGGACCGCCCGGTCAACAGGCCAAGCCACCGGCCATTTGTGACCGGCGTCCGGGAGGCCGGTCCGTGCCGGTCCCGAGGCCCCCCCGCCCCTACCTTCCCGTGGTCACGAGGTGCTGGTCGGAGGGGGCGGGAACGTGGCCGGCGCGAAGTCCCGGTGCCGGCCGCGGAACGTGCGTCCGAGGTGGTGCTGCAACCGGACGTGGCGGAACTGGTACACGGCTCCGGTCTGGCGCAGCACCCCTCGGTGGTAGGCATCGTCCAGGAACGCGGCGGGGTCCCAGGGGAGTCGCCCGGCCAAGGGCAGCCAGACACGCGCCAGCACGATCCATTGCCCCCAAGCCGTGAAGGCGAGCACATAGGAGGCCGCGCCGCCCAGGCCGCCGATCGCGCCGATGAACAGGCTGTCCTGGACCCCCCAGTTGAGAGGTCCCATCGTGCCCCGCAGCAGATGGACGATCAGGTACCCGCCGAAGGCGATGGCCAGGGTGAACGCCGGAGCCAGGATGAGGAACTGCCGGCCGGCCGTCGTCCGGTTCGAGGACAGCAAACTGATCGGGGTGGCCGCCGCGGTGACGTCCACGGGCACTTCCAGTGCGGCCATGAGCCCGAAGACGAGACCGCGGCCGAGCCGAAGGTCAGTCCGAGGACCAGCATGTTGATCAGGGTGCCTTCGACGATGCGCGGGTCGATGATGGACGTCCCCGCGACCAGCGCGCGCCCTAGGGTGAGGGCGCAGGCGCATCCGATGCCCATGAAAGTGCCGCCGATCAGACCCTGTGCGAACCGGGCGGTGAAGGTGCGCAGGGGTCGGCGGCCGAGGCTCCCGTGCGCGGCGCGCAGGGTCAGCCGGATACGGGCCGGTTCGAACGCCGCTCCGCCGCCGGACCTGTCCGCCATCGCGTAGACGACTCCGAAGGCGAGGCCCGCGGCGGGTCCCATGAGACTCCCCTGCACGAGGAGTTCGCCGACCGGGAGCGCGGTGAGCAGTAGTCCGACCAGCCATTCGGCCAGGGTGATGCTCACGGCGGTGGTCAAGGCGAAGACCATGCTCCGCGTCGAGCGGGACAGCGAATCGCCCAGTTGCCACCACGCGAGGTCCTGGCGCTCGCGGTCGAGGCGGACCAGGTGGTGGGCGAGGTAGCCGAGCCAGTGTTCGGCCCGAGCCGGGTCCGCGTAGGGCGCCCTGGGCTGTCGGCCGGCCTCGTCCCGTTCCGGGGCGCGCCGTCGGTAGACCGCAGGCACGAAACCCGCCAGCAGGTGCTCATCCAGGCTCTTCACCGAGGGGAACCGGGTGGCGTCCAGGAGTTCGGCGGGGTCCCGGTCGGGCGTCTCGCTGTACAGGGTGCGGGCGAGGATGACCATGAGCGGGGTGGTCAGCACCGCGGCGAGGTTCGTGTGGGCCGGGCCCCGGCCCGTGCGCAGTTCCGTGAGGACCGCGTCCCATGTCGAGCGGGGCGCATCAGTGCTGTTGGCGGCGCTCGCCTCGCTCGCGTCGGACGGGCCGGACGGGACCGGCGGGACGGGCGGGACGGGCGGGACGGGCGGGACGGGGCGGGAGGTGCGGGGCAGGTAGTCGGCGAGGTCCTCGACGGTGAGGTCGGTGAGCTCGATGCCCCCCGCCCAGACGAGCGGCGCGTGCGCCGCCCGGACCGCTTCGGCGTACTCGTCGCGCCGACTGGTGAGGACGAGCGGTGAGGACGTCGCGTTGAGCGCGTCCAGGGCCTCGCGCCGCAAGCCTTCGGCTATCTCGTCGAATCCGTCCAGGACCGGCAGGATGCGGTCGGCGTCGACCAGCGCGGCGGCCAGGGTCGCCCCGCCGGAGCTGCGGCGGGCCAGATGCGGGTGGTCGCGCAGCAGTCGGCCGATCAGCCAGTCCCGCAGTGCGGTCGTCGACGGGTCCCAGGAACCGATGCTGAAGAGGACCGGCACGCGGCGATGCGGGGCCGGGGTCTCCAGGAGGTCCAGGACGAGCCTGATCGTGAGGATGGACTTGCCCGAGCCGGCCCGGCCGAGGATGACCAGTCGTCCGGAAGGGATCCGGAGGTAGACCTCGGCCATGCTCCGCAGGTCGCCGCCCAGATCCACCTCACGCGGAGTCTCGCCCGGCCCGAGGCGCTGGATGTTCTCCGCCCGGTCGGTCAGAACGGCGGGTGCCGGCGCCCACCGGACGGGCAGGGGGAACGGATCGTGGACGCGGCGTTGCGCCTCCTCGCGGCGCCAGCGGCGCCGGACCTCCGCCGCCAATTCCTGCGCGGCGTCGGCGAGCGTGTCACGGACGGGCGGCCAGGCGGGTGGGACGGGCGCGGGTGCCGGCAGTCCGGGGCTGTGGCGGTCGGCACCGGCGTCGTGGCGGTCGGCACCGGCGTCGTGGCGGTCGGCTCCGGCGTCGTGGCTCGCCGTGGAGGAGCCGGTGAGAGAAGCCGCCAGGCGCAGACGGTCTCCTTCTTCCAGGCCGAGCGCGTCCGCGAGCAGATTCACCGTTCCCATCCGGTGGTTCGTGGATCCGCCGCTCTCCAGGCGGCGAATGGTGCGCACGCTGACCCCGGACCGTTCGGCCACCTCCTCCTGCGTCAGGTTCGCTTCATCGCGCAGCCTGCGCAGCAACGGGCCGAGGTCCTCTGCCATCCAGCATCCCCCCTGATCCACCAGTACGAACGGCGGTGAGCCTACCCATGGCCGCCGGTCACGCATGGCCGGGCGCCTGACCTGTACGGACACCGTGGCCGGGGTCACTGTCAAAGACGGCGCCGCCCCCTGCTGACGGAAGGTGAGGAGCCGACGTGGCCAACCGCTTCTGGTGCGGAGAGTGCAACTACAAGACGCCCTGGCTCGACAGGTCCGAGGGGCTGCGCCGCCAGATCGAGCACTACGCCCACAAGCACCCGGGCACATCCCCGGCCGGCCAGATCGAGACCCGAAGGCGCGGCCCGGGCACGCGTCATGGACGCCTGCTGCTGGTGGCCGGCGCCCTCATCCTGCTCACCGTGGTGGCCGCGTGGCGCCATTGAGTCAGGGCTGGGGCTGGGGTTGGGGCCAGGGCGTGGGCTGGGGCTGGGGTTGGGGCCAGGGCGTGGGCTGGGGCTGGGGCCGGGGTGCGGATTCGGTGTGGGAGAGGGACTCGGCCAGGGCGCGCCAGACCTCGGCCGCCAGCTCCGGGTCGCCCGACTCGCGGGCGTCCTTGGCGATGCGTTCCAGGGCCACGACGGCGGCCAGGCGGTCGCCGTCGACCATGTCCAGCTGGTTGCGGAGGATGGTCAGGGCCAGCCGGTCCCGCTCGGCCAGGCCCGGCGGGTCCTCGCCGATGCGGTCGCTCAGTTTCCGGGCCTCGGTGAAATCGCCCTCGTGGAAGGCGAGCTGGCACCGCAGGACGAGTAGTTCGCGGTGGTGGAGCGGCAGGCCTACCAGTTCGGCCGCCGGCGCGGCCTCGCGCAGCCGGAGGCGGGCCTGCTCCGTGTCGCGCGGTTCCAGTTGCAGGTACATGGACGCGGCCGCGAGCCGCAACCGCATCCACAGGACCGGATCCTCGTTGCTGGGCATCCGCTCCAGGGCTCGCCGCAGGAACTCCGCGGTCGCCCTGCCGTCGCCCTGGCGCACGGCGACGGCGGCGGCCGTCCAGAGCGCTTCGACCTGCAGGCGGACCGGGGCGTCCGCGGACAGTGAGCCGATCACCCGGTCCGCGCGGGCCCGCGCGTCGAGCAGCCGTCCGCGCTCCGCCTCCAAGGGCACGAGGATGAGCTGTACTTCGGCGACGTAGTCCTGTGGCAGCGCGTGGTCGATCGAGAGGCTGTACGCCTCGCTCGCGGCGGAGAACGCCTCGGAGAGCTCGCCCGCGGCGCGGCGCCGGCGGGCGAGGAGGATCAGCGCCCGCGTCTGGAGGTCGGGCTGGCCTATGTGGCTGCCGAGGGCGATCAGTTCGGTCAGGACCCTCAGTTCCTCGGCGGGCCTTCCCTCGTCGTGGTGGCATCGGGCCAGGGACCACAGCGCCTGCCAGCGCAGGGAGGCGTCCCCGTCGCCGTCTTCCTGGAGCGCGTCTTGCAGCTCGCTGGCCATCTGGCGCGAGTCACCGACGGCCGCGAACTTGGCCAGGGCCTGGGCGAGCGGGCTGCCGACGCGGGCGCGGAACGCGACGGGCAGGACGTCGAGTTGTGCGCAGAGATGGGACAGGACCCTGGGCGTGGGAGGGCGGCTGCCCGACTCCAGCCGGGACAGGTACGCGGCGGAGATCTCCGTACCGGCCAGCTCGAACTGCGAGAGGCCCCGGGCCAGCCGGAGGGCTCGGAGTCGCCGACCGAATTCGGGCTGTGCGGGGATGCGCTCCTGCCTGGACATACGGAGAGGGTGCCTCCGCTCATCGGCACTGTCAACCGACGCTTGATATATTGGCATGATTTGGCAGGCGCATTTCGGCCAGTCAACCTCTTGACGCAGGGCGTTTGACGACGCGCCGTCATCCGCGGTGCAGACACCCCGAGCGAGCTTCAGCAAACGTTTGACAACTGCTTGCCATAAGGGGACACATCGCCTTCCCTTTCGCCCTTCATCACCCCGGCCTTGACGCTCTCACCCGTTCGGGCGCACGCTCCGCCCCCTGCCGCCACCCCCGGTCCACCACCCGCCATCTGCGAAGACGTTCCCGCCGCAGGGTGACAGCACGGTGACGTGTCGTCAGGTCGTCGTGTTACGCGCGTCCCCGGGGGTCCGGGAGGGGTCCACTGCTCTCAGGACCCCGGCCGCCCGAGCCGGACCGGAAGGGATTCTCATGCCCCGCGCCAAGTGGGTGGTCGGCGTGCTGACGACGACTCTGCTGCTCACGGGCATAGGCGTGTTGCGGGCCACCGAAGGCGCCGGGCCGACCGCCCCGACCGCCGGCGACGCCCTGCCCTCGCGGGTCCTGGGACTCTCCGGCCCGCGGCGGGTCGCACGGCAGCTGGAGCACTCCGGCGGGCACACCACCGGCAAGGGCTCGCGCCGGTCCGTACGGTCGAGCGTCGCGCCCCTGCCCGCGTCGCGGCCGCTGCGGCTGGTCGTCCGGAGCCTGGGGATCGACGTACGGCTGACGGGCGGGACGCCGACCGCCGGGGCGCGGGGTGCGGATCCGGGGTACGGCAAAGATCGCGAAGACGCCAAGGGCACCAAGGACGGCGGGTACGACCGGGACGGCGGGTACGACAGGGGCGGCGGGTACGGCGCGGACCGTGCCGTGTGGGATTCCGCCGGTCCGGCCCCCGGCTCGGCCGGCACCGCCGAGGTGTCCGGGAACTCGCTCCGCCTGTCCGAGCTCCGTCGCGGACAGACGATCGAGATCCCCCGCGCGGATCGCCGTACGGCGGTGTTCACCGTGTACCGGGTCTCCCCCATGGGCGTCTCCGAGCGCGGAAACGCCTCCGGCAAGGCCCAACTGCGACTGATCGGCGGCGAAACGGCCGTCCTGGCCCGCCTCACCGGCCACCGCCGCGCACCCCGCTAGCGGACACCCTCCCCGGCTGCCGTCAGCCGTGGGGGGTGTCTTGGTCCGCCGGTCGGGGGGATCTTCGTGCCGGACGGAGAGTCGGTCCGCGTGTCGGGGCAGACCCTCCGCATGAGCGGGACGCGGCGCGCGCGCGAGGTACTGGGCAGGGCCCTGAGGGTGCCCCTGACGGTGATCTGCGTCGTACTGCTGTGCCTGTTCGGGACGGGCGGTCCGGGCGCGTTCGCCGCATCGGCCGAAGCCCCCCGCGGTTCCTCCTCGGCACCCGCCGAGCCCACCGAGGCACCGGCCGACCCGGCCGGCGATCCCGAGGTGCGCCTCGCGGTCCGCCCGGCCGTGCGCGGTGTCCCGGGCGTACGGGGCCTGCCGCGACCGGTGTTTCACGTGAAACATCCGCGTGTCGAGGCGGCGGACCCGCACGAGACGGCGACGACGGTAGCGACGCCGTCCCTCCGGCCGGTGCGGAGCGTGGTCCTGCGCTGCTGAGCGGTCCAAGGCCGATCAGCAGCCCAGCTCCCCCACACGCCCGAACACCGTGAGGTTTCGCCATGCCCATCGACCCGTACCTTGCCCTGAACGCCCTGCTCCGCGCCGAGGCCGCCCGCTTCTCCCCGCCGGCCCCGCAGAGCCGCCCGTGCGAACCCGAGCCCGCGAAGACGCCCGAGACCCAGACCGAAGACGCCGCCGCCGAGTAGCCCGGTCCGCGAGCGGACACGAGGCAGCAGCGGTTCCCGCGCCCTCGGCAACGCCGGAGTGGTCACGTGAGGTTCGACCACGGGGCGCGGGAACCGGTGCCCCGGTCGCCGGTCCGCTAGTCCTCCCGCGTGTAGTAGCGGTAGAACGCCACCATCGCGACGCCCGCGCCGACGAGCAGGGACAGCCCGGTGGACTTGAAGACGCTCTCGCCGGCGAGGCTGTAGAGGTAGCCGAACGTGATGCCCGCGAAGGCCCCGTACGCCGCCGCGTGCACCTCCCGCTTCAGCCGCGGCCCGATCCGGGCCAGGGCGAACAGACCGGCCGCGAAGACCGCGCCGCACAGGATCCCGTAGAAGACGTTGCCCGCGTCGACGGGCCCCGTCTGGCGGTTCATGAAGGCCGCGTAGACGCCGTAGACGAGTCCCATGAGCAGGGGACGCGCCAGCGCGGACTTGCTCACGTGGGTCATCGCGCCGTCCGCGGACTGTCGATGGCGCCTGGGGGCGGTGGGTGCCGCATGTGCCATGACGGGCTCCTCTCTCCCACCATCCAGGGCACACCCGCCGCCCCCGGGCGGCAACTGGATCACTCGGCCACCCCGAAGCTCGGCGCCCCCACGCCCCACGCCCCACGCCCCACGCCCCACGCCCCGCACCCCGCACCCCGCGCCACCCGCCACCCGCCACCCGCCACCCGCTCGCAGCAGTCCGGCTCGCGCCGCCCGGCCGCCCGCCTTTCCCTGGTGACGTGCGGACCTTCCTCTCGGCGGTACTCATCGCGCTCGTGGCCCTCCTGGTGCCCGCGAGCGCCGTCGCGTACTGGGCCGATCACGAGCTCGGCCACGCCGACCGGTACACCGCCGCCATGTCCCCGCTCGCCACGGATCCCGCCGTACAGAACCTCGTCGTCACCCAGGCCGGCCGCGCCCTCTCCGGGCAGATCGACGCCGGCCCCTTCCAGGGCGGGCTCGACACCCTGCTCGGCGAGGCCCTGCGCTCCTTCGTCGGCACCCCCGCCTACCGCACCGCGTGGGACGCCGCGAACCGCGCGGCCCACGCCGCCTTCTTCGAAGCGCTCACCACGGGCCACGGCGACGCCGTCACCATCGACCTCGCACCCGTGATCGCCCAGGTCAAGGGCGATCTCGTCGGCAACGGGGTGCCGTTCGCCGACCGCATCCCGGTGACCCACGTCTCGGTGACGGTCATGGAGTACGACGGGCTCGGCTCCCTCCGGAAGGGATTTCGCATGCTGCAAGTCGCCGGGGTCTGGCTTCCCCTGCTGACCGTGGTGCTGGCCGGGACGGCCATCGCCGTGGCCGTCCGCCGCCGCCGCGCGGTGCTCGCAACCGGGCTCGGGCTCGCGGCCGGCGCCGTCCTGCTGTGGGCGGCCGTGGCGCTGTGCCGCCGCCTCACCCTGGACGATCTGCCCGCCGACATCGACCGTCGCGCAGCCGAGGCGGTGTACGACGCGCTCACCGCGTTCCTGCGGACCACCGCCTGGGTGGTGCTGGCCGTCGGGCTCGCCGCGGCTCTGGCCGCCTGGCTGATGGGCCGGCTGCGCCGCACACCATAAGCTCGGAAGGTACCGAATGACGCGCAAATCCGTAGAACAGCGCAGAAGAACCGATTCGCGAGCGGCGCCACGGAAGCGGGAATGAGCACAGCGGGAATGAGCACAGAACGCACCGAAGAGATACCGTCCGGGCGGCCTCGGCACGCGCCGGGACGGCTCCACCCGCTGAGCCCTCCCGCCTGGCTGCTCAAGGGGCTCCGGCCGGGCACCGCGCCGATCCCGTGGGCAGCCGTGCTGCGCGCCGGCATCGCCCTGGCGGTCCCGCTGGCCGTCGGATTCGTGCTCGACGAGCCCGAGTACGGCGCGCTCGTCTCGATGGGCGCCCTCTCCGGAGTCATCGGCGACACCGCGGACGCCTACCGGATGCGGGTCCTGAACATCGCCGTGCCGCAGCTCTTCGGCGGTATCGGCGTGGCACTGGGCACCCTGGTGTTCGGGCACGGCTGGCTCGCGGTCGGCGTCCTGACCGCGATCGCCCTGGTCTCCGGGATGATCTCCTCGATCGGCACGGTCGCCTCCGTCTCCGGACTGCTGCTCCTCCTGAACGCCGTCGTCGGCGCCGGACTTCCGCTGCCCCAGCCCTGGTGGACGGCCCCGCTGCTGCTGAGCGCGGGCGGCCTGTTCGTCCTCGCGCTGACCCTGCTCGGCTGGCCGTTGCGCGGCCGGCAGCCGGAACGGGCCGCGGTCGCCGCCACCTACCGGGCGCTGGCCGACGCCCTGGAGGCCGCCGGAGGTCCGGGGCCCGCGTACGAGGAGCGCCGCCACCAGGTCACCCAGGCCTTGAACCAGGCGTACGACCTGGTGCTCGGCCGGCGGGCCCGGGTGCACGGACGCAGCCCCTCGCTCGTGCGGGTGCTGGCCCAGCTGAACGTGGTGATCCCGCTCGTCGAGGCCGCGCCCGCCGCGCACCTGCGCCGCAAACCGCTGCCGCCCGAGATCCCGGCGGCCGTACGGGAGCTGGCCGCGGCCGTCGAGGAGGGCCGCACCGGAACTCCCGTACTGGACCTGCCCGCACCGGGCAGCGAGTCCGAGCGGGCCATCGACGCGGCCCTGCGCCACGCGGCGACCATCGTGCTGCTGGCCGAGCCGGACCCGTACAACGTCGACGACCGGCTCGGCCGGCCCGCCGCGCTCGGGATCCGGGCCCGCCGGGCGGTGCGCGACATGATGCTCTCCGGGGCCTCCTGGCGGTACGGTCTGCGGCTCGCGCTGTGCATCGGACTGGCCCAGGCGCTGGTGTCGGTGGTGGAGATCGAGCGGTCCTACTGGGTCGCGCTGACCGTCACCTTCGTCCTCAAGCCCGACTTCGGCTCGGTGTTCTCCCGGGCCGTGATGCGCGCACTGGGCACCGCCGCCGGGCTGGTCATCGCGGCCGCCGTGCTCGCGGAGGTGCCGCGCGGCTGGTGGGACGTGCCGGTGATGGTGGTGCTCGCCGCGCTGATCCCGGCGTTCTCCGTCAAGGGGTACGCCTTCCAGACCGCCGCGATCACCCCGGTCATCCTGCTGCTCTCGGACCTGCTCAACCACCAGGGCTTCGACCTGATCCGGCCGCGGCTGCTGGACAGCCTGATCGGCTGCGCGATCACCCTCCTCGCCGGCTACCTGTTGTGGCCCGAGAGCTGGCACACCCGGATCGGGCACCGGCTCGCCGACACCGTGGACGACGCCGCCCGGTACGTCGAGCGGGCCTTCGGCAGCCATCCCGACACCGAGGCGGGGGTCCGGGCGGCGCGCACCGCCCGGCTCCAGGCCCGGCGGCGGATCTACCGGGACCTGTCGGGCGTGCGGAGCGAGTTCCAGCGGGCGCTGACGGAGCCTCCTCCGACCGGGGCGCGGGCCGCCGCGTGGTGGCCGCTGGTCGTCGCCGTGGAGCGGATCGTCGACGCGACCACCGCGGCCCGGGTCCGGGTCAACCACGGGGCGCGGCCGCCGGCCGAGCCGGAGGTCGCGGCGATCGCCGAGGACCTGCGCGGCCTGGCCCGGGGCGTGCGCAGGGCCAGCAGCCCGGCCCAGCTGGACCCGCCGTCCCCGCCGGTGGTGGCCGAGGCGTCCGTGCTGGCCCCGGTCCGCCACGAGCTGGCGGCGGCCCGCGCCCTCACCACCTCCCAGATCGAAGCCCCGTAGACCGGTCCGTCCCCCCAATGGCCCCGTCCCCGGGCCCGTCCGGCCCGGACGGGAGAGCATCGGGGTATGAGGCCACTCCCCCGCCGCGGCCTGCGCGTCCTCGCCCTCGCCGCCCTCGCGGCCGCGGCGGGCTGCGCCGATGTGGAGGGGCTGAACAGCGAGGGGGACCTGGGCACGGTGCACGCACCCCAGACCCTGTGGAAGGACATCCGCCCCGAACCCCCCGGGCCGGACCAGAAGCCGGGGACGGCCACCGTGGTCCCCGGGCTCCCCAAGGTCCCCGGCCTCTCCATGCGCGGGGTGAACGCGCTCGACGTCATCCGCGCGGACCTCACCGCCGCCACCGCCGGGGACGGCGGGACCGGGCGGCTCGTCGACCCGCGCGCCGTCCAGCGGCTCGCACTCTGTACACAGGCTGTGGACGGCGGTCCGGACTGCCCGGTCCGTCCGGGCGTGCTGCACGATCTGACCGGCAACGGCCGGGAGGAGCTGATCACCGCCCTGGACCTCGACGGCAGACTCAGCGAGCTGCGCGTCTACACCGTCCGGGACGACGGGAGCATCGCCCGGATCCTGTCCCGGCGCGCGGTGCTGGAGGGCGTGGAAGTGGCCGCCGAACACCTCGCGGTGCGCGAGCCGACCTCGAACCCGGCGTACGTCTCCGTCTCCGACTACGTGTGGGACGACAAGGCCGGGCTCATGAACCTGGTCCAGCTCACCCTCGACTCCTGTCCCCACGCCAACGACGCCTCCGGCCCCTGCGGTCCGGTCGGCGCGGCCTGAGCGCGGGCGGGACCGGGCGCGTGCTGCGGATGCCGAGGGGGGTGCGGATGCCGAGGGGGCTGCGCTGGAAGATCGCCATGACCACCACCGCCGTGTGCTGCATGGTCGCCGCCGCGCTCGGGATCATCGTCCACAACGTCGTCTCCCGGCAGATCTCCGGCGAACTCCGCAAGGACGTGAGCCGGGACCTGGAACACGCCCTCGACCACTACCAGTACGGCACCACGCACGGCGACGTGAACGCCGCCCTCGATCCGCCCGGCCTGCCTCCGCCGCTGCGCGAGCTGGTCGCGCGCGGGGAGACCGGAACCATGGTGGGCGAGTACGACCACAAGCCGGTGATGTGGGCGGGCGGGCCCGCCGATCAGAAGGCGCTCGCGGTCTGGGTCCCGTACGCCGACACCCGCGCGCGGCTCCGGGACATCGACGCCGCCATCCTGGCGGCCGCCGGCCTCGGCGCCGGGGCGGTGGCCGTCGTGGGCCTCTTCCTCGCCAACCGGATCAGCCGCCGGCTCGCCACCACCGCCGCCGTGGCCCGCCGGATCAGCGCCGGTGACCTCGACGCCCGCGTCGGCTTCCCCGCCGACGAGGACGAGGATCCGCGCCGGGACGGCTCCCGCGACGAGGTGCGGGACGTGGCACAGGCCCTGGACTCCATGGCGGCCTCGCTCCAGGACCGGCTGGAGGCGGAGAAGCGCTTCACGGCGGACGTGGCGCACGAGCTGCGCACCCCGCTCACGGGCTCGCTGGCCGCGGCGGCGCTGCTGCCCGAGGGCCGCCCCAAGGAGATGATCAACGACCGGCTCAAGGCCCTGCACCTGCTCACCGAGGACCTGCTGGAGATCTCCCGGCTGGACTCGGGCGTCGAGCGGGCCGATCTGGCCCGGGTGGAGCTCGGCCGGGCCGTGGAACGGGCCGCGGCGAGCACCCGCCTGAACGTCTCGGTACGGATCCTGCGGGACGCGGTGGTCCGCACCGACCGGCGCCGCCTGGACCGGATTCTGGCCAACCTGCTGGTCAACGCCGACAAGCACGGGCAGCCGCCGATCGAAGTGAGCGTCGAGGGGCCGCTGGTGACCGTCCGCGACCACGGGCCGGGCTACCCGGCCGACCTCATCGAGCAGGGCCCGCAGCGGTTCCGCACCGGTGACCCGGGACGGGGGCGGGGCCACGGTCTGGGCCTGACCATCGTGGCCGGGCAGGCGGCGGTACTGGAGATCACCCTGCGCTTCTCCAACGCCCCGGACGGGGGCGCGGTGACCTCGCTCCAGCTACCCGTGGGACGGCTGACCGAGGGAAGTTGAGCTCGCGGCCGTGGATGTTTCACGTGAAACACGTGTGCGGGGTGGACGTTTCACGTGAAACATCCACCCCGCACCGCTCAACTCATGGGATCGGGCAACTCATCGGATCACACTCCGATGTTCTTGCCGTCCTTGCGCCACACGGACACGACCGCCGGTCGGACGATCTTGCCCGGTCCGTCCGGCCACACCGACTGCGGCTTCTCGACGGACGCGCCGTCGATCTCGCCCGGGTGCTGGACGGAGACCAGGACGCGCTTGTCCTGGATGAGCGGACCGCAGGTCTCGGCGCCGCGCGGCACGGTGAGGAACTGCTTCAGCTCACCGCGGCGCTCTCCGGCGGTCGCGACACCGAAGAGGCCGTCGTGGGAGCCGAGCTGGTTGCCGTCCGTGGAGATCCACAGGTTGCCGTGCGGGTCGAACGCCACGTTGTCCGGGCAGGAGATCGGGCTGACCTTCTCCTTCGGGAAGCCCGCGAAGTAGGTCGCCGGGTCGTTCGGGTCACCGGCGACGAGGAAGAGCCGCCAGGCGAAGCCGTCGCCCGCCGGGTCGTCGAAGTTCTCGGCGAGCTCCAGGATCTGGCCGTGCTTGTTCAGGTTGCGCGGGTTGGCCTCGTCCGCGCCCGCCTTGCCGGCCTTGCCGCGGTCGGTGTTGTTGGTCAGCGCGATGTAGACGCGGCCGGTGCGCGGGGAGGGCTCGACGTCCTCGGGGCGGTCCATCTTGGTGGCGCCCACCTTGTCGGCGGCCTCGCGCGTGAAGACGTACACCTCCTCGGCGGTCATGCCCTCGACGTGCGAGACGCCGCCGGTGGCGAGCTTGATCCAGGTGCCGGAGCCGTCGAACTCGCCGTCGGCGGGGAGCTTGCCGGTGTCGTCGATCCCGGCGGCCGGCGAGTCGCCGGTCAGCTTGGCGACGTACAGGGTGCCCTCGTCCAGCAGCGTGAGGTTGTGCTCCTTGGCCGCGCGCGAGTTGCCCTTCTTCATCTGCTTCGAGGAGACGAACTTGTAGAAGTAGTCGAAGCGCTCGTCGTCACCCATGTAGATGACCGGGCGGCCGTCCTCGGTCAGACGCGGCTGCGCGGCCTCGTGCTTGAAGCGGCCCAGCGCGGTGCGCTTGCGCGGGGTGGACTTCGGGTCGTACGGGTCGAGCTCGACGACCCAGCCGAAGCGGTGCGACTCGTTGGGCTCGCGCGCGACGTCGAAGCGCTTGTCGAACCGCTCCCACTTGCGCTCGGAGGCGCCGGTGGTCATGCCGTAGCGCTTCAGGCGGGCGGCGGCGACCGGGTCGGTGACCTGGCCGGCGTTGGCGAAGTACTGGTTGAAGTTCTCCTCGCCATGGAGGGTGGTGCCCCACGGGGTGGTGCCGCCGGAGCAGTTGTTGAGGGTGCCGAGCACCTTGGTGCCGGTGGCGTCGACGGAGGTCTTCAGCAGGGCGCTGCCCGCGGCCGGACCGGTCAGCTTGAACTCGCTGGTCGCGGTGAGGCGGCGGTTGAGCTGGTGGCGGTTGACCGCGGTCAGCTTGCCGCAGCGGTGGTCCTCCTGGACCACGACCACGCCGAGCCCGTGTGCGGCCCAGGCGATCTCGACCTGCTCGCGCGTCGGGTTGGCCGGGTCGTAGCCCTTGAACATGAGGATCTCGTCCGTGTACTCGTGGTTGGCCACGAGCAGCTGCCGGCGCTCGTAGTCGTCGCCGAGCGGGAGGAGGCTCAGGAAGTCGTTGTTGTAGCCGAACTGACCGGCCTGCGCGGCGGCGGTCTGCCGGTCGGGGTTGAAGGCGGGCGCGCCCTTGACGATCGGGTCACCCCAGCGGATGACCACGTTCTGCTCGTGCCCCTCGGGGACGGTGACCTTGTCGGCGGTGTTCGGTGCGACGGCCTTGAAGCGCAGACCGCGGGCGCCGTCGGCGTTGCCGCCCGCTCCGCCGGCCGCGCTGCGCGGATCGGCGGCGGGGGTGGCGTTGGCGGAGGAGCCGTTGCCGCTCAGGGTGAGGGCGGTACCGGCGGCGGAGGCGACCGTGACGACGGCGGCCGAGCGGAGCATCGAGCGGCGCGAGTAGGCGCGGGCTATGACGTCGCCGACGTACTCGTTGTCGCTGGTGTTCGGCACCTCGTGGAAGCAGGCGTCGCCACAGCGGTAGCGGCAGGTGAGGGCGGAACGGCCGCCCCCATGCGGGTTGCCGATGAGCGGCAGGAGCTTGCGCACGAATGTCCTCCGTTGGTACCCGATCCCCGACGACCTGTCGGAACGATCCGTCGGTGACGCTAGGCGCGGGTTGCGCCGGAGCGGCGGCGCACGGATGAACGCCCGGTGAATGCGGCACGGCGGAGCGGGAGTTCGCGGGCGGGGAGAGGTGTGTCGGGACCGTGGGCGCCACGAAAGGTGCCCCTGCCGAAGTTCCGGCCAAGGGGCCGATAACCTTACGTGTCCACTCTGGGCAGGGATCTACCGCGCAGCGCGGACAAATGACGCACACACTCATGCGAAAGGCCTGGCCCATGGGTATTCGGAGCTTGTTGCGCAAGGTGTTCGGACGAACCTCGGAAACGGTTCCGGAGACGACCGGCACCACTTCGGCGGCCCTCCCGAGCCAGACCGAACGCACCCCACTGGACGCGGCGGCCGAACTGGTCGCGGCGTCCTTCGACAACCCCACCGTCCCCCCGCAGTCCGCACCGCGCGACCGCGAGCCGGGCACCGTCCTGACGGCGCCGGCCCCAGCCGCCGCCCCCAACCCGGACCCCACGGTCCCGGAAGCCCGCCGCCCAGCCGCCGCGCCGGCCACCCCGGCCGCGCGTGAGACGGCGGCGGAGGCCGAGCCGGCTTCCGCCCCGCTCGCGGCTGCCGCCGTCGAAGCCGAGGCCGAGCCCGAGGCCGTCGCACCGCAGGTCGAGGAGGAGGTGGAGGCGGAGGCGGAGCCCCTGGCCGCCGTCGCCACCGACCCGAAGCCGGCCACGGCTACGGCCGAGGCCGAAGCCGGAGAGGCCCTCGCCGCTGCCTCGCCGGAAGCCGAAGCAGAGGCCGAAGCGGAAGCGGAAGCGGAAACCACGGCAGCTCCGGAAGCGGAGGCCGAGCCTCTCGCGGCAGCCGCCGACCCGGAGCCGCTCCCCGCCGAAGCCGAAGCCGAAGCGGAAGTCCGCGTCGCGGACACGGCCGTTGCCGAGCAGGAAGCCGCGCAGGAAGCGCAGCAGGAAGCCGCGCCCACAACCGAACCGCGATCCGAGCCCGAGACCGCACCGGAGTCGGCACCGGAGACCGCGCCGGAGGCCGAGGCAGAGCCGGAGCCCGAGGCCGAGCCCGCACCGAAGACCGCGCCGGAGGCCGAGGCAAAGCCCGAGGCGGAGGTGGAGCCCGAGCCCGAGTCCGCGCCGGAGACCGAGACAGAGCCGGAGCCCGAGCCCGAGGCAGCCGCCACCGGCGGCCCCGCGCACGCCCTCGCGGCGGTCAAGCGGCAGGCTCCCGCACTCGCCGGGGCCCACAAGGCCGCCGGGCAGGCGCTGCGGAGCCGGGGGAAGGCCGGGGCGCGCGCCACGGTGTACCTCGTCCTCGACCGGTCGGGATCGATGCGGTCGTTCTACAAGGACGGCAGCGCCCAGTACCTCGCCGACCACGTCCTCGCCCTCGCCGCGCACCTCGACGACGAGGCCACCGTCCGCACGGTGTTCTTCTCCACCGAGCTGGACGGCACCGCCGACCTGTCCCTCGACGCGTACGACGAGAACTGGGTCGAGGCCCGCCACGCGGAGCTCGGCCGGATGGGCCGCACCAGCTACCACGTCGCCGTGGAGGCCGTCGTCGAGCGCTACCAGAAGGACGGCGGCACGGGCCCGGCCCTCGTCGTCTTCCAGACCGACGGCGCCCCCGACAACCGGCAGCCCGCCAAGGCCGCCCTGGCCGAGGCGGCCGCCACCGCTCCCGGCATCCACTGGCAGTTCGTCGCCTTCGGCGACCCCGAGGCCAAGGCCTTCGACTTCCTGCGCAAGCTGGACGCCGACAACGCCGGCTTCTTCCACGCCGGCCCCGCGCCGGCCGAACTGACCTCGGCCGCCCTCCTCAAGGGCATCCTCGACCGGTTCTGAGCCCGCCCGGCACCGCGTACGCGAGCAGGCCCGTCCACAAGCAGGCACATACGCACATACGCACATACGAAAGCTCACGCAAAAGGCGGCGCCCCCTCCCGCGAGGAGAGGGGGCGCCGCCTTCGGCGTCTCAGGGGGTTCAGCCCCGCGGGGACCCGGCGTCCGGGATGACCGCGTCGGAGACGGGCCGGTCGGAGGCCTTCGTCTCCACCGGCTTGCGCAGGGCGATGTTCAGCTCGCGCAGGCGGGACTCCTCCAGGACGGTGGGCGCCCCCATCATCAGGTCCTGGGCGTTGCCGTTCAGCGGGAAGGCGATGGTCTCGCGGATGTTCGGCTCGTCGGCCAGCAGCATCACGATGCGGTCGACGCCCGGGGCGATGCCACCGTGCGGCGGGGCGCCGAGGCGGAACGCGCGGAGCATGCCCGCGAACTCGCGCTCGACGGTCTCGGCCTCGTAACCGGCGATCTCGAAGGCCTTCAGCATGACCTCGGGCTCGTGGTTGCGGATGGCGCCGGAGGACAGCTCGATGCCGTTGCAGACGATGTCGTACTGCCACGCCAGGATGTCGAGCGGGTCCTTCTCCTCCAGGTCCTTCATGCCGCCCTGCGGCATGGAGAAGGGGTTGTGCGAGAAGTCGATCTTGCCGGTCTCCTCGTCCGCCTCGTACATCGGGAAGTCGACGATCCAGCAGAACCGGAAGACGTTCTCCTCGAACTGGCCGGCGCGCTTGGCGGCCTCGACGCGCACGCCCGCCATGATCTTGGAGACCTCGCCGAACTCGCCCGCGCCGAAGAACACGGCGTGACCGGCGGCCAGGCCCAGGCGCTCGGTGAGGACCTTGACGTTCTCCTCGGTGAGGAACTTGGCGATCGGGCCGGTCAGCCCGCCGTCCTCGCCCACGCGGACCCAGGCCAGGCCCTTGGCGCCCAGCGAGATCGCGTACTCGCCGAGACCGTCGAAGAACTTGCGCGGCTGGCCGGCGGTGTCCGGGACGGCCAGCGCGCGCACGTGCTTGCCGGCGAACGCCTTGAACTCCGAGCCCTCGAACACGTCGGTGATGTCGACGAGCTCCAGCTTGGAGCGCAGGTCGGGCTTGTCGTTGCCGTACTTCAGCATCGACTCGCGGAACGGGATCCGCGGGAAGGGGGAGGTGACCTCGCGGCCCTTGCCGAACTCGGTGAAGATCTCCGTCATCAGCCGCTCGATGGGCTGGAAGACGTCCTCCTGCTCGACGAAGGACATCTCCACGTCGAGCTGGTAGAACTCGCCCGGCGAACGGTCGGCGCGGGCGTCCTCGTCGCGGAAGCAGGGCGCGATCTGGAAGTACCGGTCGAAGCCGGAGATCATCAGCAGCTGCTTGAACTGCTGCGGCGCCTGCGGCAGGGCGTAGAACTTGCCCGGGTTCAGGCGGGACGGGACGACGAAGTCACGGGCGCCCTCGGGGGAGGTCGCGGTGAGGATCGGGGTCGCCATCTCGTTGAAGCCGAGGGCCACCATCTTGGAGCGGATGGAGGCGATGACGGCCGAGCGCAGCATGATGTTGCGGTGCATGCGCTCGCGGCGCAGGTCGAGGAAGCGGTACTCCAGGCGCCGCTCCTCGTTCACACCGTCGTCGGTGTTGATCGTGAAGGGCAGCGGGGCGGCCGCGCCGAGCACCTCGACCGCGGAGACCTCGACCTCGATGTCGCCGGTGGCGAGCTCGGGGTTGACGTTGTCGGCGCCGCGGGAGACGACCTTGCCGTCGATGCGGACGACGGTCTCCTTGGTGACGCTGCTCAGCGCCTCGTTCGCGGCGGTGCCGGGACGGGCCACGAGCTGCGTGATGCCGTAGTGGTCACGCAGATCGATGAAGAGGATGCCGCCCAGGTCTCGACGGTTGTGCAGCCAGCCGCTCAGCCGGACGTCGGAAGCGACGTCGGAGGCACGGAGCTCGCCGCACGTGTGGGACCTGTACCGATGCATCAGTCATCCAGTTCTACGTGATACCAGGGTGGATTCAACCGTCCCCAGGTTACCGTCCGGGCCGGGTGCCGTGCGGGCGCGCCCGGAGAGGAGCCCGGAGAGGAGTCCGAAGAGGATCCCTGAGAGGAGCGGTGAACAGGCACGTCAGGCGTATGACCTGTAAAGATGACCGGGTGCGCACCGAGGACGTCCTGGCCGCCATCGCGACCGGCTTGTGGCGATGGGACAACGCCTCCGGGACGGTCACCCTCGACGGCGAGGCCGCCCGGCTGCTCGGGCTGCCCGCCGAGCCCGTGGACCTGCCCGAGGTCGCCGTACGCTCCCGCTTCCACCCGGTCGACTGGAACGAGATCAACGGCATCGTGAACCTCGCGGTCGCCGAGGGCACCCTCGCCGAGGCCCGGCTGCGGATCATGGACGAGGACGGGCGCGTGCTGCGCATCGTACGGAGCCGCTCGAAGCCCGTGGAGCACCGGACGGCGCAGGGCCGCGTCGACTACGAGCTGATCGGCACCATCCAGGAGATCGCCGAGGCCCAGCCCGGCACCACGGCCGCGCACACCCCGATCACCGGCGACTGGCGCCGCTCGCGCGAGGCGTTCCTGCTGGACGCGGGGCGGGCGCTGGCCGAGGCCCGCTCCACCGCCGAGGTCCTGCGGGTGGCGGCATCGCTCTCCATGCCCGGCTTCATCCCCGACGGGCTGGCCGTCTTCGGCGTGTCCGGCGACCGGCTGTCGATCATCGGGCACCACGGGCACGATCCCGGGGACGAGGGCCCCTTCGCGGAGATGCCGCTGGAGACCGACTATCCGGCCGCCGAGGTGGTCCGGACCGGGCGCGCGATCTACCTCCCCAGCCCAGAGGACTACAAACGGCGCTTCCCGGCCACCTGGCCGCTCGCCCAGCGCTTCGGCCGGACCTCCTGGGCCTTCCTGCCGCTGATCGTGGCCGGACGGACCATGGGCGCCTGGATGGCCGCGTTCAAGCACCGGGTGTCCTTCTCCCCGGACGAGCGTTCCGTCCTGACCACCGTGGCCCGGATGCTCGCGCAGGCGCTCCAGCGCGCCGGTGTGGCCGAATCCGAGCGGGAACTCACCACCGGCCTGCAGCGGTCGATGATGCCCCAGCTCGGTCCCGAGATCCCGGGCATGAAGATCGCCGCGCGCTACGTGCCGACGGGCGGCGGGCTCCAGGTCGGCGGCGACTGGTACGACATGATCCCGCTGCCGTCGGGACGGTTCGCGCTGGTCATCGGCGACGTGCAGGGCCATGACGTGCGGGCGGCGGGGCTGATGGGCCAGCTGCGGATCGCGGTGCGCGCGTACGCCTCCGAAGGCCACCGGCCCGACGCGGTGCTCTCGCGCGCCTCCCGCTTCCTGGCGGGGCTGTGCTCGGCGCAGGAGAGCCCCGACGACACGGCGTACTCGACCGACACCGACTTCCAGAGCCCGCGCTTCGCCACCTGCCTGTACGTGGAGTGCGACCCGCGGACCGGCCTGCTGGAGGTGGCCCGAGCCGGGCACCCCGACCCGGCGATCCGGATGGCGGACGGCACGGTCCTGATGCGGCCGACCGCCGGCGGGCTGCCGCTCGGCATCGTGCCGGACACCGACTACCCGACGACGAGTTTCACCCTGGAACCGGGCGAGACGATGATGCTGTGCACCGACGGGCTCATCGAGACGGGCGGGCACGACCTCGACACGGGCTGGGCGCGGCTGCGGGCGATCCTGGAGTCGGACATCCACGACCCCGAGGACCTGGAGCCCCGCCACCTCGAAAAGCTGGCCGACCTGCTGGTCCAGGCGGTGCACGGCCCGTCCTCGCACCACACCACGGGCCCGCTGGCGGACCGGCGCGAGGACGACATAGCCGTCCTCCTGCTGTGCCGCGAGGGCGGGGGCTGCGGCTGCGAGGCCCCGCCGCTGCACCCGTCGCGCCCGGCCCGGCGCACCATGCTGACGGTCGCGCAGGCGGAGCCGGAGCGCGTCGCGGGGGTGCGCCAGCAGATCCGGGAGCTGCTGCACGACTGGGCGGACGCGGAGCAGGTGGACTCGGCGGTGCTGATGGTCTCCGAGATGGTGACGAACGTGCTGGTCCACACGGACGGGGACGCGCTGCTGATGGCGCAGGCGGTCGGCGAGCTGGGCACGCGGCGGCTGCGCGTCGAGGTCGCGGACGCCAGCGACGAGCTGCCGCACAAACGGCACCCCGGGGAGATGGCGTCGAGCGGGCGCGGTGTGCTGCTGATGGAGATGCTGGCCGACAACTGGGGGGTGGACCCCCGCGGCGAGGGCAAGTCGATCTGGTTCGAACTGGACGAGCGTTCCAAACCCGGATCCGACCCGCTGGACTGACCCCCCGGGCGGCGGACCCCGCCGTGCTTGGATACAGCCGTGCCGACTTCCCCGCTGCCCGAGCCCGTGCGACGACTCGCCGCGTGGTGCGTCGTCGTCCTCCTCGTGACCGCCGTGCTGGCCCTCGTCGTGTGGCTGTGCGCCGTCTTCAGGACGGTCGTCACGCCCGTCCTGCTCGCCGTGCTCGGCACGGCCCTGCTCGGGCCCTTGCACCGGCGGCTGGTCGGCATGAGGGTCAACCGCTCCCTCGCCGCGGCCCTGACCTGCCTCGCCGTGGTCGCCGTCGTCGGCGGGGCCTCGTACGTCGTCGTCCTCGCGCTCATCGAGACGGGCGACGAGATCGTCGACGCCCTGCGACGGGCCGGCAAGAGCCTCGCGGAGCACTTCGGGGCGCTCGGGACGTCGGTCGAGGACGTCGCCGAGAACTCCAAGGACCTGCTCGCGAAATTCGGCGGCACGGCCGCCTCGGGCGTGGTCACCGGGCTCAGCGCGGTCGCGGCGATGATCGCGACGGCCCTGCTGGCGCTGGTCCTGATCTTCTTCTTCCTGCGCGACTCCGACCGGGCCGTGGGAACGCTGCGCTCACTCGTGCCGAGCCGCTCGGGCGACCTGATGGAGGCGATGGGGCGACGCGCCTACGAGGCCGTCGAGGGCTTCATGCGCGGGACCACCTTCGTCGCCCTGGTCGACGCCGTGCTGATCGGCGCGGGTCTGCTGGTCCTGGACGTTCCGGGCGCCGTCGGCCTGGCCGCCCTGGTGTTCGTGACCGCCTACATCCCCTACCTCGGCGCCTTCCTCTCGGGCGCCGTGGCCGTCCTCGTCGCCCTCGCCGACCGGGGCTGGGTGATCGGCCTGTGGGCGCTGGGCCTGGTGCTGGCGGTCCAGATGATCGAGGGGTACGTGCTCCAACCCCTGGTGCAGAGCCGCACGGTGCAGATGCACCCGGCGGTGGTGATGCTGGCCATCACGGCCGGCGCGAGCGTCGCCGGAATCCTCGGCATGCTCCTCGCCGTCCCCCTGACGGCGGCGGCCTTCGGCGTGCTCGCGGAGCTCCGGGCCCGGTACACGAACGACCCCGCGGAGCCCGGGCAACCCGCTTAGCGGTCGCTCAAAGCACCCGTACTTGTCGTCTCCCCGACCGTCGCCCCCACCGAGGCGTTCCGCCGTGCCTGCCGCACGCCCGTATCGCACGGCCCCTCCGGCGCCCTACCGTCGGCCCCGCGTAGCGGGACGGGCTCCCCGTGGGGAGCCCGTCCGGGCCGGTCAGCCGTCCGATCCCGTCAGTCCTGCGACGCCTCGCCCGTGCCGCGGTGGCCGAGGCCGGTGCGGGCCGTGGTGGGGATGCGGCCCAGGCGGCCTGCCTGGAAGTCGTCGAAGGCCTGCTGCAGTTCCTGCTTGCTGTTCATGACGAACGGCCCGTAGTGCGCCATCGGTTCGCGGATCGGCCGTCCGCCGAGGAGGACGATCTCCAGGGCCGGGGCGTTGGAGTCCTGGCCCTCGTCCGCGCGCAGGGTCAGCGAACCGCCTTCGCCGAAGACGGCCGTCTGCCCGGTGTGGACGGGACGCCGGTCCTCGCCGACCGTGCCGCGCCCGGCCATGACGTACGCGAGGGCGTTGAAGTCCTCGCGCCACGGCAGGGTGAGCTGCGCACCGGGGGCAACCGTCGCGTGGATCATCGTGATCGGGGTGTGGGTGATGCCGGGGCCCTGCTGGCCGTCCAGCTCGCCCGCGATCACGCGGAGCAGGGAGCCGCCGTCGGGGGAGGTCAGCAGCTGGACCTGGCCGCCGCCGATGTCCTGGTAGCGCGGGGGCATCATCTTGTCGGAGGCGGGGAGGTTCACCCACAGCTGGAGGCCGTGGAAGAGCCCGCCGGACACGACGAGCGACTCCGGCGGGGCCTCGATGTGCAGGAGGCCCGCTCCGGCGGTCATCCACTGCGTGTCGCCGCCGTTGATGATTCCGCCGCCGCCGTTGCTGTCCTGGTGGACGAAGGTTCCGTCGATCAAGTACGTGACGGTCTCGAAGCCGCGGTGCGGGTGCCAGGGGGTGCCCTTGGGCTCGCCCGGCGCGTACTCCACCTCGCCCATCTGGTCCATCATGATGAACGGGTCGAGGTACTGGTAGTTGATCCCGGAGAACGCGCGACGTACCGGGAATCCCTCGCCCTCGAAGCCACCCGGGGCGGTCGTGACGGCCAGCACCTTGCGGGCGGTCGTCGTCTCCTGGGCGGGCTCCGCGACGCGCGGGAGCGTCAACGGGTTCTCCACAGTCACTGCAGGCATGGTCGGAACCTCCTTCTGGCGTCGAGTTTAGTTGAAACTCGAACTTTCTGCCACACCGGACAGAACAGAAGGAGCCCGGAAGTCATTCCCGGGGCAACGCGCAGCGGGAGGTGCGCTTCGCCGGCGCCGCCTCGGCGAAGGGCTGGGACAGCCTGTGCCGGCAACGAGGGAGAACACCTAGAGCACGGCGGCCGGCCCCGGAGTACCGGGGCCGGCCGTGGTGTCCGACGGCGAGCTTTCCTGAGTCGACCGCGCAGAGGTGTGCGCGGCCGGCCCCGTCAGGCGCCCGGTCGCGGCCCGCCGACGCCGACCGGTACTCCCTGTCCGATCGTCACCTGCACGGACGTGGACTGCGGGGCGGCCGGGTTGGCCTCGTGCAGGATGCCCAGCGGGTTGGTCGTCATCTCCAGCGTGTACTGCTGCGCAGGCAGGTTCATCAGATCGCTGACGTCGAACGACTGGCCGACCAGATCCTTGGCGTACACATCGGCCCAGCCGACGGAGATGCCCATCGTGAGAGTCGTGGCGTTCGCGTTGTGCGAGCAGGAGGAGTAGGTGGGGTTCACCTTGAAACCAGGCAGTGTCGAGTCGGCCGCCTTGAGGTCCACGAGGCAGAAGGCGACCTTCGGCGATTCCTTCACCACCGTGCCGCTCGCATTGGTCAGCCGGTAGCGGGAGATGCCGTTCATGTGGAAGTGCTTGTGCTCGTCGTGATAGGTCATGTCGCCGATCAGGACCTCGTAGGACGTGCCGTCCGAGCGCGTGATCTGCTGGTACGCGGGCATCACGTTGTGGCCGGGGGTGGCTGCCGCCGCCTCGGCCTGGGTGCGCCGTCCGATGACGTGGAGCTCGCCGGCGCCGTAGTTTCCGGGTGAGCCGGTGAAGCGGAGCCAGGTGATGCCGGTCACGGGCTCCCGGACGAGGTCATTGTCCGCGAGATCCTGCTGGAGCGGCTTCAGGCTCGGCAGCACGTCGGTGGGGCCGCCCGCCGCCGAAGCCGCGCCGGGGACGGTGGCCAGCATTGCTCCAACTGCCAGGGCGGCCACGGCGATCCACGTTCGTGCCGGGCGTCCGGGTCGTACAGGGCGTACAGGGCGTACAGGGCGTACGGTGCGGCTCATGGGTTTCCCTTCGATGGAGGACTTTCGAGTGGGTACTCGCTGGTGCTGGGGGCTGGTCCTGGGGGCTGGCGCCGGGGGCCGGCGCCGGCGCTGGTCACGGCTCGGGCGAGAGGTGCTCGTGGACGACGAGCCAGCGGTCGTCCGGGGCCCGGCGGAAGACGACGGTCTCCCGTTCCCGGAGTTCCTGGCCCTCGGGGATGTCCTTCGTCGCGAGGCGGGTACTCACCCGATGGGTCAGCACCGCGACCCCCTCGCCGACCATCCGCACCTCGGTGTCACGCGTACGGCAGCCCAGAACCCGGAAGCCGTCGGCTTCCCAGGAGCGCCACCGGGCCTCGTACGCGGCGCGCGTGGCCAGGAAGCGTGGCTCGGTGTGGAAGACGAAGGTGGCGTCCGGGCCGAACGCCGCGAAGTAGCGGGCCGTGTCATGGGCGGCGAAGGCCGCGATCAGTTCGGCCGCGGCCGCGCGGACCTGGGCGAGCGCGAGCGCGGCGGCGTCCACAGCGGCGTCCGCGCTCATCGGTCCCCCGTGGGGAGCCCGTCCACTGCCGGCAGTTCGCCCACAGCGGTCCGGCCGCCGAAGTCCGGCTGGAAGCCGGGCCGCTCGCCGGACGGCTCGCCTCCCTGCGCGGACACCGTCAGTGCCCCGCCCGCCAGTTCCCGCTCGCTGGCGGCCACCGCCGGCCCCTCGGCGGCCACGTCGAGCCCCCGGGTGAGTACGTAGTACAGGCCGCCGGAAACGGCGAGCCCGGCCAGGAACGCCACGTCCACCCCGCCCAGCGCCTTGGCCACGGGCCCGGTGAAGAAGCTCAGCACCATGAAAGGCGTCATCAGGACCAGCCCGGCCACGTACGACACCAGACCGCGCCACGCCCAAGCGCCATAGATCCCGTCCGGCCGGAACAGGTGGGTGATGGCGTAGTGGCCGCGCCGCACATAGAAGTAGTCGACGAGGTTGACCGCCGTCCATGGAACCAGCAGATAGAGCATGAGGAGCAGGGCGTTGCTGAGCGCCGTGGAGAAGTCGCTGATCACGACGGTCCCCAGCACGCACCACACGACGCCGAGCCCACTGATCGTCAGGATCCTGGACGACCTGCCCGGCCTCATCGGACGGACGGAGTCGATGCCGGTGAGCACCGTCAGCGCCCCGCTGTAGGCGTTGAGTCCCATGGTGGCCACCAGAGCCAGCACCGACAGGATGGTCAAGACGCTGCCGAGTCCCCCCACCACCTGGTCGCCCGCGTCGCGGATTCCCGCCAGCGGGTCGCTGACCCCGAGGGTGACGGCCATCCACGCGCCGATCGGGATCAGCCACAACGGCGAACCGACGGCTCCCCAGAACACCGAGCCGACGATGTGGGACGTGCGGGTCGAGCGGGGCAGATAGCGCGAATAGTCGGAGACGTAAGGGGCGTAGGTGATGTTGTAGCTGGCCGTCGCGGTGAACTGCACCATGAAGGCGACCATCGTGAATCCGGCGCCGGCGGCCTGCGGGGCGGCCTCCGCCGGGCCGGTGACCCGGCCGGTGAGGATGCCCGCCGTGAGCACGAGCCAGCAGGGGGCGGACAGCCAGAACAGCACCCGGAACGCCCGGTGCAGCCAGTCGTGCCCGTAGATCGCCAGAACGACCGAGATGATCGCGATGCCGATCCCGACGGCGGTGGCGTTCCAGCCGAAGACGGATTCCAGGCCGCCGTCGATGATGATCGTGTCGACGACGTTGAAGCCGACGAACGTGAACAGCGTCGCCCCCAGCGTCACGATGACACCGCGGTACCCGAACTGGGCCCGGGACTGGATCATTTGCGGCAGCCCGAGCTGAGGGCCCTGGCTGGCGTGGAAGGCCATGAAGAAGGTGCCCAGGACCAGACCCAGCGCGCTCGCCAGAACCGTCCAGCCGAGTGAGAGCCCGAGCGCCGGACCGATGAAGCCGATGGCCAGGGTGAACGGCTGGAAGTTGCCGAGAAACCAGAACGGGCCTTGCTGCCAGAGCTTGCCGTGCCGCTCGGCGAAGGGGATGTGCTCGATCGAATGGCTTTCGATCGCGCTCGCACCACCGCTGTGTTCGGTGAGCGAGGGCGAACGGCTTGTGAATGCCATGGGACTCTCCCGGGAGTGGGACCGGGCCGCTTCGGTCCGGTGTGTACGGGGGAGCCCAGAGTGTGTGGCCCGCTCACGGCAAGCGGCAATTGTGGGGGAAACGAAGACGAGGGCTTTCTTTGTGCGGCGCTCTAAAGCACGATGTGCCATGTGACCGGCATCTCAGCAGCCCTGCGCGTCGAGGACCTGGTTCGCGTCCCCGCCCTGCAACTGCGCGTCCTGGCGGGCGAGGAGGGTCTCGGGCGGCCGGTGGCCTGGGCGCACGTGAGCGAGCTGGAGGACCCGACCCCGTGGCTCCTCGGCTCGGAGCTGATCATGACGACGGGGATCGCGATACCCCGGACGGCCGCCAGACAGCGCGACTACGTCGAACGGCTCGACGAGGCGGGAGTGGCGGCGCTCGCGCTCTCCGCCCATCTGCATGTGCCCCCGTTGCGCCCGGCATTCCTCGCCGCGGCGGAGCAACGCGGGGTGCCCGTCCTGGAGCTGCCCCTCCAGGTGCCGTTCATAGCGGTGGCGCAGGAGGTCGCGGCCGCCGTGCAGGCGGATGCCCGCAAGCGGCTCGGCGCGCAGCTGCAGATCTTCGGCGCGCTGCGCTGGCTCGCCGTCGAGGATCTCACCACTGCGGAACTCGTCCGCCGGCTGGAACGCCTCTCCGGCTACTCGCTGTTCCTGGCCACCCCGCACGGCGGTTCCCTGCTGCCCGACGTCCCTGTCCCCGACGCCCGGCACGCGGCATTGCTGCCGTCCTCGGCAGACCCTCCCCCGACGGTCCCCGGCGGCTACGTTCTCCCGGTGCCGGCGCCCGGTGGCGTCGCCGGGTACCTGCTGGCCCTGGAGCGGAAGGGCGCGCAACCCGCCGGCCTCGCCGTCGTCCAGCACATCGCCACCGTCATGGCCCTCCAGGTGACCATCGTGCGCCACGAGCGCGAGACACTGCGCCGCCAGGGAGCGGAGACGCTCGCCGAACTCCTACGGGACGCCCTGGACCGGGACACCGCCCGCCGCCACCTCGCCCGTGCCGGGTTCGCCGCCGACACCTCCGTCCTCATCGCGGTACTCGACGGTGCGGACGGCCCACTGGACGACGCGGCAGCGGTGAACGCCCTCGACGAGGCCGCCGTCCCCTACCTCGTACTGCGCCAGCACCAGGAGCTGTACGCGCTGATCCCCGACTCCCCGGCGGGACTCACCGCCCTGGCCGCGATACCCCGTACCCGCGCCGGGGTCTCCCGCCCCTTCGCCCCCGGCGCCCCGCTGAGCGTGCCCCGCCGCGAGGCACATCTGGCGCTCACCCGCGCGGGCGCCTCGGGGCAGTCGGTGGTCGTGTTCAGTGACGGCATGACGGACCGATGGCTGCACGAGGACCCCTCCGTACTGCGCGGACTCATGCGGCACGTGCTCGGCGCGGCCATGCGGTACGACACCGAGCACGAAGCGTCGCTGGTGGTCTCCACCCTGACCTGGCTGGAGCGCGACCGGTGCACGGAGGAGGCCGCGCGGGTGCTGCACATCCACCCCAACACGCTGCTCTACCGGCTGCGCCGGTTCGCCGCGCTGAGCGGCAGAAACCTGTCGTCGACGGGCGACCTCACCGAGGTATGGCTCGCGCTGCGCGCCGCCCGCATGCTCGGAGAGCTGCGCTGACCTCCGGGCCGGGGTGGCGATGGGGGCCGCACGCGTGAACAGCCCCCATCTTCACCCTCAGCAGTGCCGCAGGCCGTACGCACCGGGGTTGGCGTCGAAGGCCGACGACGTGTAGACCACGGAGGCCGGGACCATTCCGAAGTTGCCGTTCACGTCGCCGTACGCGCCGTACCAGGTGGTGTTGCCACCGTCGTGGTAGTCCCCCGTCGACCAGCAGTCGAACACGCTCGGGTTGGACTTGAGCGTGTTCACCCACGGGGCGTTGAAGCTCGACCACCGGTGCATGTCGACATTCGGCGTGTTGCCGCAGTAGAGCCGTCCCCCGCTCACACCGCACCCGGCGGCTTGCGCCGGTGCTGCCGCCAGGACCCCCGTGCCCAGCGCCAGCATGCCGACCGCCGCCAGGGCGGCGGCCTTGCTCCGGATCGTCGTACGTGTCATTTCCTGCCTCCTCGGATGTGGGGCGGGGGCTCCCCCGTGGCGTCCCCGCAGCACAGATACTCCGGGGCCACGGCCGCCGCCGCGATCCTTTCGGGCACCGCCGAAAGGTCAGCCGCCGCTGTGCAGCAGGTCCACGCCCAGGCCCGTCGCCGAGTGGAGGACCGCCTTGCCGTCGCGCCGGGTGGTGATCAGGCCCGCCGCGCGCAGGGTGCGGGTGTGCTCGGAGACCGAGGGGAGGCTGATGTCGAGGTCACGGGCCAGCTCGGACGTGGTGCGCTGCTGAATCAGCAGCTGGAGCACCGCCGCCCGGGTGCGGCCCAGCAGCGCGTCCAGCGCGCCCTCCGCCGGGCCCGGTCCGATCAGCGGCAGCGGAGTCAGCGCCGGGTACATCAGCAGGCGCCTGCCGTCGGGCCCCTCCGGGCCCTCGGCCAGCAACGGCCGCCCCGTCCAGAACGGCGAGGGCATCAGCAGCAGCCCCCGGCCGCCGAGAGTGGCCGCGTAGTCGGGCGGCAGCCCGACCTGGAAGACCGAGCCCGCCCAGTCGGCCCGCGGATGCGTACTGGCCAGACAGGCCTTGATCCCGTGGGCGGCCAGCAGCCGGGTCCGCCAGGCCACGTCCGCCTGGAAGGACTGCCGGATCCGCGGCCAGTGCGGGGCGATGACCACCTCGTACGCGGACCTGAGCGCGCCGCCGAGCTGCTCCCACGCCTCGCGGTCCTGGCCCCACAGCGCGCGCAGCCACGAGCCCGGGCCGGGGGCCCGCGCGATGATGCGGTCCAGCTGGTCGACGCTGAGCAGCGGACCGGCCTCCCGTACGGCTGCCAGCCCCTCTTCCACGGTGCGCGAGTACGGCTCGACGAACTGCGGGTTGTCTCCGTCGGGCCGCAGCAGGTCCAGCAGCGGCCGGATCCGGCCCGGTAATTCCTGACCTACGCGGCTGCGCCAGCGGCCGAAAACCGCCTGCTCATCCCGGCGCTGCCAGGCGACCAGCGCCATCGCCAGCTCCACCATCGGGAGCGGCTCGCTCGCGAAAGTGACGTTGAGCAGGTCCTCGGTGGTGAAGTGCACCCTCAGCATCGCGCGCCCCCCGTCAGGCGTCGGCCTTCGGCCCCCGTACGGCGTCCAGCCCTAGCCGTACATGCGGCGCATCGCGTAGTCGACCATCTGCTCGACGGCCTTCGCGTCGAAGACCATCCGGTGGTCGCCCTCCATGTCGAGGACGAAGCCGTACCCGGTGGGCAGCAGGTCGATCACCTCGGCGCCGGTGATCACGAAGTACTTGGACTCCTTGCCGGCGTACCGGCGGAGCTCCTTGAGCGTGGTGAACATGGGGATGACCGGCTGCTGCGTGTTGTGCAGCGCCAGGAAGCCCGGGGTCTCGCCGCGCGGGCAGTAGACCTTGGAGTTGGCGAAGATCTGCTGGAAGTCCTCGGCGGACAGCGACCCGGTCGTGAAGGCGCGCACCGCGTCCGCGAGGGAGGGTGGGGACGGCTCGGGGTACAGCGGCGGCTGCTGCGCGTAGCCCTGCTGGGGCTGCTGCGGGGCGTACTGCTGCTGGGCGCCCGGATTCTGGTCGTAGCCGTACATGAGGCGAAGCCTACCGAGACGGCTGGCCCCCGGGACGACGAGTTCCGGTCAGTGGGACTTCAGCCCCGTAACGAAGCCGGTCCACGCGGTGGCCGAGAGCACGAGGACGGGCCCGTCCTGGACCTTGGAGTCCCGAACGGGGACGAGGCCGGGGATTCCGTCAGCGACCTCGACGCAGAGCCCCTCCGTGGCGGTGCTGTAGCTGCTCGTGCGCCACCTGGCGGCCCTCAAGCCGTCGTGCATGGTTGCCATTTGCGAAGTCCTCTGCAGCGTCTTCGATCATCTTCAGAGACATCTTGGGCGGCAACGCTGCCGCCCGGAGGCGGTTGTACGCCTGTTGGTACTGCTCCACGATGCCCGGATCGTCGATGAGCTGGCCGCTGTACATGCCCTCCGTGTACATGACCGGTGGGGCAGCACCGAACGTCATGAGCAAGGTCGATCCCATCATGAAGGGGTGCGCTCCGGCATTCCACGGAAGGATCTGTGGAACGTAGTGGCGGCGCCGCGCAACGGCGGCGATGTGCTCCAGTTGTTCCGCCATGATCTGGTCCGGGACGATCGGATTCCGAAGGATCGACTCGTGCAGGACGACCCACGACGCCGGCCCCTCCTCGAACACCCACGTGCGGCTACGCCGCAAGGCGACCTTCCTTGCGACCTCGGCCTCGTCGTCCGCGGGATTGAAGGTGTGGATGATCTCCCGAATGTAGGGTTCCACTTGGAGAGGTCCCGGGAGGAGCATCGGGCTCCACTCCTGGATGTCCTGCGCTCCCGTCTCCAATTCGAAGGCATCCTGAAAGTACGGCGCGACCAGGCTCTTCCGCGCATTGCGTACGTCCTCACAGCCTCGCGCGAAGAACCCGTCCGTCTCCAGAACCTTGTCGACGTGCCTCGCCAGGTCCTCCGGCATCCGTCGGTGGCCGCGCTCGATCTCGCTCAGGTAGCTGACGCCGTAGAAGCTGCCTGCCACGGTCTGCTGGAGCGTGAGGCCGGCCGTCTCCCGCTTCCAGCGCAACTCCTTACCGTAGAACGCCGGCACGCTCGCCGAGCCGTCAATGTCCTTGCTCGCGGCCATCGTCAGAGCCCGCCTTTCCACACTTCGCACCGTGGACTTGGAAACCCTTCCCACGCTACGCCGACCCGAGTCAGCCTGTGATCGGTTCGTCACTCCCCGCTGCGAAGGAATCCGCCATGAGCCACCACCCCCACGACCAAGAGGCCATCGAGTGCCTCATGGAACTCCGCACCGCCCTCTCCGCGCACGGGATCACGCTCCCCTCCCTCGACCTCCACCTCCTCTCCTACTCCGGGCGCTACGCGTCCCCGCCCCTCATCGCCCTCGGCAACTGCAACCTCGTCACCGCCCGGCGACTGGTCGCCGCCCTGGCCGGTGAGCGGTGAACACCCTCACGATCCGGCTGCTCGCCACCCCCGGCGCCGTCCCCCTGGCCCGCCGCGCCGTGCGCGAGCACCTCGGCCCCGGCGGCGCTTCCCGGGACGCCGAGCTCTGTGTGAGCGAGCTGCTCACCAACGCCCTCACCCACATCGGCGAGGGCACGCCCGTCACCCTGCGCGTCACCGGAAGGGCAACCCGTACGCGGGTCGAGCTCACCGATCCCGACCCGCGCGCATGGCCCGTACTGCGGCACGCGGGAGGAAACGAGGAGTCCGGGCGCGGGCTCGCCCTGCTCGACGCGCTCGCCCTGCGCTGGGGGGTCGAGCAGGGGCCGGGGACCAAGACCGTCTGGTGCGAGCTCGGTCCCGGACTTGAGCCTGGTCACAGTCGGGACGGAAGGGTTGCTCTTATTACCGGCGGGTAGCATCATTACGTTACCGAATGGTATGCATCAGAACCCGTCTCACCGAGCCTTAACGGAGCCGTCGCCATGGGGCACTACAAGTCGAATCTCCGCGACATCGAGTTCAACCTCTTCGAGGTGCTCGGACGCGACAAGCTGTACGGCACCGGACCGTTCGGCGAGATGGACACCGAGACCGCCAAGACGATCCTCAGCGAGATGACCAAGCTCTCCGAGAACGAGCTGGCCGCCTCCTTCGAGGACGCCGACCGCAACCCGCCGGTCTTCGACCCGACCACGAACACCGCGCCCGTCCCGGCGTCCTTCAAGAAGAGCTACAAGGCCTTCATGGACTCGGAGTACTGGCGCCTGGGCCTGCCCGAGGAGATCGGCGGCACCACCTCGCCCCGCTCGCTCATCTGGGCGTTCGCCGAGACGATCCTGGGCGCGAACCCGGCCGTCTGGATGTACTCCTCGGGCCCGGCGTTCGCCGGCATCCTCTTCGAGGAGGGCAACGAGGCGCAGAAGAAGGTCGCCGAGATCGCCGTCGAGAAGCGCTGGGGCTCGACCATGGTCCTGACCGAGCCGGACGCCGGCTCGGACGTGGGCGCCGGCCGCACCAAGGCCGTCCAGCAGGACGACGGCTCCTGGCACATCGAGGGCGTGAAGCGCTTCATCACCTCCGGTGAGCACGACATGGAGGAGAACATCCTCCACTACGTCCTCGCGCGCCCCGAGGGCCACGGCCCGGGCACCAAGGGCCTGTCCCTCTTCCTCGTCCCGAAGTTCCACTTCGACTGGGAGACCGGCGAGCTGGGCGAGCGCAACGGCGTCTACGCGACGAACGTCGAGCACAAGATGGGCCTCAAGGCCTCCAACACCTGCGAGATGACCTTCGGCGACCAGCACCCCGCCAAGGGCTGGCTGATCGGTGACAAGCACGACGGCATCCGCCAGATGTTCATGATCATCGAGTTCGCCCGGATGATGGTCGGCACGAAGGCCATCGCCGCCCTCTCCACCGGCTACCTCAACGCGCTGGAGTACGCCAAGGAGCGCGTGCAGGGTCCGGATCTGGCCAACTTCATGGACAAGACCGCCCCCAAGGTCACCATCACGCACCACCCCGACGTGCGCCGCGCGCTGATGACGCAGAAGGCGTACGCCGAGGGCATGCGCGCCCTGGTCCTGTACACCGCCTCCGTCCAGGACGAGATCCAGGTCAAGCAGGCCGCCGGCGAGGACGCCTCCTCGCTCATCGGCCTGAACGACCTGCTCCTGCCGATCGTGAAGGGCTACGGCTCGGAGAAGTCCTACGAGCAGCTCGCCCAGTCCCTGCAGACCTTCGGCGGCTCCGGCTACCTGCAGGAATACCCGATCGAGCAGTACATCCGCGACGCCAAGATCGACACCCTCTACGAGGGCACCACGGCCATCCAGGGCCAGGACTTCTTCTTCCGGAAGATCGTCCGCGACCAGGGCGCCTCGCTGAACGTCCTCTCCGAGACGATCAAGAAGTTCCTCGCCGAGGCCGTCGGCGGCGAGGACCTCGCCCCGGCCCGCGACGCGCTCGCCAAGGCCGCCGTCGACCTGGAGGCCATCGTCGGCCAGATGATCGTCGACCTCACCGCCACCGGCGAGGACGTCAAGAACATCTACAAGGTCGGCCAGAACACCACCCGCCTGCTCATGGCCTCCGGTGACGTGGTCGTCGGCTACCTGCTCCTCAAGGGCGCGGCCGTGGCCGCCGAGAAGCTGCCGACCGCCTCCCCGAAGGACGTCCCGTTCTACACCGGCAAGATCGCGGCGGCGAAGTTCTTCGCCTCCCAGATCCTGCCCGGCGTCTCGGTCGCCCGCGCGCTCGCCGAGACCGTGGACAACACCCTGATGGAGCTCGACGAAGCCGCCTTCTAGGCTCCGCCGCCCCACGCCGCGCACCGCTCCCCGGCCGTCCCCGGGGAGCGCCCGCGGCCCCGCACGCCGCCGGCCGGGCCCCCCGCACAGGGGCCCGGCCGGCGGCGTACCCGCGACCGGGGCCCGGGCCGCCCAGGCCCCTGGGCTGCGGGGTTCCCGGGATGTCGGTGCTTCGTGGCACGCTCGTGGGTATGAGCCGACGTCCGCAGGAGCAGCAGCACGGCAGCAGGGGGTACTCCGTCCCGACCGGGCGGCCGTACGCCCTCAAGGAGCTGCAGTCCGCCGTGGGCAGCCTCGGCGACCACCTCAAGGAGCTCTACGAGGGCTCCCACCCCACCGAGTACGAAGGCGTCGCCGACGCCCTCTACACGGCCTTCCAGACCTCCGCCGGGCTCGCCCCCGCCAAGAGCTACACCGGCTGCCCGGAGCACCCCAACGGCGCCCTCGACCCCGAGGCGCCCGACGGCTGGGGCCGCTGCCTCATCTGCAACGACCGGCGCCGCCTCGGCCTGCGCGCCCAGGGCGCCCGCGCGGCCGCCGCCGGCCCGCCCGCCGGGGAGCAGCGCCGGCTGGGCTACCCCGTGCCCGACCCCCCGTACACGCTGGAGGCGCTGCGCGCCTGCCTGCGCGCGGTCGAGGACCGGCGCTTCCACCTGAGCCTCTCCTCGCCCCCCGAGGACTTCGTGATGATGGCCGACGACCTGCACCGCGCCTTCATCGTGGCCCGCGAACTGTCCCGCCCGCGCAACGCCTCCGGCTGCTCCGAGCACCCCGGTGCACCCATCGATCCCGACGCGCCCGCCGGTGAGGCCTGTATCTTCTGCGCCGGACGCAAAAGACGCGCACAGCGCTCCGCGCAAGCCCCGGAGATGCTCCCGCGCGTCCGTCGGGGTGAGCGCAGGCAGTTGCAGCGTCGCTTCGAGCGTCCGCCGGGCTGAGAAGCCCAGGGGCGCGGTCCAGCCAGACCCCTGATGACCTTCCTCCACCATCCGCCGCAGTCCGGCCCTGGCGAACACGACCGTCGTTAAGGTGAATACATGAGCTCTCCCGCCGCCGCCCGCTTCGACCGCGGCCACACCGACGACCTGATGTCCTTCCTGACGGCGAGTCCGTCGCAGTACCACGCCGTGGCCAACGCGGCCGAGCGGCTGGAGAAGGCCGGATTCAGGCAGTTGGCGGAAACGGACGCGTGGGACGCGACTACGGGCGGCAAGTTCGTGACCCGCGGCGGCGCGATCATCGCCTGGTACGTGCCCGAAGGCGCGGCCGCGCACACCCCGTTCAGGATCGTCGGCGCGCACACCGACTCCCCCAACCTCCGTGTCAAGCCGCTGCCCGACACCGGTTCGCAGGGCTGGCGGCAGATCGCCGTCGAGGTCTACGGCGGCACGCTCCTCAACACCTGGCTCGACCGGGACCTGGGCCTGGCCGGGCGGTTGACCCTGCACGACGGCACGGAACGCCTCGTCAACGTCGACCGCGCGCTGATGCGCGTACCCCAGCTCGCCGTCCACCTCGACCGGTCGGTGAACACCGAGGGCCTCAAGCTCGACAAGCAGCGGCACATGCAGCCGATCTGGGGCCTGGGCGAGGTCCAGGAGGGCGACCTGATCGCCTTCCTGGAGGACGAGGAGAACCTCCCGCGGGGTTCGGTGGCCGGCTGGGACCTGATGCCCCATTCGATCGAGCCGCCCGCGTACCTGGGCCGGGACCGCGAGTTGATGGCCGGTCCGCGCCTGGACAACCTGCTGTCGGTGCACGCGGCCGTCGCCGCGCTGGCGGCGGCCTCCACCGTCGAGGGCCTCGACCACATCCCCGTGCTGGCCGCCTTCGACCACGAGGAGAACGGCTCGCAGTCGGACACCGGCGCGGACGGACCGCTGCTGGGCAACGTGCTGGAACGTTCTGTCTTCTCGCGCGGCGGCTCCTACGAGGACCGCGCGCGGGCCTTCGCCGGCACCATCTGCCTCTCCTCGGACACCGGCCACGCCGTCCACCCGAACTACGCGGAGCGGCACGACCCCTCGCACCACCCGCGCGCCAACGGCGGCCCGATCCTGAAGGTCAACGTCAACCAGCGCTACGCCACGGACGGCAGCGGGCGGGCCGTGTTCGTGAAGGCCTGCGAGCGGGCCGGCGTGCCGTGGCAGACCTTCGTCTCCAACAACTCGATGCCCTGCGGGACGACGATCGGCCCGATCACCGCCGCCCGCCACGGCATCCAGACCGTCGACATCGGCGTGGCCATCCTCTCGATGCACAGCGCGCGCGAGCTGTGCGGCGCGGACGACCCGTACCTGCTGGCCAACACGATGCTGGCGTTCCTCCAGGACTGAGGCCCCGGTCGCCATGCGGCCCCATACGACGCGAAGTGCCCGCCGGGGATCTCCCCGGCGGGCACTTCCACATCTCTGCGCGCGCTACGCGTCGAGGCCGGCGAGGACCAGCGGCAGCCGGGTCACTCCCCGCGGGGCGATCCGCACCGGCACCCCCCAGTCCTGCTGGTGGACGTGGCAGGCGGGGTACTCGTTCGCCGGGTCGTCGTCACAGGAGGCGGCCATCGCCGAGACGTGCAGGACGCCCTCGGTGACGCCGTCCGCGAGGACCAGGTCCCGGAACAGGTCCGTCCCGGCCCCCTCCCCCGCGGCGAGCAGCCCGGGCGGGGTCGAGGAGACGAGCAGCCGGGTGGACGGCCCGTAGCGGGTGTCCAGCTTCTGGCCGGCCGGCGCCTGGAAGACCACGTCGAGGCGGAGCGCGCCGGGGGCCACCTCGGTGGCCTCCCGCTGCGTGCGGTGGGCGACCGCGTCCACGCGTACGGCCTCCTCCGGGAGGCGCAGCCGGGTCAGCCGGTGCCGGGCGGACTCGACGACCACGATGTCGTCCCCGGCGAGCACGGCGTCACTGGGCTCGCGCAGATCGGTGGCGAGGGTGGTGACCTGCCCGGTCGCGGGGTCGTACCGCCGCAGGGCGTGGTTGTAGGTGTCGCAGACCGCGACCGAGCCGTCCGGCAGCGCGGTGACCCCGAGCGGGTGCTGGAGCAGCGCCTGGCCGGCGTCGCCGTCGCGGTGGCCGAAGTCGAAGAGCCCGGTCCCGACGGCGGTGGTGACCGCGTACGCGCGGCGGTCGCGGTCGCCGTGACCGTCACGGTCCCCGTCACCGTCACGGTCCCCGTCCCGGTGTACGTAGCGCAGGGCGCTCGTCTCGGAGTCGGCGACCCACAGCCGGTCCTCGGTGGCCGCGAGCCCGGACGGCTGGGCGAACCAGGCCTCGGCCGCCGGCCCGTCGTGCAGCCCCTCGTTGGTCGTCCCGGCGGCGACGGCGACGGTGTCGCTCTCCGGGTCCCACGTCCACAGCTGGTGGACGCCCGCCATGGCGATCCACACCCGGCCCTGCCACCAGGCCACGTCCCACGGCGAGGACAGGTCGACTTCGAGGGCCGCCCCGGAGGTCGGGGACCCCTGCCACCACTGGCGCCCGGTCCCGGCGACGGTCTCCACGGCGCCGGTCGCGGGGTCGAAGCGCCGCAGGGCGTGGTTGACGGTGTCGGCGACGACGACGGTCCCGTCGGGCAGCAGCGCGAGCCCCTGCGGCTCGCTGAAGCTCTCCGCGGTGAAACCGCGCTGCCCGCTGCCGATGCGCCGCACGACGCTCTCCCCGTCGGCGGCCAGCTCCACCAGCTGGTGCCGCGTCGAATCGGAGACCAGGAAGTTCCCGGACGGCAGCACGAGCGCCTTCCCGGGGAACCGCAGCTCACCCGCCACCGGCTCGGGAGCCACGTACGGCCCGTCGCCGCGCCGCAGCGTCCCCTTGGCCTCGTGCTCGGCCTCCAGCTCCGCGACGAGCCGCGCGATGGCGTGCGCGTGTCCCTCGCCGGCGTGCTGCGCGACGACGTACCCCTCGGGGTCGATCACCACGAGCGTGGGCCAGGCCCGCACGGCGTACTGCTTCCAGGTCGCCAGCTCGGGATCGTCGAGCACGGGGTGGTGCACCCCGTACCGCTCGACGGCGTCGACGACGGCCCCGTGCTCGGCCTCGTGCACGAACTTCGGCGAATGCACCCCGATGATCACGACGGTGTCGCGGTGCTTCTCCTCCAGCTCCCGCAATTCGTCGAGCACGTGCAGGCAGTTCACACAGCAGAAGGTCCAAAAATCCACAACAACGCACTTACCTCGCAGGTCGGCGAGGGTCAGCTCTTTGCCTCCGGTGTTCAGCCAGCCACCCTTGCCGATCAGCTCGGGGGCACGGACTCGGGCGCGACGGGGTGCGGGCGCGGCAGCATTCATGCCCCAAGGGTGCCACCCCGCCCCACGTGCACCCCTCGGGGTGACGACGTCGGCGGGGGCCCCGTGGGACGCTGGGCGCAGGCAGCGAAGGAGGCATCAGGCATGACCACCGCGCACGACTACAGCGAGGGCATCGATCCCGAGTACGCGCTGAAGTACGCCGTCCAGCACTGGAGCGGGGACCGCGCCGAGATCGTCGAAGGGATCATCGACACCGTGACACCGAACTGGGCGCACGAGCGGGCCGCCAAGCTCGTACGGCGCCAGATCGCGGCTCGGGTGGACGAGCTCGGATGCCTGGAAGGCTCGGGAAACCTTGACCTGCCGGGATCGTCGAACTGGTACATCCCTGATATCGCAGTTGTCCCCGAGGAACTCACGTACGGCGACGGGCCACTAGTACCCGATCAAACACTGCTGATCGTCGAGATCACCTCGGAGTCCAACGCCGAGACCGACCGCGTCGTCAAGCGCAGGCGGTACGCCGAGTACGGGGCCCCGCTGTACCTCCTGGTCGACCGGATGGAGAAGACCGTCACCCTGTTCGCCGAGCCCGGCCGGCTCGGCTACACGAAGGTCGACGGCCCGCACCCCTTCGGTACGCCGGTCCGGCTTCCGGAGCCCTTCGCGCTGGACCTCGACACCAGCGGGCTCTGAGCCACCGCGTGCCCGGCCGTCCCGGCCCGACGGCCGGGCCCGACGGCCGGGCCCGACGGCCGGGCCGGTAGGCCGGGTCAGCCGGGGAGGGCGCTCAGGCGCGCAGCCGGGACTGACATCAGGCTCCGAAGGAGTGGAGGGAGCGGACGAGGGACGCGACGAAGGCGTCCCGGCGCTCGGGTGTCAGGAGGTCCAGGGAGAGGTACGGGTTGAGGTCTTCCAGTTCGACCAGGAGGAGCTCGCCGGAGGGGGCGCGGCAGGCGTCCACGCGCTGGATGCCGTGGTCGAGGGTGTTCCAGGCGACGAAGGTGCGGGCGAAGGCCAGGTCGGCCGGGGTGGGCTCGTACGGGGTCAGTTCCCAGCGGCGGGACGGGTCAGGGGCGTACAGGGCGTACTGGAAGGCGTCGTCGAGGAAGTAGAAGGACACCTCGTACGCGAAGTCCACGCGCGGCTGGATCAGGAACTCGCCCGGCGCGCAGTCCGGGTGCGGGGTGAAGGCCAGGCCTATCGAGTCCGCGCCCCGTTTGGGCTTCACCGCGTACGTGGGCGAGGGCGGGAGGAGCGGCAGGTGCGCCGGGTCGTCGACCGTGGGGATGACCGGCAGGCCGGCCGCCGTCAGGTCCAGGAGGTACTGCTTGCCCGCCATGTCGCCGCGGCCGGTGAGCGGGTTGTAGACGCGGGTGCCGGTGGCGAGGGCCGCCGCGCGGAAGGAGTCGTGGGCCTCCTGGTAGTGGATGACCGGGCCGCTGTTGCGGACGATCACGGTGTCGAAGGCCGGCATCAGGCGCTGCGCGTCGAGCGGGTGGCACAGGGCCAGGTCGAAGTGCTCGCGCAGGCGCGAGGTGAGGAAGATGTCCTCGTCGCAGTAGCGGCGGCCGCGCGCCGGGTACGCCAGGTCGGTCACGTAGAGGAGAGGCATGGCGGCAACCTATCGCGGGCAGCGATGACGGCATGAAATACCTGGTTCGCGACAAACTGCTGGCCCTCGGGGACGACTACTGGATCGAGGACGAGGACGGCCGCCACGCCTTCCTCGTCGACGGGAAGGCGCTGCGGCTGCGCGACACCCTGGAGCTGAAGGATCCGGACGGGCAGATCCTGATCACGCTGCGGGAGAGGTTCTTCGGCTTCCGCGACGCGATGACGCTGGAGCGGGACGACCGGCGGCTCGCGGTGATCCGCAAGAAGCGCTTCTCGCTGCTGCGCAACCACTACCTCGTCACCCTCAACGAGGGCACCGAGCTCGACATCAGCGGCCGGATCCTGGACCGGGAGTTCAAGGTCGAGTACGACGGGGAGCTCCTCGCGCTCGTCTCCCGCCAGTGGTACCGGATCCGCGAGACGTACGCCGTGGACGTGATCCGCGAGGACACGGACGCCTCGCTGCTGATCGCCGTCGCCGTGTGCGTGATCCGGATGGCGGAGAAGGAGCGCGAGGGACCGGACCCCGAACAGTGAGGAGCGGACCGCCGGAGCCGGGGACCGGACCGGGGGCCGGGGCCGTCTCAGAGCGCCAGGCGGCGGTCCTTCAGGGCCGGGAACTGCTCGCGGGTCCGGGCGACCTTCGCCGGGTCGAGGTCCACGGTCAGGACCTCCTCCCCGGGGCCCGCCTCCGCCAGGACCTCGCCCCACGGGTCGACGACCAGGCTGTGGCCGGCCTGTTCCACGCCCGCGTGGGTGCCCGCCAGCCCGCACGCGAGGACGTAGCTCTGGTCCTCTACGGCCCGCGCGCGGCTCAGGAGGGTCCAGTGGGAGCGGCGGCGGGCGGGCCAGCCCGCGGCGACGACCATGGTCGTCGCCCCGGCGTCGACCAGCCCGCGGAACAGCTCCGGGAAGCGCAGGTCGTAGCAGGTGGCGATGCCGAGGGTCTGCTCCGGCAGGACCACGGTGGTCAGGGAGTCGCCGGCGGACATCAGGACGGCCTCGCCCTGGTCGAAGCCGAAGCGGTGGATCTTGCGGTACGTGGCCGCGAGTTCGCCCGTCGGGGAGAGGACGAGGGTGGTGTTGTAGAGCGATCCGTCGCCCGCGCGCTCCACGACGGAACCGGCGTGCAGCCAGACGCCGGCGTCCCGGGCCGCCTTGGACATGGCCTCGTAGGTCGGGCCGTCCAGCGGCTCCGCTTCCGTCTCGAACTGTTCGTAGGCGAAGGCGCCCACGGTCCACAGTTCGGGGAGGACGACGAGGTCGCTGCCCGCCTGTTCGCGCACGAGCTCTGCGGCGCGGGAGCGGCGGGAAACCACCGACTCCCCGTCGTTCACCGCGATTTGGATCAGGGAAGCGCGCACGGTACCACCGTCCTGGCGTTCAAGCCGTCAACTCGGGCCTACGATCGTCACACGAAAGCACTGCCGGGGTGCTCACCGGCAGCGTAGTTTTGAAGCCATTGCACAAGCTTCCAGAACGCGCCACCAACGCGCCAATGAACAGCACGCGAGGGGTCCCGTTGACCGTCCATCCGCATCCGAGTCTTCAGCCCTATGCCGACGCGTGGACGCACTCCATCGAGGCGATATCCGAGCTGGTCCTTCCGTTGACGGAGGGCGAGTGGAACCGGGCGACGCCCTGCCCCAACTGGTCGGTGCGCGACGTCGTGTCCCACATCATCGGCATCGAATGCGAGCAGCTCGGTGACCCGCGGCCGATCCACACCCTGCCGAGGGACCTGCGGCACGTGGTCGACGAGTTCAGCCGGTACATGGAGGTCCAGGTCGACGTACGGCGCCACCACACGGCGCCGGAGATGACCTCGGAGCTGGAGTACACGGTCATCCGCCGCTCCCGGCAGCTGCGGAACGAGAAGCGGGATCCGGACACGATCGTGCGCGGACCGCTGGGCGAGCCGGCGACGCTGGAGCACTCGCTGCGGCTGCGCGCGTTCGACGTGTGGATGCACGAGCAGGACCTGCGGACGGCGCTGGGGGTGCCGGGGAACTGGGACTCGCCCGGCGCGTACGTGTCGCGCGACGTCCTGCTGGCCGGGCTGCCGAAGGTGGTCGCGAAGAAGGCGGGCGCGCCCGCGAACTCGGCCGTCGTCATCGACGTGCACGGGGCGCTGGAGTTCATGCGGACCGTACGGGTCGACGCGGAGGGGCGGGGCACCATCGACAAGGCCCCGTCGCTGGGCCCGGCCGTGACGCTGACCCTGGACTGGGAGACGTACGTGCGCCTTGCGGGCGGGCGGGTACGGCCGCACGCCGTCGGCGACCGCGTGAAGGTGGAGGGTGACCCGGCCCTGGCCGAGGCGATCCTGGCCCACTTCTCGGTGACGCCGTGACGTCGTGAGCCGTGCGGCCGTGACGTCGTGAGCCGCGGTCGGGGTCGCGGTCGCGGTCGGCCGCAGGGCTAACAGGCTCGTGCCGGGCTGGTGTCGGGCGCGGTCCCGGCCGCGGCGTCGACGCCAAACACAGCTTCGGCGTCGGCGTCGGCCGCCCGGCCCTGGGCCGGCAGCGCGGAGGCCCGGACGCGCTCGTGGTCGCGGTCCCGTTCGCGGGACAGCGCGCGGGCGCGCAGGCGCAGGATCTGGCTGGTGCCCAGGACCTCCAAGACGAAGACGGACGAGAACGCGACGCGGTAGTCGTCCCCCGTCGCGTCGAGCAGCAGCCCCACCACCAGCAGGGTCGTCATCGACGCGATGAAACCGCCCATGTTGGTGATTCCGGAGGCCGTGCCCTGACGTTCCGCCGGGTTGGCCGGGCGGGCGAAGTCGAAGCCGATCATCGACGCCGGGCCGCAGCCGCCGAGCACCAGGCAGAGCGCGATCAGCAGCCACATCGGCGCGTGGTCCCCCGGGTAGGCCAGGACCGAGCCCCACAGCAGCGCGGTGGCGGCGACCGTGCCCAGGGCGAGGGGGATCCGCGCCGACTGCCGCCGGCCCACGACCTGCCCGTAGATCAGGCCGAGCGCCATGTTCGAGGCGACGACCAGCGTCAGCAGCCCGCCCGCCGTGGTGCGCGATAGCCCCTGCGCCTCGACGAGGAACGGCATGCCCCACAGCAGCAGGAACACCATCGCCGGGAACTGGGTCGTGAAGTGCACCCACAGACCGAGCTTGGTCCCGGGCTCCTTCCAGGAGTCCGCGATCTGGCGGCGTACGAAGCCTCCCGCCCCGGCCCGTCCGGCCGAGGCGGGCGCGGACAGGGACGCGGACAGGGACGCCGACGCGGGCTCGTGGCCCTCGGGGTGGTCGCGCAGGAACAGCACGAGCGGGACCAGGACGATCAGTCCCGCCACCGCACTGCCCGCCAACGCGGGCACCCAGCCGACCCCGTGCAGTACGGGGGCCAGCACCAGCGTCGAGACCAGGTTGCCCGCCATCCCGACCAGGCCGGCCAGCTGCGCCATCAGCGGGGCTCGGCGGGCCGGGAACCAGCGGGTCCCGAGCCGCAGCACGGAGATGAAGGTCATGGCGTCGCCGCAGCCCAGCAGGGCTCGGGCGGCCAGGGCCATCCCGTAGGAGGGGGAGAGCGCGAAGCCGATCTGCCCTGCCGTGAAGAGCACGGCGCCCAGGGTGAGCACCTTCTTGGTGCCGAGCCGGTCCACCATCAGGCCTACGGGTATCTGCATGCCCGCGTAGACCAGCAGTTGGAGGAGGGAGAAGGTGGCCAGCGCGGAGGCGTTCACGTGGAAGCGGTCGGCCGCCTCCAGGCCGGCGACGCCGAGGCTGGTGCGGAAGATGACCGCCACGAAGTAGACGGCGACACCGATCGACCAGACGATCACCGCGCGGCGCCCGCCCACCGGGTCCTTGGCGACGGGAACGGCGGTCGGGCTCATCGGGCGGACCCCCGCACCAGCTCCGCGACCCGGCTCACGTGCGCGCGTACCGCCGCGGCGGCCGTGTCGGCGTCGCCCGCGCGCAGAGCCTCGAGGATCTCCGCGTGCTCGGCGAGCGTCCGCTCCACCCGCTCGGGGTGCGCGTGCAGCAGGGCGACGCCCATGCGCAGCTGGCGGTCGCGCAGCTGGTCGTAGAGGCGGCACAGGATCTGGTTGCCGGCGCTGCGCACGATCTCCGCGTGGAAGGCCCGGTCGGCGGCCATCATCGCGCCGAGCTCACCCGCGGCGCCGAGGCGGCGCTGCTCCTCGACCAGTTCCGCGAGCCGGTCCAGCAGGCCGGGCGGGGCGGGCACGGCCCGTCGGACGCTGAACTCCTCGACCAGCAGCCGGGTTTCGATCACGTCCGAGATCTCCTGGACGGAGACCGGGAGGACGAGCGCACCCTTCTTCGGGTACAGCTTGAGCAGCCCCTCCGTTTCGAGGCGCAGCAGCGCCTCGCGGACCGGCGTGCGGGAGACGCCCACGGAGGCCGCGAGCTCGCCTTCCGTCAGCAGTGTGCCGCCCTCGTAGCGTCGTTCGAGCACGCCCTGTTTGACGTGCTGGTAGACCCGTTCGGCAGCGGTCACGGTGGGGGTGACGGTGGCTGATGGCATGCGCACAGGATAGATACAACAGGGGTGCGGGCCGGGCACGGTCCAGGATGTGGACCTTCACCCGTGCACGGCCACGTCCACGCCCCCGCCCATGTCCACGCCCCCGCCCACCTCCACGTCCAGGACGAACTCGTCGTACGGAGCCTCGTCCGGGTACGGCGGCCGGACCTGCGCGAAGCGGATCCGGGCGGCGCCCGCCGCCCGGCCCCGTACGACGTACACCCGCTCCACGGTCGCCCCGGCGAGCGGCGGCTCCGCCGTGGCGGCGGGCGCCGCCGGGCCCTCGGACACGGACACGGCGTCCGCGTCGCCGGTCACCCGCCAGGTCCACACGTAGCCGCGCGCGCCGCGCCCGGTGAGGCGCAGCTCGTACGGCTCACCGGGCGCGAGCGCCACCTTGCGTACCTCCACCTCGGGGGCGTCCTTTCGCAGCGGGGCCGGAGGCCTTCGAGACGGCCGGCCCCTCAGACCGGTCCCTCAGGCCGGGCCCTCAGGCCGGGCCCTCAGGCCGGGCCCTCAGACCGGTCCCTCAGACCGGTCCCGAGGGGCCGATCACCGCGCCCTCGTGCCAGCCCGCGCCGTCGCGCCAGTAGTGCTGGAGCAGGCGGTCGGTGCGCAGGGCGATCACCTCCAGGTTGAACCCGAAGCTGCCCTGCAGCATCCCGGTGACGGCCAGCACGTCGTGGCCGAACACCGCGCCGCGCCGCCAGGCGGAGTCGCCCGCGTTGCCGCGCCACCAGTGCTCGACGCGGCCTCCCCCGCCGGTCACGCACAGTTCGTAGTTGCCGGCGGTGTCCTCGTCGGCCGCCCCGTACTGCGCCTCGACCAGGCAGGGCGCGGAGGTGTCCCGCTGCCGAAGATCTCGCCGGGGTGCCAGACGAAGCCGTTCGGGTCGTCGCGCCACCACAGCTGCATCCGGCCGTCCGTGCGGGTGGCGACCAGGTCGAGGTGGCGGGAGCGGGTCTGGACCAGGGCCGGGCCGTAGTGGGCGATGCCGGAGGCGAAGCGGCCACCGTCGTTCCAGGCCCAGGGGGCGCCGTTGATCCGCCACCAGTGGTTGAGGCGCCCGTCGGCGGTGCGGACGACCACCTCGAAGTTGCCCGGAGCCCCGTAGTCGCTCTGGATGAAGGCCGGGGTCGAACCGACCGCCGCGTCCCCGGGGCCGAAGGCGCCTCCGTCGCGCCAGGCGCCGCCGGACTGCTCGTAGTACCAGTGGCGCAGCCGGCCGCCGGTGGTGACGTGGAGGGACTCCATGTTCCGGTTGTAGGTGGTCCCGGTGAAGGCGGGCTGGCCGGAGGCGTCGGAGGCGAAGGTCCGCGCCCGGGCCCACGGGAAGGGGGCGTCGCCGTCGCGCCACCAGTGCTGGATGCGGCCGGTGGCGGTGGCGGTACCGGCGCCCGTACCGGTACCGCCACTCCCGGTCCCGGTCCCGCTCCCGCCGCCCGCCAGGGCCGCCATTTCGAAGTTGCGGTGGGCGCGGCCGTTGCCGCTCTCGTAGACGTTGCCGGTGTGCAGGCGGCGCTTGCTCCACGGGTCGATGTTGGTGCCGTACAGGCCGCACTTGGCCCAGTGGTCGATCTTCACCTCGCCGTACGCGATCCGGCCGTGGCCGCCGACGTGGTAGCCGGTCCCCCAGGAGTTCTTGAACAGCCAGCAGCCGGCCGCGTCGTCGTAGCCGGTGATCAGGACGCAGTGGCCGCCCGCCAGCCGGTCGCTGGTGCGGTGGTAGACGCCGGAACCGAGGCCGAAGAAGTCGTCGTACACCTCGAAACAGGCGGTCAGCGGCCCGACCGCGTCCAGCCACACCTTCTGCTGCTCCACGTCGCCGAGGCGGACGTGGTCGGTGATGCGGACCGTACGGCCGGACCGGTCCCAGCTCGGGGTGTACTCGGCCCGCCAGGCGTCGCGGCGGTCGGCGGGCGTTCCGGGCGGGGGCGGCGAGTACGGCCAGCAGCCCGGATCGGCGAGACCGCCGTTGGTCCGGACCCAGTCCAGCGCGGCCTCGGGGCTGCCCGTCTGCCCGCAGGGGGCCCGCAGCCCGTCGTGCACGTCCCCCTCGGACCTCTTGGCCCACACGTGGTGCTCGATCCGGGCCATCGACTCGATCAGACCGGCCGCCCCGAAGGCCCAGCAGGAACCGCACGGGTTCTGGTCCTTGACCTTCGTGATCCATGGCCAGCCCCAGCGGCTGCGCCAGTCCACGGCCGTCGGCCGGGCGGCGGCGCTTGCGGCCCCCGGACCGGACAGCAGGCCGTGCGCCGCCCTGCGCCGGGTGAGGTGCGGATTGCCGCTCGGCCGCCCGATGAGCCCCCTCAGGTCCACGGGCGGCGCGGCCGCGGCGGGCGTGAGACCGGCCTCCGGCCCCAGGCCCAGCGCGGGCCTCGGTACCGGGTCGTCGTCGGCGAGGTGTTCGCTCACGGACCACCGCGCCCCGCGGGCCGCGAGCCGCGCCCTCAGCTCCCCCGCCGTCTGGACGTGCTGCTCCGGCATTCCGGCCCCCCATTGCAACCGTACGGATCCGAGCCCGGGGAGCTTCCGTCCGGCCGCACCGCACGTCAAGGGGGGCCGTACGGTCGCGCGGCGGCACGGCGGCGCACGCGGTCGCACGCGTCGCGCGCCGCCGGGCCCGCGCGGGAGGGGTTGTGCCGATGCCGTACGGGTCCTGCCGCTACTCGACGGGCAGCGCGGGGGCCTGGACGGGCAGGCCCGGCAGGCCGAGACCGGTGAGCAGCGCCAGCACGGCCGCGACCAGGTCGCCCAGGACGTCCGTGGCCTTGGCCTTGGCGTCGGTGGAGCAGCCGCAGGGACCGGCGACCTTGGCGAGGCCGTCGACGGACGCCTTGAGCTTGTCGATCGCGCCGGTGACCACGTCCAGCGGACCACCGGCGGCCCGCGCGGGCCCGGGGAGCGCGACGGGGAGCTTGGGCGCGGCAACGGGCAGCTTCGAGGCGTCGACGGGCGCCTTCGGAGCGTCCGCCGGAAGCTTCGGAGCATCGACGGGCAGCTTCGGAGCATCCGCCGGGAGCTTCGGAGCCTCCACGGGCAGCTTCGGGGCATCCGCCGGAAGCTTGGGAGCCTCCACCGGCAGCTTCGGCGCGTCCGCCGGCGGGAGCGGTGCGGGCACGGCCGGGGCGGCCGGGGCGGCGGGCAGGGTCTTCTTCAGCTCCGCGAGCGCCGCGTCGGTCTTCTCCTTGAAGGCGGCGAGGTCCTTCTCCGGGAGCTTGCCGTCGGGGGACTTGAGGACGGCGGCCAGCAGGTCGGTGACCGGTTGGAGCAGCCCGCCGACGCCGCCCAGCGACTGCACCTGCGCGAGTAGCGCCTCGGTGCCGGGGATGGCCCGCCCGGCGACCGGGGCCTGCGGCTTCGGGGCCTCGGAGGCGGCGCCCGCCAGGCCGGGGGACACGGCCAGCAGGGTCAGACAGAGGGCGGCGGGGACGGTGTAACGCGTGTAGCGACGCAACGTATCTCTCCTGTCGAGGGGCAGGGCACCCGGGGCCTGGGAGTCCCCGGGACATGACATGGGACGTGACATGGGACGTGTCACCACCCCACTCACCGGCACCCCGTCAGCCCCCGCAACCGCAGCCGCCGACCCGCCTCTTGTGACACGCCGCGCAATCGGCGTACGTACGCCCGTGACCTGCGCCGACACCGTCACCCTTCGGTAATGGCCCGCCAGACGGGAGCTCCCGCCGGGGCCGCGCGCCCCCGGCCGCCCCTACGGGGACAGGGCCTGGCCCCCGATGTCCGCCGCCCCGGCGAGCTGGCCCTGCCACCACGCCCGCACCTCGCCGCGTCCCATCGCCCCCCACTCCGGGGTCCTCTCCACCTGCGCCCGGCCCAGCCGGCGGGCCAGCGCCACCAGCTCCCGCCCCGCGGTGCCCCGCGCCTCCTGGTACCCGTCCAGCAGCTCCTCCCACGACCCGGCCCCGCGCCACGCCGCCTCGAAGGCGCTCGCGTCCTGGAGCGCCTTGGCCGCCCCGCTGGTGTTGTGCGGGCGCACCACGGAAGCGGCGTCCCCGGCGAGCAGGCAGCGGCCCGCGGCGGTGCGGGCGGTCTCCAGGTCGTAGATCGGCTGAACGTAGACGTGCTCCGGATCCGTCAGCCCGAGCACCCGGCCCCAGTAGGGCGGGAACTCCTGCTCCAGCAACTCGGCGAGGTGGGCCGCCAGTTCCCCGGTCACCGTGCCCGGCGGGAAACTCGTCGGGTCGTCGAGCCGCAGCCCCGCCGACGGCGGCGGTACCGCGTACAGCACCCAGTTGACGCGCAGCCCGCCGTCCGGTCCGCCCGGGATCCGGTAGATCACGCAGCTCCCGCCGGGGAAACACACCGTGCTCACCGCGTCGGCGGGCCAGTCCGCGACGCCGCCTGCCAGGGAATCCAGTCGCCGGGCGTCGAAGTGGCCGCGCCAGCACACGTACCCGGCGTAGTGCGGCCGGGATCCCGGGCAGACCGTCTCGCGCACCACGGAGCGGTAGCCGTCGGCGCCGACCGCGAGGTCGTACCGCTCCACCGACCCGTCGGCCAGCCGCACTTCGACCCCGCCGCTCGCCTGCGTCACTCCCGTGACGGTCTCGCCCTGCCGGTAGACCACCGAGTCGGGGGTCGCCTCCCGCAGCCCCCGCCACAACAGGCCCCAGTGGTAGGAGTGGAACGGGAACGGCTGCTCCCAGATCACCCGCCCGGCCGCTCCCACCGCCGGGTCCCGGACCACCCAGCGACGCCGGGCCAGCGGGTGCGCGGGGATCCCGGCGGGCAGCGCCCCGGTCGCGGCGAGTTCGGCGGCGCGGTCGTCGTGGACGCACAGCCCGATCCCCCGGTCCGCGAGGCGCCCGCGCGTGCGTTCCAGCACCACCACCTCGGCCGCCCCGGCCCGCGCGGCCGCCGAAGCGAACGCGCACCCGGCGATGCTGCCACCGACCACCGCGACCGTACCCGTACCGCCTCGCATAGCCGCTCCCTCTGCCGCGACGAGTCCCCCGGGGCCCGACACCCTACTGGCGCGGCCACCGGATTTCTCCGTCATGCCGAGTGCCGTCCTGCGACGGCGGTCACGCCGCCGAGGCCGCGAAGGCGGCCCGGGCAGTGCCGGGCTCAGCCTGGCCGTGCGGTCAAAGTACCGGCTGTAGACGGCGCTTTCCTGCCCGGACCCGCACACGGACATGGACCTGCACATGGACACGGACACGGGGCAGTTTCGCCAGCTCCGCGCGGTGCTCCAGCCGGGCCCGGGCCGAGTTGGCCCCCGGGCCGCCCGGTTAGGCTGGCCCGCATGGATGGGTGGACGGCGCCGAGTTCCATCGAGCGCGAGCTGTACGAGGCCAAGGCGCGCGGCGACTGGCCGGGTTACCTCGACGCCCTCGCCCGCAGCGAGCTGTTCCTGGCGCAGTCCCGCGCGCGGATCGACGCCGAGCCCGCGCACCTCCGTTTGCACCCCACCCCCGACCGCCGCAGCCTCGTCGTCCACACGCGCGGCATGCTGCCCGCCCCCGACCCCCACACCGTGTACGTCCCCCGGTCCCTGCGCTGGTTCGCGAACGCCTGGGACGCCGCCGACCCGCCCCACCTCGCCGTGAACCCGGGCTCCCCCACCGAGGCCTACCTCACCACCACCCCCGCCGACCGCGCCCGCTGGCGCGCCCACTGGGACGCCGTCGCCCCGGTCTGGGGCCTCGCCCCCGGAGCCGTGCACTCCCTGCACGTCGGCGGCCCGCTCCACGGGCCCGTCGCGCACGGCCTCGCCGTCGGCGCCCATCTCGCGGTCTCCAACGGGGAGTTCTGGAACTCCCTCGCCTACCACGGCAACGGCTACACCCGCGAGCGCGAACGCCTGCGCACGTCCTGGGGCATCACCACCTCCGCCGACTGGCACGACGTCCTGCGCCGCATGCTCGCCGCCGAGATCGTCAGCCCCGTCTGGGAGTTCGCGCTGCGCGTGCGCCGCGTCCTCGCCTCGGACTTCGCCGGCCCCGTCGACGTGGAGCACTGGCGGCACGCCGCGGCCACCACTCTGCGCCGCAGCGCCGAGCGGGCCGCCGAACCGCAGCTCACCCCCGAGGGGGTCACCGTCGCCGAGCCCCGCCCCACCGCCGAGGTGGAGGGCGAGGTCGCGGGCGTGCAGCGGCTGATCGGCCGGATCGCCCGCTACGAGCAGCGCTTCCGCGCGGACGGGCTGCTCGCCGACGGGGACTGGGTCCGCTCCGTCGAGGGCTGGGATTACGGCCGGGCCTCGCAGATGGCCCGCTGGGGCCTGGGCGCCCGCTACGGCACGCTCGCCGACGCCGAACGCGGCGTCCTGCGGGCCGGGGAGGCGGCGCGCGCGACGTACCGCTCGTGGGAGGAGTTCTCCGCCGGGTACGCCCTGGGGCGGTGCCTGCACTTCGATGAGGAGGAGTTCGGCGAGTGGTACGCGGGCTCGCTGGCCACGCACCTCACCCTGACCACCGACCCGGCCGGCCCGTGGTGCAACATCCCGTGGCGGGGATCCGACGTGGCGTAATCGGGCCGGGGGCGCGCGGAAGTCCCCGCAAGGCCCCGTACGATCCAACTACCCTGCCGCACATGACTCTTGTGCTGAACGACACCGTACGCAAGCTCCTGGACGCCCCGCACCCCGCGGTACTCGCCACGCTGAACCCCGATGGCGGCCCGCAGAGTTCCGTGGTGTGGGTGACCCGGGACGGCGACGAGATCCTCATCTCCACCGAGCGCGGCCGCCGCAAGGAGCGCAACATCGCGCGGGACGCCCGGATCAGCCTGACCGTCTTCGACCTGGCCAACCCCTACCTCTACGCCGAGATCCGCGGCACCGCCACCGTCACCGAGGACACCGGCCGTGCCGTGGCCGTCCGCATCGCGGAGGAGTACCAGGGCCCGGGCGCGGGCGCGGCCTACGCGAACGCCCCCGCCGAGAACGTCCGGGTCGTCGTCCGCCTCACCCCCACCAAGGTCGTGGGCAACGCGGCAGGCTGAGGCACGCGGGGCGCTCGAAAGCGCCGCGGGCAACGCGGCAGGCTGAAGCGCGCGCGGCGCTACGGAAGCCCCGGCCGCAGCGCCGCCCAGGCGTCCGCTGCCAGCGCCAAGGGGTCCGTGACGGCCAGGTGCGGACGGGCCGGGGCCATGCAGGGGATCAGATTCTTCGCGCGGCGCAGGCGCAGGATCGCGGGGCGCGGAAGCTCCCGCCAGACGCGCGCCTGCGCGGCCGCCTCCTCGGGGGTCATGCCGATGCCTGCCAGGACGTCCCGGCAGAGCGCGGCGGGATCCCGGTCGGGATCCGGGCTCCCCTCCGTCCCGGGACCGAAGCGCTGGAGAAGGTAGCTGCGCACGTACGGCTGTTCCTCCGGCCGGCCCGCCCGCGCGATCGCGGCCAGCGCCACCCGCCCCCAGCGCAGCCGCGTCCCGTCTGCCAGGGCCTCGTCCTGCATCCTGACGGTCGCCAGGGCCCGCAGCGGGCCCGGATGCGGCTCCTCCAGCAGCGGCGGCCCGGTGGCCAGCCACGCCTCCAGCTCCACCAGCGAGTGCCCGTCCGGCGGTACGTACGTCAGCACTTGGCCCCGGGCCAGCAGCGCCACCACGGGGCCGGTGAGGTGGACCTTCGCCGTGTGCCCCGCGTCGAAGGACTCCACCGTGCGCCCGTACCGCTCGATCCTGCGCAGCCCGAGCCGCAGCTCCCCAGCCGCGTAGACCTGCCCCGCCCGCGCCACCCCGCCGACGCACCGCACCACGCACACGCCACCCGTGACATCGGCCGCCTCGACGGCATACACCTGCAACTCGGCGATGGACACCCGGCTCCACCCCTCTCCCAGCCCGGGAGGCTACCGCTTCGCGGTCAGCGCCAGTGGTTGGTATCCACGATCTCGCCGGTCTCCACGTCGATGCGGCCCTGGAAGTCACCCGCGTTGCGCGTGACCATGATCAGGAGCGGTCGCCCGTCCTGGAGGAAGGCGTCGTGGAAGCCGTGCATGTCGTGCCGTTCGTACGTGAGGTCGCGCGGCGGGGTCAGCCGGAACCGCTCCGAGCCGTCGGCCCGGAAGACCACCGCGTTGTCCGACGGGGTGAAGGGTGCGGTGTCCAGCTTCTCCACCACCAGCACCATCGCCCTGTCGTACTCCCGCCACGCCATGACGGCCTGCGGCGGATGGTCGTACGCCTTCTCGACGGTTCCGGCGGGGCCGCTCCACCGGACCGTGGTGTCGCCCTTGGTCCAGGCGACCGCCACGTCGGGGGCTTCCTCTGTCACGTGACTCTTCTCCGACTCAGCGCCAGGTGTTGGTGTCCACGATCTCGCCGGTCTCCACGTCGATGCGGCCGTGGAAATCGCCCGAGGTGCGCGTGGCAATGATCATGAGCGGCCGACCGTCGGCCAGGTGGGCGGAGTAGAAGCCCTCCACAGCGTTCGGGTCCCCCACCAGGTCGCGCGGCGGGTGCAGCCTGAACCGCTCCGAGCCGTCGGCCCAGTAGACCACCGCGTTGTCCGTCGGGGTGAAGGGCGTGGAGTCCAGCTTCTCCACCACCAGCACCATCGTCCGGTCGTACTCCCGCCACGTCAGGACGACCTGCGGCGGGACTTCGTACTGCTTCTCGACGGTTCCGGCGGGGCCGCTCCACCGGACCGTGGTGTCACCGCGGGTCCAGGTGATCACGACGTCGGGATCTGATTCGCTCACTTGGGAATCTCCGTGGGTGGGCCGACTGGGATCAGCCGGGCTCGGTCTGCTCTTTCCATGATCTCGATCTGACCCGCGCCACCGGGCAGAGGGCCCAGCTTCGGGTCCATCTGGGGCCCGATGATGCTCTCCTGGACGAGGATCGGGTCACCGCCCTCCGGGATTCGGTAGCGCTGCAGCATCGACACGTCATCCTTCCAGTCGGTGCGGATCGCCAGCTGGTCACGGACGAACTGCTGGTTGGGGACGTCGTCGAAGGTGCCGAATCCGCCCGGATCCGTCTGGCCGCGCCCCATCACCATGTTGAACTCCTCGCCCGGCTTGGCGAAGCGGGCGAGGATCGGCCCTCCTTCCAGGTGCGGAGGTTCACGCCTGGCCGGCTCCAGCATCTTCCGTTCCTCGCCCGGCTTCGTGCACGGGTTGAGGCCCAGCGGGTCCGCCCACACGTGGGGGTTGGAGACGTAGGCGACCGGGTTCGGGGCCGGGGCGAGGCCCAGGGGGTCGCCCGTCAGGTAGCGGGCCGTCTCCGGGTCGTAGGTGCGGAAGTAGTTGTGGTGGAGGCCGGTCTCCGGGTCGTAGTACTGGCCCGGGAAGCGCAGCGGGGTGTAGGCGGAGGCGTCGCGGTTCCAGCTCGTCGTGCCCCAGAGGGTCGCGCGGGTGTGCCAGGCGACCTCGCCGTGCTCGTCGATCAGCTCGGTCGGCGTGCCGACCAGGTCCGTGACGATGGAGAAGAACCGGCTGTCGATCTCCTCCTGCGGGGCCTTCGACAACCGCACCGCGTCCGGCGCCCTGCGGATGGTCTCCACCTGCGTGAGCGGGTGCATGCCGGAGTGCGTCCAGCTGATGGTGACCTCGTGCGGGTTGCCCGCCGAGCGGGTCGTCTGCTCGATGAGGGTCGGGCCGTCCCACGTGAAGACGGTCTCCTCGACGACCTCGTCGAGCTCCAGAGCCTCGTCGCGCCCCAAGGCCTCGTCCAGCCCCGCCGATGTTTCACGTGAAACATCGACCGGCGCGAGCCGCTGCTTCGCCGCGCGGCGGCCCAGCGCGTCGTAGCGGTAGCGCCAGCGCGTCCCGTCCGGGGTGGTGACCTCGGTGAGCCGGTCGTCCGCGTCCCACGTGTAGTGCCAGGTGTCCGGCTTCCGGGAGAGCCGGGTCTTCTGCCGCAGGATCACCCGGCCCTGGGCGTCGTGCTCGTAGCGGACGCGGCCCGCGCGGCTGATCCGCGTGCCGGTGTAGGCGCGCGCGCCGGTGGCCTCCGTGCCCAGCTGCTCCGGCCAGGAGGCCGAGGTCTGGTTGCCCGCCTCGTCGTAGGCGTAGCGCTCCGACCAGGAGGCGGCGTCCACGGCGGTGACCCGGGAGGCCGCGTCCAGGGTGAAGGTCCGCGGTCCCGTCGCCGCGTCGTCGATGCCCAGCAGGTTGCCGTCGGCGCGGTAGCTGTAGCCGCGGCGCAGCAGGGTCCGCTGGTCCGAGCCGGTGATGTGCCGGGTCGTGAGCCGGCCCACCGCGTCGAAGGTCTGGTGCAGCTCCGTGTGGTCGCCGATGCGTCGCGTCAGTTCGTGGCCGGCCGCGTCCCGCTCGAAGGTGAGCGTCCGGCCCGAGGCGTTGAGCTCGGTGCGGTGGCCGCCCTCGTCGTACGTCCAGCGGCTCTCCGCCCCGGTGGGCGTGGTCATGCCGGCCGGCCGGCTCAGCTCGTCGTACGCGTAGCGGACCGTGCGGCCGTCGACCTGCTCCTCGACCAGGCGCCCGTGCCGGTCGCGGATGCGGACCAGCCGGGTGCCGTCGGAGGAGACCGCGGCCGCGGGCAGGTCGAAGACGTCGAACTCGAACGTCGCCGTGCCCGTGGGCGAGGTCTTGCGGATGATCCGGCCGAGCACGTCCCGCTCGTAGGCGATCTCCTCGCCCAGCCCGTTCACGCGCGAGCGCAGCCGTCCGGTCGGATCGTAGGAGTAGGTCAGCGTCAGGCCGTCGAAGTCGGTCTCCGAGACCAGGCGGCCCGCCGCGTCGTACACGTACTCCCAGGTCAGGCCCTGGGGGTTGCGTACGCCCGTCAGCCGCAGCAGGGCGTCGTAGGTGTACTCGTAGCGCACGCCGTCGGGCCCGGTCCGGGCCGCGAGCAGGTCGAAATGGGTGTACTCGAAGCGGGTCACCCCGCCGGCCGGGTCGGTGAAGGAGGTGCAGTTGCCCTCGCCGTCGTACGTCCACAGCGACTCGGCACCGTCGGGGTCCACCCGGCGGGCGGGTCTGCCCTCCGGCGTCCACTCCATGGTGGTCACCCCGCCGAGCGGGTCGGTGACGCGCACCGCGCGCCCGAAGGCGTCGCGCTCGAACCGGGAGGTGGCGCCGAGGGGATCCGAGATGGTCACGGGCAGGCCGGCCGCGTCGGTGGTGTAGCGGGTGACGGCGCCCAGCGGGTTGGTCACCGAGACGACGTGGCCGCGCTCGTCGTAGGCGAAGGTGGTGACGGCGCCCGTCGAGGTGGTGAGCGAGGTGCGGTTGCCGCGTGCGTCGAAGCTCTGGCGGATGACCGTGCCGTCGGCGTTCGCCACCCGGACCGGCAGGCCCTGTTCGTCGTACTCGGTGCCCGCGGTGCGGCCGTCGGGCCGGATCGAGCGGGTGATCCGCCCCGCCTCGTCGTACTCCTGGAGCGAGGTGGCGCCCAGGGGATCGGTACGGCTGATGACGCGACCGGCGCTGTCGTACTGGTAGCGGGTGGCGGCGCCGAGCGGGTCGATCTCGGCGACGACCCGGAACCGCTCGTCGATCAGGTAGCGGCGGGTGTGCCCGTCAGCGGCGGTGACCGCGGTGACGCGGTGGCCGGTCGCCGGGTCGCGTCCGTCGTAGGAGAGGGTGAGGGCGAGGTGTCCGGCCTCGCCGCCTTCGGCGATGCAGCGGTCCTGGTCGTCGTAGACGTAGTCGTAGCGACTGCCGTTGGTGTCGGTCCAGGAGGTGATGCGGCGGCGCTCGTCGTAGGCGAGCCGCAGCGGCAGGCCCGAGGAGTTGACGACCTCGGTGAGGTTCCCGTCGGTGTAGCCGTACGAGAGGACGCGCGGGCCGCCGGTCAGGTGCAGGCCGGTGATCCGGCCCTCGGCGGTCTCGAAGCGGACGTGGTAGCCGCCGGAGTGGGCCATGGCGACCGGCACGCCCTCGGCGTCGTACTCGAAGACGATGTGGTTGCCGTTGCGGTCGTCGAGCTGGACGATCGGCGCGATGCCGTCCCCCTGCTCGCCGGCGTCCCGCTGCGCGACGCCGTCCCCCTGCGCGCCGCTGTCCCGCTGCTCGCCGCCGGCGCCGGCCCCGGGGCCGACCGGCCGGCCGAAGCGGCGCACCTGCCCGGTCGCGGGGTCCGTCACCGTCCAGTCGCCGTCCGGGGTCCGCTCCAGCGGGCGGCGCGGGCCGGTGGCGGGAAGGACCGGTATGCCGGGAGCCGGGTGCGGATAGGCGACCACGAGCCCGTCCTCGGCGACCAGGACGACGCCCTCCGCGTCGATCTCCAGGTGCTGGTCGATCGTGGACGCCCAGGACGGGCCGAACCAGCGGCCCGCCGTGTACCCGGACTCCGCGCGACGGGTGAAGACCAGCGGGAGCGTGCCGGGCAGGACGAGGTCCGTCTGCGGCAGGTACATCCGGCCGGTGGCGAGGTCGACGGGGTCGGTGTGACCCGTGGCCTTGTCCCCGTCCGGGGTCTTGTGCAGGTCCGGGCCGTCGCCGTCGAGCGTGGTGCGGCCCGGTCCCTTGAGGTCGTCGGCGTGCTTGGCGACCGAGCCGACCTTCTTCAACGCCCCCAGTCCCTTGGAGCCGATGAGTTCCGGGAGCATCTTGCCGATGCCCTCGGAGGGGTCCTTCATGAACTCGTCGAGCATCTGCTTGCCCGCGCCCATCGGGTCGTTGGCCATCGTGACCAGACCCGCCGCCGTCGAGTTCAACGCCGTCATGTACTCGGCCGGGTGCGTCAGGTTGTACGGATCCATCGGGTTCAGCGCACGCGCGAAGTTCACGATGCCCGCCGTGCCCTTGATGACACCACCTGCCAGGTGCGTCTTGGCAAGATCCATGTAGTCCATGCCGTCGCCGAGCTGTTTGGCGTACGAAGGCTTCGGCGGAGCCGCGTCACGCGCCGCGCGGACCGCCGTACGCACCGTCTCCGCCACGTCGTTGCGCTGCTTGCGGGCCGTGTCCAGCTTGTCCTGCGCGGCCGTCGCGATCGCGGTCCCCGGATCGGTGAAGTTCTCCGACGGGCGCGCCGGCAGCGGGTCCTTCTTCGCCTTGAGCGCGTCGTTGTACGTCTTGACGAGCTTGTTGTGCGCGTTGCGGGCGTCCTCGGAGACCTTCTTGGCCCGGTTGTACTCCTCCAGGGCCTCCTTCGCCTGGTTCTGCGCCCACTCCACCGTCTCCGCGAAGCGTCCCATCGCGTCCGCGGCCTTCCCGAACGCCTCCGCCGCCTTGAACCAGCGCGGCGGCTCCTTCGCAACCGACTCACGGAAGGCGTCCGCCGCCTTGCCCTTCAGCCCGTCCGGCTCCCCCATCCCCTTCAACCCGTTGCCGACCTTGTCGAAGGAGGCCTTGAAGTCGTTCAGGTGCGAGACCTGCGCGCGGATCTTCGACACACTGCCGTAGACCAGCTTCTTCGGATCCTCGGTCTGACCCAGCTCCATCTCCGCGACGTCCGCGCCCAGCTGGTTGGCCGCCGACCGGCTCTTGTCACGGATCCAGTCACCCGCGTCGTCCAGACCGACGTCCTCCGCGAAATCGGCCGTCTTCTCACCGGCCCACTCGATCGCGTCACCGACCTTCTCGGTGCCCTCCTCGACGACGTCCTCGACGACATCCGGAACGAAATCCCGCCACCCCATCAGCGACCGCCCCCGTCACGCTTCGCCTGCTCCAGCAGATCGCTGATCGAACCGATCTTCCCGCTCGACTTCAGCTTGTCCCCCGTGTCCGACCAGGTCTGCTTGATGTCCTCGGCACCCTTCTGGAAGGACTCCTGGCTGTAATCGGGCTTGTAGACGTCCGCGGAGAAGATGTCCCCCCACTTCTTCCGCTCGATCTCGTCCTCGGACGCGTGCGGATTGCCGTACGCGGCGTTCGCGACGACCTTGAAGGAGCCCTCGAGGTACTGCTCCTCCTCCCACACCGTGCCCGCCGCGATCCCCAACGACCCCGCCAGCGTGGACGCGTTCTGCACCAGACTGCGCACGCCCCACTCCCAGCGCTCACAGAAATCCTCGAAATCCGTGGCCACCCCCGCGTGCCCGGCTTCCATCCCCGTCATCGCCAGATTCTCGAAACCCGCACCCATCGACGCACCGGCCGCGTCCCCCGACTCCCGCAACTCCCCGATCGCCGCCCGCAGACCGTCCTGGATGTTCTTGACCGCCGCCGGCGAAACCTCAAGATCCCCGTTGCCCGCCATCAGGCCGCCTCCACCCCATCGACGACATCCACGGCACTGCCGTCGGGAACGATCCCCGCCACCGGCGGGAAGAACATCGACCCGTCCGCATCCGCGACGTTCACCGCCACGCCCGCCGGACGGTCCGCCGTCGGAACCACCGCGTCCACCAGACGCGCACCCAGCACCGAGAGGAACTCCCACTCCCGGCCGGACTCCCCACGCGCCTGCGCGAAACGCGCCAGCGCCTCCTCGTCGGTGAACGCGTAGATCCAGCGGATACCACCCGAAACCGCCGACATCAGCCCGCCTTCGGGACCGTCCGCGAGCGGAACGAGCAGAGCGGCCCGCCGGAACTCCCCGATCAGGCGCGCCGGATCACCCCGTCCGTCCCTTATCGCGGCGATTTCTCCGGTCAGTTCCATGGGCCCGTACCCCCTCTAGCGCCGGTCACGTCCTCAGGAGGAACGCTATCGGGGACCCCGGCGGTTCCGCTCACGCCCCCTGGGAGGCTTCCATCACCAGGCGGATCTCCGTGACCTCGTAGCCGGCACGGGTGAAGGCGGCGGCCATGGGGGCGTTCACGATGTCCGTGGTGGCGGTGATGCGCCGGGCGCCCTCGGAGGCGTGGAAGCGGGTGATCTCGGCGAGGATCTCGTCGATCAGGCCCTGGCCGCGCTGTTCTGGGACGACGCCGAGGTAGCCGACGTTGCGGTGGTACGGGGTCGCGGAGGGGATCGCCAGGCCGGCGAGGGTGCCGTCGGGGAGGTGGGCCAGGCGCCACCAGGAGCGCTCGCCGGGGCAGTCGGTGTAGAACTCGATGTCGTCGCGCGCCAGTTCCTCGGCGTCGATCGTGCGCAGCTCGTTCTGCGTGTGCAGGTCCAGGCTTCCGCTGGAGAGGCGGACGAAGGCGTCGAGGAACTCCTCGTCCGTGCCCTCGCGGAAGACCAGCCGGCCGGTGGGTTCGGTGGTCCCGGCGTCCGGGGTCCACTCGAAGCGCAGTCGCTCGATCTCGCGGGTCAGGCCGGCCTTGGCGGCGGCCTCCTGCCGCCAGGCGACGGCGTCGGCCAGGCCGTCGGGGCCGGTGCGCCAGTCGCGCGGCAGGGAGATGTTGTAGTCCGGGAGCTTGCCGAAGGCGGCGTGCCCGGCGGAGAGCAGCGCGGCGGCGACGGCTGCCGGGTCGGCGACGGAATTCCGTACCTGGAGGCAGTCGAGGACGCCGGGCCGCTCGCTGTCGCCCCGGCCCCACCACAGGGCGCGGGCCAGGATCTCGCCGTCCTCCTCCTCGGCGATCCAGGTCCACTCAGCGCGCATCTGGTGCGCGGCGAGTTCCTCGCGGATCTTCTCCGGGGTGAGGGCGGGGACGGGGCCGTCGGCCTGGTAGGCGAGGGCGCGGTCGAGGTCGGTGGGGTCTGCGAGGGCAGAGCGGAAGCGCATGGGCCGATGATCACACCGCCCGCGGCGACCCGCCACGATATTTCCGCGCGTCAGGGGCGGCCGGGAGGATCAGCCGGATCGGGCCGGAAAGTGCCGGGGCCACAAGGCGCCGGAAGGAGCGGACCGGCCTGCGGGGGTTGCCCGCGGGCCGGTCCGGGCCGTCAGGACCAGGTGATCAGACGGCGGGGGTGTTCCAGTACGGCGGCGATGTCGGCGAGGAAGCGCGAGCCGAGTTCGCCGTCGATGAGGCGGTGGTCGAAGGACAGCGCCAGGGTGGTGACCTGGCGGGCCTTGACCTTGCCCTTGTGGACCCAGGGCTGGAGCTTGATCGCACCGACCGCGAGGATCGCGGACTCGCCGGGGTTCAGGATGGGCGTGCCGGTGTCGACGCCGAAGACGCCGACGTTGGTGATGGTGATGGTGCCGTTCTGCATGTCCGCCGGGGAGGTCTTGCCCTCGCGGGCCGTGGCGACCAGTGCGGACAGGGCCTCGGACAGCTCCGGGAGCGTCTTGGCGTGGGCGTCCTTGATGTTCGGGACGATCAGGCCCCGCGGAGTGGCCGCGGCGATTCCCAGGTTGACGTAGTGCTTGAGCACGATCTCCTGGGCCGCCTCGTCCCAGGACGCGTTGACGTCCGGGTTGCGGCGGATCGCCACGAGGACGGCCTTGGCGATCAGGAGCAGCGGGTTGATCCGGAGCCCCGCGAGGTCCGGGTCCGCCTTGAGCTCCTGGACCAGCTTCATCGTGCGGGTCACGTCGAAGGTGATGAACTCCGTGACGTGCGGCGCGGTGAACGCGGAGCCGACCATCGCCTGCGCGGTGACCTTGCGGACGCCCTTGACCGGGATGCGGGTCTCCCGCGCGGACGCCTCGGCCGGAGCCTGGACGGGAGCCGGGGCGGGGGGCACCTCGGCCGGGGCCGCGGCCGGAGCCGGAGCCTGCGGGGCGTTGGCCGCGGCGGCCGCCGCGTGCACGTCCTCGCGGGTCACGATCCCGCCGTCGCCGGTGGGTACGACCGCGGCCAGGTCGATGCCGAGGTCCTTGGCCAGCTTGCGCACGGGAGGCTTGGCCAAGGCCTTGGAGCCGGCGGCCCCGGTGGCGGTGGCGGCCGTGCCGTTCTGCGCGGGGACCACGACGGCCGGCGCGGCAGGCGCGGCGGATGCCGACTGGG
>NZ_JAGGOW010000040.1 GCF_018614135.1 Streptomyces sp. ISL-66
TCTGGACTCCAGACAGGACCTAAGGCGACGGGGGATTCCAGCGTGGTCGTCACAGTGAGACTTCCTCTCTCGACGCTTGGGGCCTGGTTACGCGGCGGGCGGGTGCGGGAACGTCTCGCCGCCCTCCTTGTCGCCGGGGTCGGTCATCGCTTCACCTCCTTCGGTTGATCAGGGGGCTCCGGCTTTCCCTGGTGCCGGAGCGTTGCCCTCACCGCCCAGGGCGGCACCCCGGCAAAGGGGCGGACCGGGGGGAGAACCTGAGCACGTCAACTCAGACGGGACACGTCGTGTCCCTGTTCAAGCCTTGTCCGGTCGGGGGTCTACCTGTCTCCCGTCGGGAGGGCGGCGGTGACAGGATTCTGAGAACGGCTCAGCGAGCCAAGGGGTCCCGCAGTGCTTCCGCTATCTGCTCCACCACGTCAGCCGGGACAGTCCCGAGCTCGACGTAGGCGCGACCGGTCTTCGTGACCACAGGCCGAACGCTGCTCCACGCGGCCTCAGGGACATCCAGCGCAGCCAGAGCCGCGCGTATCGCCTCGGCGGCGTCCGTGGCCCGGGTCCAGCTGTCTCGCCACGTCTGCATGTCCATCACGCGGCCACGCTCACGCTCGGGCACTCGTTCGCGTGTTGGTAGATCACCACAGGAGAGGCCGAGGCCCGCTCGATGGCACCCCGGCGAACCGGCTCAAGGGGTTTGATGCCTTGCCGACACGCAGAGCACCGGCTTCCCGTCGGTGCGTAGGTCACGTACTCCCACAACTGTTCCGCCAACTGCGTGGTGCCCGTCATGGCGCCCTCCCGATCGCTTCCGAGGTCGATGGAAGGACCCTAGGAAGTGAGCAGTGCCGGGCTCCACAAACTTGCATGAGCTTGCACAGCAATTCGCTTGGTTGGTAGCACTATTGACGCTGTCTCTGCTGCTCAGCCAAGCTCATGCAAGCCCCAGCAAGCACCTAGACCAGGGAGCCAGCCATGGCCGTAGAGTTCGTCGGAATCGACCCCAACACCGACCGGGACCACTGCCCCACTGTGTGGGCGGACGCGGAAGCTCAGGAGATCTTGTTGCAGGGATGGAAGCCGAGCCCCGAGACTCAGACGGAGTGCGAGGGGAGCAGCCCCGCGAACGGTCCGGTGCCCGACAGTGAAGCCATCGTCAGGATTCCGGCCCGGATGATCCCGATGATCAGGGAGGCGTGTGATGCCGTCGAGCGTGCCCAGCTTCGCTGAGCTGCTTGGCCGGTGCGAGCGGTCCGCCGTCCATCTGGAGTTGCGTGATTCCTACGCCCCAACGGACCGGTTCGAGGCATGGAAGCGGGGCGAGCGGATCAATTGGGAGGACCGCGAATCCTGGTGGCATCCCTATGACCAGTTGATCACGGATACCGTGGCCCGGGGCGTGGCGATCCGCCGGGCCCGGGTGATCTCCGAGCCCGTATCGGAGTACATCCGCTGGGAGCATTACGTCACTCACGCCAACGTCACTGCGGGTGAGGAGGTCCGGTGGCTGCCACGGCGACGGTCCACGAGTATCCCCCTGCCGGGGAATGACTTCTGGCTGTTCGATGGTGCGTTTCTCCGGGTGCACCACTTCTCGGGTGACGGGGTGGTGGTGGAGGACGAGATCACGGCCGACCCGGAAGCCGTGAAGCTGTGCTCCAACGCCTTCGAAGCGGTCTGGGAGCGAGCGATCCCGCACCACCTGTACGAGATCTGACGAAGGCCGGCTCCATGCCCACACACCCCTCTTCCAGCGTGCAGAAGGCCCGCGAAGACCTTGCCGGGCGGCTGCGTGAGATCCGGAAGGATGCGGGGATCAGCGGGCGGGAGCTGGCTGTCAGGTGCTGCTGGTCCGAGTCGAAGTCGTCCCGGATCGAGAACGCCAAGACCCCTCCCTCCGACGCGGACATCAAGGCGTGGTGCCTGGCCTGCGCCGCTGACGATCAGGTCCCTGACCTGATCGCAGCAAACAGGCAGTCCGCCGATGCTCATGTGCAGTGGAGGCGACTCCAGCAGAGCGGCCTCCGTCGCCTGCAAGAGTCCACAGGCGACCTGTACCAACAAACCAAGATGTTCCGGGTCTACGTTTCCGACGTGATCCCCGGATTCCTCCAGACGCCCGGATACGCCGCCGCCCTTCTGTCGTCCATCGCGGACTTCCGGGGAACCCCCAACGACGTGAGTGACGCCGTGGCGGCCCGCATAAGGCGTAACGCGGTGCTGAGCAACGGCGCACGCCGGTTCTCGTTCGTCCTGGAGGAGTCAGTGTTGCGGTACCGGCTGTGCAGCGCCGAAACGATGGCGGCACAGCTTGGCCACCTGCTCGGGGTCATGGATCTCCAGAACGTCGCCGTGGGGATTGTCCCGCTCTCTACGCAACGGACCGTATGGCCCATGCCCACCTTCACGATCTTCGATGACACCAAGGTGCACGCGGACACGCTGGATGCCGCTTCCACCCTCACGCAGCCTAGCCAGGTCGAGCTGTACGTCCGAGCCTTTGAGCGGCTCGCACAGGGGGCAGCGCGGGGAGCTGCGGCACGATCTCTCATAGCGGGGGCGTTGGCGTCCCTGGACTGAGTCCGGTGGCGGCCAGCAGGAGGCTCTACTGCCCGGAGCTGGACCGGTTGACCACGTGACCAACGCATGACCAACAGCGGTCCGGAACAGGCAGAAACAGCAGGTGAGCGGGGCCAACCGTGGCAGCCCCGGAGGCCTTCACAGGGGTATTCATGCAGGTCAGGGAACTAACAAGCTGGTGCCCGAGTGGAGAGTTCAAGTCCCCCCTCGGACACCAAGCGAAAACCCCACTTCACGTGGGGTTTTCTGCGTTGGGGGGCCGCGCTCCCGGCGGATCGGCCGCGGCCGGGTGGGGATATTCTGCTGGGGTGAACCAGAATCTTCCCCCTTGTCCCACATGTTCCTGTGAGTACACCTACGAGATGGACGCGCTCGTGGTGTGCCCCGAGTGCGGTCACGAGTGGGTGCCCGCCGAGGGCGGTACGGACGGCGCCGAGGGCGGCGGGAGCCCCGGCGAGCGGGTCGTGAAGGACTCCGTCGGCAACGTGCTCCGGGACGGCGACACCGTGACGGTGGCCAAGGCGCTCAAGGTCAAGGGCAGCCCGTCGGGGATCAAGGCCGGCACGAAGGTGCGCAACATCCGCCTCGTCGACGGGGTCGACGGCCACGACATCAACTGCAAGATCGACGGCTTCGGCGCGATGCAGCTGAAGTCAAGCGTGGTCAAGAAGGCCTGACCGGTGCCCGGGCGACCCGGAACGAAGAGGAGAGGGACCCCGCCTCGGCGGAGTCCCTCTCGTCGTACCGCGTCCCGGTCAGCCGCGCGGGGCGTGCGGGGCGTGCGGGGCGTGCGGGACCTGCTCCACCGACTCCGCCGCCTGGTCGAGGCGGAAGGCCTCGTTGCCCAGGCCGATGCGGGCGTGGACCTCGGGGCGGGTGGAGCGCAGGACCAGGCCGTACGCCACGCCCACGACGGCCGCGGCGGCGATGATCCCGGGCAGGACCCAGCTGAGGGCGGAGCCCTCCTCGGCGCCGACCAGGACCCCGAAGTCCTTGACGGTCCAGAAGGCGATGCCGAGCAGCGCGAGGCCCGCGAGCCCGGCCGCGACCAGGCGCCAGACCTGGGCTCCGGCGGTGCCGCGGCGGACGAAGAAGGCGATGACGGCGAGGGAGGCGGCGGCCATCAGCAGGGTCACGCCGAGGGCGCCGACGCTGCCCATCCAGGTGAACAGGTGCAGGACGGGCGCGGTGGGGTCGCCGGTCGGCAGGTCGTCGGTGAACGCGAAGGCGAGGACGACGACCACGGAGACCACGGTCTGCAGGAGCGAGCCGGTGGCGGGGGCGCCGGTACCGGCGTTGGTGCGGCCGAAGGAGGCCGGGAGCAGGCCCTCGCGGCCCATCGCGAAGGCGTAGCGGGCGACGACGTTGTGGAAGCTGAGCATCGCCGCGAACATGCCGGTCACGAACAGGACGTGCAGGGTGTCGGTGAAGGCGCCGCCCAGGCGGCTCTCGGTGAGCTGGAAGAGCAGTCCGGGGCCGGCCTCGGCGGAGGCCTTGACCACCTCGCCGGGGCCGGTGGCGACGGTGAGGGCCCATGCGCTGAGCGCGAAGAAGAGGGCGACGAAGCCGACGGCCAAGAACATCACCCGGGAGACGACGATGTGCGGCTTGCTGGTCTCCTCGGCGTACACCGGGGACTGTTCGAAGCCGACGAAGGCGGCGATGCAGAAGCACAGGGCGGTGCCCAGTCCCGCGCCGCCCAGGGTCTCGGGGTTGAACGCGTGCAGCGAGAGGCCGTCGGGCCCCGGCTTGCCGAGGGCGGCGAGGTCGAAGACGACGACGAGGACGACCTCGATGAGCAGGAGGAGGCCGATGACCTTGGCGTTGAGGTCGATCTTGAGCCAGCCGAGGGCGCCGGTCAGCACGACGGCGGCCAGGGCCGGTATCCACCAGGCGAGTTCGATGTCGAGGTAGGTGGCGAAGAGGCCGGAGACCTCGAAGCCGAGGATGCCGTAGACGCCGACCTGCATCGCGCTGTACGCGACGAGGGCGACGAGCGAGGCGCCCGCGCCGGCGGTGGGGCCGAGCCCGCGCGCGATGTAGGCGTAGAAGGCGCCGGCGTTGTGGACGTGGCGGCTCATCTCGGCGTAACCGATGCTGAAGAGCGCGAGGACGGCGCCGAGGATGACGAACAGCAGCGGCTGTCCGACGATGCCCATGACGCCGAAGGTGGTGGGCATGACGCCCGCGACCACCATCAGGGGCGCGCTCGCCGCGAGTACGGAGAGCAGCAGGCCGGCAGTGCCGAGGCGGTCGGCGCGCAGGGCACGGTCCTGGCCCTTGTACGTGCGGATCTCGGCCGGGCCGGCGGGGCCTGCCGGGTCCGTGAGCGTGGTGGATCTGCCCGTCGGCATGGCGGGTCGTCCTTTCGGGGCGGGGACTGAACGGGGCTGAGCGGGACTGAGCGGGGCTGAGCGGGACTGGTCCGGGGTCAGGCGGTGCCGAGCGCGGCGCTGCGCGCGGCGAGGAAGGCCTTGTGCGGGTCGAGGTCGGGGTAGGACCACGGGGCGCGGGTGGCGTGGCTGCCGATGCGGTGGAAAAGCGCGGCGGCTTCGGCGGGGCGGCCCTCGCAGAGCTTGGCGTGGGCCAGGAAGTTGAGGTCCACGCGGTTGCGCGGGTGGTCCTCGCGCTCCCATTCCAGCCACCAGTCGAAGGCGGACCGCAGCACCTGGCGGGCGCGGCGGCCGGACCAGTGCTCGGTGATGCCGCCGGGGGTGTGCCCGTGGACCGAGGCGAGGACCCGGTAGCGCTCGGCGTGGGCGATGACGGGGAGCACGGCGAGCGGGGAGTCTGCCGGGGACTCCTCGGCGGCCCAGGCGGCGAAGTCGTAGACCTCGTGGAGCGGGTCGTGGCCGGCGCCGGGGGTGCGTTCCGCGAGTTTGGAGACCATCAGGTGGTGGGCGTGGTGGTGCTCGCGGTGGCGGGCCCGGACCTGGTCGAAGTGGCGGCTGAACTCCTCTTCGGTGCCGAAGGCGCGGGTGAGGAGGAGCAGGCCGAGCCAGGGGGTGGGGTCGGCGGGCAAGAGGGCGGCGGCCCGGCGGCAGGCTTCTTCGGCTGCCTCGGGGGTGCCCTTGCGGCGCAGGGCGTTGAAGACGGCCGCGCAGGCGAGGAGGGTGACGGCGTCGGCGCTCTCCGGTTCGGCGAGCAGCCATTCGCGGGCCCAGGCGGTGGCGGCCGGGGTCTCGGCGAGGACGACGAGCCGGTGGCCGCGGCGGTCCCAGTCGTCGCCGGTGGTGACGAGGAGGGAGCGCGCCTTCGCCCAGCGGCCCTGGGTGAACTGGGTCCGCACGTCGACGAGTTCGGTGTCGCACAGCGCCGGGTCGAAGAGCTGGGCGTCCCGCTTGCGGGCGCGGCCGAGGGGCGGCGGAGGCGGAGACATCCGCGGATTCCCTCCAGGACGCGGGCGGTTGGACTGTGTTGCCGGATGATCACACACAGCAAAGCGGTACGCACAGCTCCGAGTCAAGGTCCAGTCCACTGCGTGGCCAGTTTCAACTGGTCCTGTGATCCACCCAGTTGAGACGGTTGTTCGGGTTCGCGCCGGGTCGCTCCGGGTTCGCGCCGGGTTCGGCCCGGCCCCGGCCCGGCCCCGGCCCGGTCCCGCGTGGGGTCGTAGAGTGGGATCCATGACCGCGTACGAGGACCTCCCTCCCGCTCTGTTCGCCTTCCCGGGGCCGCTGCGCGACGCGCTGGTGGCCGCGGTGCTGAGCGGGGCCAAAACCACGACGACGGGGCTCCTGGCCGACTACGAGGCCGCGGGAGACCCGCTGCCGGTAGCGGGTGACCTGAAGGCGGTCATCGACTCCGCCGGGTGTCCGGTGGGTGTCATCGAGGTGACGGACGTACGGGTGCTGCGGCTGGCGGAGGTGGACCTGCGGCACGCCCTGGACGAGGGCGAGGGGTATGCGTCAGTGGCTGAATGGCGATCCGTTCACGAGGGGTTCTGGCACGGCCCGCAGATGCGGGAGGCCCTCGGCGACCCGCACTTCACGGTCGCCGACGACACCCCGGTGGTGGCGGAGCGGTTCCGCCTCGTCACCCTCCTGCCTCAGGACACGGCCGCCCCGGCGGCGCGGCCCGCCGCGCGGCCCGAGAAGATGCAGCCGCCGAGGAACGTGCCCTCCAGCGCGCGGTAGCCGTGGACGCCTCCGCCGCCGAACCCGGCGGCCTCGCCCGCCGCGTAGAGCCCGGGCAGCGGGTCGCCCGTGTCCGTGAGGACGCGGGAGGAGAGGTCGGTCTGCAGGCCGCCCAGCGACTTGCGGGTCAGGATCGAGAGCCGGACGGCGATCAGCGGGCCCGCCGCCGGGTCCAGGATCCGGTGCGGGGCGGCGGTGCGGATCAGCTTGTCGCCGAGGTACTTGCGGGCTCCGTGGATCGCGGTGACCTGGAGGTCCTTGGTGAAGGGGTTGGCGATCTCCCGGTCCCGGGCGACGATTTCACGGCGCACCGTTTCCTCGTCCAGGAGTCCTTCCTTCGTGACCGCGTTCATGCCGCGCACGAGGGCGGAGAGGTCCTTCTCCACGACGAAGTCGACGCCGCTGTCCATGAAGGCCTTCACCGGCCCGGGGACGGCCTGCCGGGCCCGGTCGATGACCCCGCGGACCGACTTTCCGGTGAGGTCCGGGTTCTGCTCGGAGCCCGAGAGTCCGAACTCCTTGCCGATGACGCGCTGGTTGAGGACGAACCAGGTGTGGTCGTGGCCGGTCTTCATGATGTGGTCGAGCGTGCCGAGGGTGTCGAAGCCCGGGAACAGCGGTACGGGCAGCCGCTTGCCCGTCGCGTCCAGCCAGAGCGAGGAGGGGCCGGGCAGGATGCGGATGCCGTGCTTGGCCCAGATCGGGTTCCAGTTCTCGATGCCCTCGGTGTAGTGCCACATCCGGTCCTTGTTGATGTGGCTGGCGCCCGCGGCCTCGGCGATGCCCAGCATCAGGCCGTCCACGTGCGCCGGGACCCCGGAGAGCAGCCGCTCCGGAGGGGTGCCGAGACGGGCCGGCCACTGCTTGCGCACCAGGTCGTGGTTGCCGCCGATGCCGCCGCTGGTCACGATCACGGCCTGGGCCCTCAGGGAGAACTCCCCGGTGGCCTCGCGGCCGCTCGCCGTGCCCCGTACGGCGTCGCAGGGGGCCAGGACCTCGCCGGTCACGGTGTCGAGCGTGCCCGTCGTGCGGGAGAGCCCGGTGACCCGGTGGCGGAACCTCAGCTGGACGAGGCCGCGGGCCACCCCGGCCCGTACGCGGCGCTCGAAGGGCTCCACCAGCCCGGGGCCGGTCCCCCAGGTGATGTGGAAGCGTGGGACGGAGTTGCCGTGGCCGTTGGCGTCGTAGCCGCCGCGCTCCGCCCAGCCGACGACGGGGAAGAAGCGGACGCCCTGGGCGTGCAGCCAGGGGCGCTTCTCGCCGGCCGCGAAGTCCACGTAGGCCTCGGCCCAGCGGCGCGGCCAGGCGTCCTCCTCGCGGTCGAAGCCGGCGGTGCCGGACCAGTCCTGGAGGGCCAGCTCGCGGGTGTCCTTGATCCGCATGCGGCGCTGCTCGGGCGAGTCGACGAAGAACAGGCCGCCGAAGGACCAGTGCGCCTGCCCGCCGATCGACTGTTCGGGCTCCTGGTCGAGCAGGATGACCTTGCGGCCGGCGTCGACGAGCTCGGCGGTGGCCACGAGACCCGCGAGTCCGGCCCCGATCACGATCACGTCTGCGTCGTACGTCATGCGAAACCCGTCCTCCGTCGGTGGTGGGGCGATCCTTTGCTACGGAGCGGTAACCAGTCAACAGGAGTGGGAGAACGAAGCCATGAGCGCGGCCGACGAGGTACTGGACGTGGTGGACCGGGAGGACCGGGTGACGGGGCGGGCGCGGCGCGGGGACGTGTACGCGGCCGGGCTCATCCACCGGTGCGTCTTCGTACTGGTCCGGGACGGTCTGGGACGGGTCTTCGTCCACCGGCGGACCGCGTCGAAGCTGGTCTTCCCCTCGCACTACGACATGTTCGTGGGCGGGGTGCTCGGCGCCGGCGAGAGCTACGCGCGGGCCGCGCTGCGGGAGGCCGAGGAGGAGCTGGGGGTGGCGGGGCTGGCGCAGCCGGAGCCGCTGTTCAAGTTCCTGTACGAGGGCCCGGGCGGTGCCTGGTGGTCGTACGTGCACGAGGTCCGCTGCGAGCTACCGGTCCACCCGCAGGTCTCGGAGGTGGCCTGGCACGCGTGGCTCCCGGAGGAGGAAGTGGCCGAACGGGCCGCGGACGGTTCCTGGCCGTGGGTGCCGGACGGGCTGGAGGCCTACCGGCGGCTGCGGGAGTTCCGGGGGCCGGCGGACGTCCGGTCGGAGCGCCGGTAGGGCGGGGCCCCAGTAGATTGGCCGGGTGATCGACTTCGTCAAGGACGTGCGGCTCTGGTTCGCCCCCGAGCGGGTGAAGGAGGAGGGCGAGACCCCCGACTACCGTTTCTCGCTGGCCAACGAGCGCACCTTCCTGGCCTGGATCCGGACCGCCCTGGCCCTGGTCGGCGGCGGGTTCGCCGTGGACCAGTTCCTGCCCGACCTGCGGTGGGGGGTGCGCGTCGGGATGGCGTTCGCGCTGCTCGCGGTGGGCGCGGCCTGCGCGCTGCGGGCGGTGAACCACTGGATGCGGTGCGAACGGGCGATGCGGCGCGGCGAGGACCTGCCGCTGTCCCGGTTCCCGGTGGTGCTGAGCCTGGGAGTGGGGCTGGTGGCGGTGGCGATGGTGGTGGTCGTGCTGCTGGGCTGGACCACGGGGCGGTGAACACCCCGGCCGGGGCGGACGCCCGTGACGCCGGGCTGCAGCCGGAGCGGACCCGGCTCGCGTGGCGGCGTACGACGCTGTCGTGCTCGGTGACGGCCGTGCTGGCGCTGCGCCACGCCCTGCACGGAAGCGGCTCCCCGGTGGCGCTGGCCGGGGTGGCGGTGATCGCGCTGCTCTGGGTGGCGTTCCTGTGGGTGGCGCACCGGCGGGTGCGGGGGCTGGCGGCGGCGCGGCCGGGCGCTCCTTCGCCGGGTGCGGTGCTGGCGGCGACGGCGTGCACGGTGGCGTTCGCCGTCTTCGCGATGGCGCTCATCGTCTGAGGGATCAGCATCGGGGCGCTCATCGTCCGACCCGACGAACCGATGATCCGCCTTTGCGCGCCACTCCGGCGCGCAGCGGACACAACGGGCGATACGGGCCCGTCCCCCACTAGCCTCGGCGCCATGACGACCATGCACCGAGAGCACCCCACGGACGAGCACGCGCACGGTCCGGACTGCGGCCACACGCGGGTCGAGCACGGCGACCACGTCGACTACGCGCACGACGGACACCTGCACCGCGAGCACTCCGGCCACTGGGACGAATGCGAGCCGGCCGCGCACACCGAGCACGTGGCCCACGCGCACGCGCACGGCTCGGACTGCGGGCACGCGTCCGTCCGGCACGGGGACCACGTCGACTACCTGCACGACGGCCACCGGCACGCCGAGCACGACGGCCACTACGACGACCACTGACGGGGCCTGACGACCGCGCCCCCGCCCTCCCCCCGCGCCGCCGCGACTGACAGGATGCCGACGGCCCGTCACAGCGACCCGGGGAGCACGCGGATGCCCGTAGCAGAGCCGTACCTCGTCCAGCCCGCGGCCGGGGTGTACGCCTACGTGCAGCCCGACGGCGGCTGGTGTCTGAACAACGCCGGCTTCGTGACCGGCGGCGGGCGGACCCTGCTCGTGGACACCGCCGCCACCGAGCGGAGGGCGCTGGCCCTGGGGGCCGCGGTGGAGGCCGCCGGGGCGCCCCTCCCCCGCACGGTGGTCAACACCCACCACCACGGCGACCACACCTACGGCAACGGCGTGTTCGCGCCCGGGGCGCTGGTCCTGGGGCACGAGAACGCCCGGTCCGAGCAGCTCGCCGCCGGGCACCAGTTGGAGATGATCTGGCCGGCGACCGATTTCGGCGCGATAGACATCACCGCGCCCGACCTGACGTACAGCGACCGCATGACGCTGTACGTCGGGGAGACCGAGGTGCGGGTCATCCACCCGGGCGTCGCGCACACCACCGGCGACTCGATCGTGTGGCTGCCCGAGCAGCGCGTCGTGTTCACGGGGGACCTGGTCTTCGCGGAGGGCACGCCGTTCCTGGCGATGGGCTCGCTGGCCGGGTCGCTGCGGGCGCTGGAGCTGCTGCGCTCGCTGGGCGCGGAGACGGTCGTACCGGGCCACGGCCCGCTGACGGACCCCGGCGCCTACGAGGCCACCGAGCGCTATCTGCGGTACGTGGCCGAGCTCGCCCGGGAGGGCCGCGCGAAGGGGCTGACCCCCCTGGAGGCGGCCCGGCAGGCCGATCTCGGCGAGTTCGCGGCCTGGCGGGAGAGCGAGCGGCTGGTGGCCAACCTGCACCGGGCGTACGCGGAGCTGGCCGGGGAGCCGGAGGGCGTCCCGCTGGACATCCTGGGGGTGCTGCGGGACATGACGGTGATGAACGGCGGGACGCCGATCCTCTGCCACGCCTGATCCGGGCGGCCGGCCGGAGGTGTTTCTTCGACTCGCTTTCTTCGGCCCGCCCCTGGACGGCATACCGACTGGTCGGCATGATGGGTCGCGTCCGTTCCGTCACCGACAACTCCGTACGGAGGTGCGCACCATGACCGCAGCGCCGCCATCGCCATCGGCCCCATGCGGCCCGCGAGGCCTCGATCTGGAGCGGCTGCGAGGCCATCTCGACCGAGTACGGCCGGGCCTCGTGGCCGGGCCGCTGACCGGCCGGCTGATCGAGGGCGGCCGCTCGAACCTGACCTACGAGGTCGGCGACGGCGGCTCCCGCTGGGTGGTGCGCAGGCCGCCGCTGGGCCACGTACTGGCGACCGCGCACGATATGCGGCGCGAGCACCGGGTCATCGCCGCCCTGCACGGCACGGCGGTCCCGGTGCCCGAGCCGCTGCTGCTCTGCGAGGACGAGTCGGTGCTGGGAGCGCCGTTCTACGTCATGGAGTACGTGGACGGGGTGCCCTTCCGCACGGCCGGCCAGCTGGCCGCGCTCGGCCCCGAGCGGACCCGCCGGGCGGTACTGGGCCTCGTGGACACCCTGGTCGACCTGCACGCGGTGGACCCCGAGGCGGTGGGGCTGGGCGATTTCGGCCGGCCCGAGGGCTTCCTGGACCGGCAGCTGCGGCGCTGGGGCAAGCAGCTCGCGGCCTCCCGGGGGCGGGAACTGGCCGGGATCGACGAACTGCACGGCGCGCTCGGCCGCGCCCTGCCGGACTCCCCCGCGCCCACGGTGGTGCACGGGGACTTCCGGCTCGACAACGTGCTGATCGGGGGATCCCCGTCCGGCACCGACACGATCCGGGCGGTGCTGGACTGGGAGATGTCCACCCTCGGCGACCCGCTGACCGACCTCGGGCTGCTGGTGATGTACAGCTCCGACCTGGGTCTGACCGACTCCCCGGTCAGCACGACCAGCGGCGCACCCGGCCACCCCTCGCCCGCCGAGCTGATCGAGCGGTACGCGGCGCGCTCGGGCCGGGACGCCTCGCGGATCGCCTGGTACACGGCCTTCGCGTGGTTCAAGCTCGCGGTGATCCTCGAGGGCATCCACTACCGCTTCACGCTCGGGCAGACCGTCGGCGCGGGCTTCGACCGGATCGGCGAGCTGGTTCCGGTCTTCATCGAGCACGGTCTGACCACCCTCCAGGAAGGCTGAGGAGCCACGATGGATTTCGCATTCGACGCCCGGACCGAGGAACTGCGCGGACGGCTGCTCGCGTTCATGGAGGAGTACGTCTACCCGGCGGAACCCGTCGCCGCCGAGCAGCGCGCGCGGCTGGCCTCGCCCTGGGACACCCCGGCCGTGTTCGGTGAACTGAAGGCCGAGGCGCGCCGTCAGGGGCTCTGGAACCTCTTCTTGCCGGATGCCGAGTACGGCGCCGGTCTCACCAACGTGCAGTACGCCCCGCTCGCCGAGATCACGGGCCGCAGCCCGCACCTGGCACCGATGGCGACGAACTGCGCGGCCCCGGACACCGGGAACATGGAGCTGCTCGCGCAGTTCGCAAGCGAGGAGCAGAAGAAGCAGTGGCTGGAGCCGCTGCTGGCCGGGGAGATCCGGTCGGCCTTCGCGATGACCGAGCCCGAGGTGGCCTCCTCGGACGCGACGAACATCGAGACCCGGATCGAGCGGGCGGGTGAGGAGTACGTGGTCACCGGCCGCAAGTGGTTCATCTCCGGCGCCATGAACCCGGATTGCAAGGTCTTCATCGTCATGGGCAAGACCGACCCCGACGGGGCCGACCCGCGCCGCCAGCAGTCCATGGTCCTGGTCCCCCGCGACGCCCCGGGCGTCGAGGTCCGGCGGGCGATGACGGTGTACGGGTACGAGGACCACGACCACGGCGGCCACGCCGAGGTCGTCTTCGACGGGGTCCGGGTCCCGGCGGCGAACCTGATCGGCGAGGAGGGCGACGGCTTCGCCATCGCCCAGGCCCGGCTGGGGCCGGGCCGGATCCACCACTGCATGCGGCTCATCGGGATGGCGGAGCGCGCCATCGAGCTGATGTGCCGGCGCGCGATCGGCCGTACGGCTTTCGGCAAGGAGCTGGCCGCGCAGGGCGTCGTGCAGAACTGGATCGCGGACGCCCGGGTGACGGTCGAGCAGCTGCGGCTGCTGGTGCTGAAGACGGCCTGGCTGATGGACACGGTCGGGAACCGGGGCGCGCACACGGAGATCCAGGCCATCAAGATCGCGACTCCGCGGGCGGTCGTCGGGATCCTCGACCAGGCGGTGCAGCTGCACGGCGCGGGCGGGGTGAGCCAGGACTTCCCGCTGGCCGAGCTGTGGGCGGCGGCGCGGACGCTGCGGCTGGCGGACGGGCCGGACGAGGTGCACCAGCGCTCGCTGGCGTACCGGGAGCTCAAGCAGTACCGGGGCTAGCGTCCCAGCGCGCCTCGGCCGGTCCGTACGCGCGCGGGCCGGCGGGCTACACCGACTATCCCGCGCTCCTACGGGCGCAGCGCCCGTAGGAGCAGGTCCGCGAGGTGGTCGGCCACCTGCTGCGGGGTGAGCGGGCCGTCCTCCCGGTACCAGGTCGACAGGTGGTGGACGGAACCGAAGTGGTAGTCCACCACCAGGTCGGCCGGGGTCGCGGTGGAGAAGACCCCGGTGCGCTGGCCCTCCTCGACCAGCGCCCGGAACCGCTCGTGGTAGCGCCGGCGCTCCGCCCGCACCTGCTTGAACTTCTCCGGGCTCAGCTGGTGCATCGACCGGAAGAAGATCGACGCGTCGTCGAGGTTCTCGATGGTGGTGACCACCACGTCGGCGGCCGCGGCGCGCAGCCGCTCCTCGACGGGCGCACCGGATTCGGCCACCGCGTCGAGCCGCTGCTGCTGGAGCCGCAGCATGCGCGCGTACACCTCGTGCAGCAGATCGTCCTTGGAACCGAAGTAGTGGTAGAGCGCGCCCTTGGTGACCCCGGCCGCCTCGACGATCTCCTGCACCGAGGTCCGGTCGTAGCCGCGCTCGGCGAACAGCCTGGTCGCGACGGCCAACAGCCGCTGCGGTACCGGGGCCTCGTGTGCGCCGACGGTCTCCGTCGTGGTCCTGGCGGCCATGGCGCTCGCCTTCCTTTCGTGATCCCTCGCGTCGACCCGGCCCGCGGCTCTTTTCAGCCGAGGTCCCGGTCGCGCAGTACCCGTCGCAGGATCTTGCCACTGGTCGTCTTCGGAAGGACAGGCAGGATCTCCACCTGGCGCGGGTATTTGTACGCGGCGATGCGCTCGGCGCAGTACGCGGACAGTTCCGCGGGGTCGGCCGTGGCCCCGGGGCGCAGGCTGACGTAGGCCTTCACGCTCTCGCCGCGGTAGGGGTCGGGGACGCCGACGACGGCCGCCTCGCGCACGGCGGGGTGGGTGTAGAGGACGTCCTCCACCTCGCGCGGCCAGACCTTGAAACCGGACGCGTTGATCATGTCCTTCTTGCGGTCGACGACGTAGAGCCAGCCGTCCGCGTCCATGAACCCCACGTCCCCGGTACGCAGTTCGCCGTCCGGGAAGGCCTTCGCGGTATCGGCGGGCAGTCCCCAGTAGCCGGGGACGACCTGCGGTCCGCGGACGGCTATCTCGCCGGTCTCGCCGAAGGGGACCTCGGCTCCGCCCTCGTCGAGGATGCGTACGACGGTGTCGGCGCCGGGCAGGCCCACGGAGAGGGTGCCGGAGACGGGGTCCACGGGTGCTTCGAGGTGCGCGGGCACGGATGCGCAGGGGGCGGTGCACTCGGTGAGGCCGTAGCCGTTGCGCAGGTAGAAGCCGAAGGCCGCGCGGAGGCGTTCGACGAGGGCGGGCGGGAGCGGGGCTCCGCCGGAGGAGACCACCTGGAACGAGGTGAAGTGGTCGGGGGTGGCGCCGGGGTGGGCGGCGAGCGCCATGAAGGCGGTGGCTGGGCCGACGGTGTAGGCGGGGCGGTGTTCGAGGAAGGCGTCGAGGACCACGCCGGCGTCGAAGCGGTGGGCGAGGACGAGGGTGCCGGCGTTGGTGAAGCAGGCGGCGAGCTCGCAGACCATGCCGGTGATGTGGAAGAGGGGGGCGAGCGCGAAGTAGCCGGAGCCCTCGGGGAGGGGGTGGCCGGTGACCTGGCGGGTGGCGTTGTGGGTGAGCGCTCCGTGGAGGTTCATGGCGCCCTTGGGGGTGCCGCTGGTGCCGGAGGTGTAGCTGATGAGGGCGGTGTCGGCGGCGGTCAGACCCGGGTCGGGCGGGGCGGGGTGGCGTCGGCGGGCGACCGTGGCGAGGTCGGCGGTGTCGGGGGTGGGGGTGGGGGTGGTGGTGTCGGTGGCATCGGCGGCCGGGGCGCTGGCCGTTGCGGTGGTGGCGTCGGTGGCATCGGCGGTGGGGCCTGTGGCCTTCGCGGCGGTCTCGGCGTCGGCCGGTGGGGCCGGTTGCTGGGCCGGTGCGAGGACGCGTGGATCGTCCCGGGTCTGGAAGTCCCGGTCGCGGGCGGTCAGGACGGTCCGCACTCCGGTCCCCCGCGAGGCTTCGCGCAGGTACGCCGGCCAGGCGCGGGCGTCGCACACCAGCGCGGCGGCCCCGGAGTCGCGCAGGACGTGGCCCACCTCGCCCGCCTTGTACATCGGGTTGATCGGGACCACGACCGCCCCGGCCTTCCAGGCGGCCAGGACGGCGAGCACGAAGTGCGGGGTGTTCTGGAGCATGACCGCGACCCGGTCCCCGCGGCCGATGCCGCGGGCGGCGAGGTGGCCGGCGAGGGAGTCGGAGAGCTCGTCGGCCTCGGCGTAGCCGATGCGGCCGTCGAAGTAGGCGAGCGCGGTGCGGTCGGGGGCGCGGGCGACCGCGGCGCGGAAGGCGTGCAGCACGCTGGGCGGGGGCGTGATCGGGGCCCGCTGAACCGGGCTGAGGCGGGCGAGCCAGGGCCTGGCGGCGTAGCGGGAGGCGGCCGCGGGCTCGGTGGCCGACGGCGCGGTATTCGGGGTCGGCGCGGCTGGCGCGGCCGGGGCGCCGAGGATGCCGGGGACGGGCACGGCAGGGCTCGGCGCGGACGGGGCCGCGGGGGTGCCGGGGGCGGGCGCGGACGGGGTCGGCGCGGACGGGGCGGCGGGGGTGCCGGGGGCGGACGGGGTCGGCGCGGACGGGGTCATTCGCCCTCCCATGTGCGCTGGAGGCGGTTCATGCCGCTGAGCCAGCGGTCCGGCTCGGTGGCGCGGGCCGCGTAGAAGTCCGCGACCTCGGGGTGCGGGAGGATCAAGAACCGGCCCTTCTCCATGCCGTCGAACAGTGCGTCCGCGACCGCTTCCGGCTCGATCGCGGTCGGCGCGAGGACCAGCTCGCCCGCCGATCCCGCGGCGGTGAGCATGTCGGTCCGGACCCCCTGCGGGCAGATGGCGTGGACCAGGAGCCCGCGGTGGCGGTAGGTCAGCGAGAGCCATTCCGCGAAGGCGAGCGCGCCGTGCTTGGTGACACTGTACGGCGCCGCTCCGATCATGGTCAGCAGCCCGGCGGCCGAGACGGTGGACACGAAACGACCGCTCCCGCGCTCCAGCCAGTCGGGCAGCAGCAACCGGGCGGCGCGGACGTGGGCCATGACGTTGGTGTCCCAGGCCGCCTCCCAGACGGCCTCCTCCGCGAAGGCGTCGCCGCCGGAGGCGAGGCCGGCGTTGGCGCAGTACACGTCCACCGTGCCGCCGAGCGCCTCGCGGGCCTGCAGGGCGACCGCGGAGGCGTCGCCGGGCACGGCCACGGCGCGGGCGCCGATCTCGTCCGCGACGGCCGCGGCCCTGGCGGGGTCGAGGTCGTTGACCGCGACCGTGGCCCCCTCGGCGGCGAAACGACGGGCGAGGGCGGCTCCGATGCCGCCGCCCGCGCCGGTGACGACGACTCGCTGGTCCTGGAACGCGTTCACGGGTCCACCCTTCGTGGCCTGCTGCCGATGCCGGATCACCGGCAGACTAACCAGTCGGTATGTCGGGGCGGAAGGGGTCAGCGCCCTAGTTTGGCGCGATGACGCTGTCGCGACGCGGGTTGCTGGGACTGGCCGGTGCGGCGGGGAGCCTGGGGGTCGCCGGGGCTGCTGGGGCTGCTGGGGCTGCTGGGGCTGCTGGGGCTGCTGGGGCTGCCGGAGCCTCCGTGGTCCCAGGTGCTGCAGGTACCCCAGGGGCTGCGGGCGCTGCGGGTGCTGCCGCGAGCAGTGCTTCGGCCGCCGGGCGGGGCCGGGTCCCCGGCCCCGTGCGGACCGGCTTCGAGTGCCTCGCCGCCGACGGGTACGCCGTACTGGCCGGTCAGCGGGTCGGCGTGGTCACCAACCCCACCGGGATCACCGCCGACGCCCGCCACCTGGTCGACGTACTGCACGCCGACGAACGCGTGGACCTGGTCGCCGTGTTCGGCCCCGAGCACGGCTTCCGCGGGACCGCGCAGGCCGGTGGTTCGGAGGGGGCGGGGCGGGATCCCGCGACCGGGCTGCCCGTGTACGACACGTACGACAAGAGCGGCCAGCGCCTCGCGGACGTCTTCACGGCGGCCGGTATCGACACCGTCGTCTTCGACATCCAGGACGTCGGGGCCCGTTTCTACACCTACATCTGGACCCTCTACGACTGCATGCGCGCGGCCGCCCTCGCCGGCAAGGCGGTGGTGGTGCTGGACCGGCCCAACCCGGTCGGCGGCCGGCGGGCGGCCGGGCCCGTCCTGCAGCGCCCGTACGCGAGCTTCGTGGGCCGGGAACCGATCGCGCTCGCCCACGGCATGACGGCGGGCGAGCTGGCCGGCCTCTTCGCGGGCGAATTCCTCCAAGGAGGCGGCCCCGCCCGGGGAGGCGGCCCCGGCGCGCGGTCCGTCCGGCTGCGCGTGGTGCGGATGGCCGGGTGGCGGCGGGAGTCGTTCTTCGACGCGACAGGGCTGCCCTGGGTGCCGCCGAGCCCGAACATGCCGACCCCGGGCACGGCCCTCGCGTACGCCGGCACCTGCCTGTTCGAGGGGACGAACCTGTCCGAGGGCCGCGGCACGACCACCCCCTTCGAACTCCTCGGCGCGCAGGGCGTGGACCGGCGGTGGGCGGAGGCGGCGAACGCGCTGGAACTGCCCGGGGTGTGGTTCCGGGAGGCCTATTTCACGCCTTCCTTCTCCAAGCACTCCGGGAAGGCCTGCGGAGGGCTCCGGCTGCTCGTGCACGACCGGGACACCTTCGACCCGGTACGGGCCGGCATCGGGCTGCTGGTCACCGCGCGGCGGACGTGGAGCGGCTTCGCGTGGCGGCCGGACCACTGGATCGACCGGCTGACGGGCTCGGACCGAGTGCGGCTGATGGTCGACGCGGGGGCGGGGGTCGAGGAGATCGCGGGCGACTGGGCGGCGGGGCTGGCGCGGTTCGCGGCGGTGCGGGAGAAGTACCTGCTGTATCCGTGAGCCGGGCGGCCTCCGGCGGGACGGCTCCCGCCGGGGGGCTGGCCGGACGGGCCCGTCCGCAGGATGCTGTCGGGGAGGGAACGGCGTGGAGGGGGGACGTCATGGTGGGCATCGGCGCACTGGCTACGGGGGCGGCGGGGATCGGGGTCCGCCCGTACGTGGAGCTGACCTTCGACTCCGAGGGCGACGCGGCCCCGGGCGCGAGGGAGGCGGTCTTCGGGATCGAGGCCACCGATCTGCTGGTCTTCGCCCACGGATGGAACTCCGACCGATCCACGGCGGTCCGCCTCTTCGACCGCTTCTACGCCCCCTTCGCGGATCTGGTGGGGACCGGGGCGCGGCTGGGGTACGTGGGGGTCGTGTGGCCCTCGATCCGCTTCTCGGACGAGCCGATACCCGACTTCGACGGCCCCGGCGGGGCGTTCGGCTCTCCGGTCGGCGGTGCGGCCACCGGGCCGGTCGGCGGGCTGGGGGACGGACTGGTCGGCGGGCCGGTCGGCGGGCCGGGGGGCGGTGCGGTCGGCGGGCCGGGGGGCGGTGCGGAGCCGGTCCACGGGGTGGCGCTGGACCGGACCACCCGGCAGGCGCTCGGGGCGTTCTGGCCGGGCCGGGCGGCGGAGCTGGACCGGATCGCCGAACTGCTGGCGTTGCGGCCGGCGCACGAAGGGGCGTTCGCCGAGTTCGGGGCGCTGGTGCGGGAACTGGCCGGGGTCGACGGAGTCGGCGCGGGCGACGACCTGGCGGCGGCCTTCGCGCCGCGCGAGGTACCCGCCTTCCTCACGGAGGACGTCATCGAGGTGTGCCGGACCTTCACCGAGGCGCTGGCCCGGGCGGGCGCCCGGCTGCCGGAGGAATCCGCCGAGGGCTCCGTCGAGGGCTCCTCCGTAGGCTCCTCCGAGGGCTTCCCCGGCGCCCGATTCTCGGTCGGCGGCGGGCTGCGGACGCTGTGGAACGGCGCCAAGGAAGTGCTGCGCCAGGCGACGTACTACCAGATGAAGGCGCGGGCCGGGGTGGTCGGCGAGCACGGTCTCGGACCGGTGCTCGCGGAGCTGTCCGGCCGCCGGCCCGCCCTGCGGGTCCACCTCATCGGCCACAGCTTCGGCGGCCGGGTCACATCCTTCGCGCTGCGCGCACTGCCCGTCGGCGCACGGAACGTGAAGTCGGTGACGCTCCTCCAAGGAGCCTTCTCCCACTACGCGTTCGCCGAAAGCCTGCCCCACGACCCGGGCCGCGGCGGCGCCCTGCGCGGACTGCAGGCCAGGGTCGACGGCCCGGTGTCGGCCTGCCACTCCCCCCACGACTCCTCCCTCAAGGTCTTCTACCCGCTGGCCTCCCGGATGGCCGGCGATTCGGCCGGTCTCCTCGGCTTCGACGAACGGTGGGGCGCGATCGGGCACGACGGGGTGCGGGGCGTGCCGGGAGCGCCGCGGCTGACCCTCGACGCGGCCCTGCGCGGTGGTCTCCCGACCACGGGCTGCGTCAGCGTGGACGCGGGTTCCGTGGTCCGCCGGGGCGGCGCCCCCTCGGGGGCGCACAGCGACATCTGCCACGAGGAGCTGGCCCGGCTGGTGGTCACCGCGGGGCGCATGGGGCGCTGACTTCCGGCCATGTGCCACCCGCACGCCTCGACCGCCCCCGCATGCGCCCACACCAGTCAGGGCATGTTGGGCACACGGGAGCAGATCAATGCGCGGTACGGGTGCGCGGCGGAGGTGAAGGTGTGATGGCGGGTTTCCGGAGTCTGGCCCACCAGGTGCGCGATGCGCGCAACGACCGTGCCCTGCGGCGTCATTCGCTGCGCCGCTGCCTGGAGCGGTTCGCCCCCTACGGCCACCGCGCGACGTGGTGGCACCTGTGCGACCGGCACGGGATCGGCCCGGAGGACCGGGCCGCCGATCCGTCGCGGCTGGTGGCCGCGCTGGAGGAGCTGGAGGAGGCGCGGGCGGTCTGGCTGGAGTACGAGCGCCAGTTCGCGGAGCGCCGGCGACGGGAGAAGCACGACGGGCTGCGCCGGCCCGAGTGGGCCTGGGGCGGGAGCGGGGACGCGGTGGTGCGGTGCGCCGACCCGGGGATCCGGCCGCAGGGGGCGCTGGGCGAAGTGCTGCGGCGGCTGGTCGTGGCACTGGAATCGGAGCCGGGGACGGTGTGCCCGGTCTGCGGGACGCGGGAACTGCACTGGCCGACGGCCTCGGTGCCCGGCGCGGTCGCGGTGTGGGGATGGGACGGACCGGTGTGCGCGGGCTGCGGAATCGTGGTGCCCAGACCGGCCCTCGCGGAATCCCTGTCGGCCGGAACGGGGCTGGCGGGCGCGGCATGAGACCGTCGGCCACGGGATCCGGGGCGGCGGGGTGCGGGGCGACTGGGTCCGGGACTGCGGGATCCGGGAATGCGGGCTGCGGGGCAGCGGGATCCGGGACTGCGGAGTCCGGGATGCAGAGCTCCGGGGCCGCAACGCCGGGGGCGCCGGACTGCGGGGCGACGACGTCCGGGACAGCGGGGCGCGGGACGGCGGTGCCCGGGGCGGCTGGGTCCGGGACTGCGGGATCCGGGACTGCGGAGTCCGGGGCGCAGAGCTCCGGGGCGGCAACGTCGGGGGCGCCAGACTGCGGGGCGACGACGTCCGGGACAGCGGGGCGCGGGACGGCGATGTCCGGGGCGGCTGGGTCCGGGACTTGGCCGTTCCGGCGGCCCCCGCTGTTGGTGTCGTTGAACGGTTCGCGGGGTGCTGCGGACGGCCCGGCCGTGCCCCTGTCCCCCGGGGACCTGGTGCAAGCGGCCCTGGAGGCCGTGGCCGCCGGGGCCGGTGAGGTACTGGTGCATCCGCGCACCCCGTGCGGGCGGGAGAGCCTCTCGCCCCGGGTGGTCGGACCCGTCCTGGAGGCCTTGCGGGGCGCGGTGGCGGGCGTCGGCGGCGGCACGATGGCCGGTGGCCGCGCGGAAGAGCCGGCCGGGGCCCGATCCCTCGCCGGTGGCGGCGTCCGAGAACCGGCTGGGGCCGGGGCTGAAGTAGGGGCCGGGGTCGGGATTGGGGCCAGGACTTGGGCCGGAGCCGGGACCGGGTCCGGGGTCGGGTCCGGGGTCGGGGTCGGGTCCGGGGTCGGGGTCGGGGTCGGGGTCGGTGTCGGTGTCGGTGTCGGGGGCGGGGTCGGGGGCAGGGCTTGCGCCGGGGTTGGGGGCGGGTCCGGGGTCTGCGTGCAGCTCTCCGTGCTCGCCAGTGTCCCCGCCGAGCCCGATCCGGCGGGGCGCGTGGCGCGGGTGCGGTCATGGACGGTACTGCCGGACCGGGCGGTGGTGCGGTTCGCGGAGCCGGGGGCCCGGGAGCTGGCCGAGGCGCTGCTGGAGCGCGGCGTCGCGGTGGACGCGGAGGTCCCGGTGGGCGGGTCGACCGAGCCGCTGGCCCGCTTCCTGGCCTGGCCGGTACGGGATCCCGCGCGGGTCCGCATCCTGGCCGAACTGGCCTCCGCCGACCCGGGGTCGACCGTCGAACTGCTGCGGCGGCTGCCGCCGGTGCCGGTGCTGCTGTTCGGGCGGGACGCTGCGGCCTGGCCGGTGCTGCGGCTGGCCGCGCGGTGCGGCACGGGCGCGCGGATCGGCGTAGGAGACGTGCTGCACCTGCCGGACGGGCGGTCGGCCCGCTCCAACGCGGAGCTGGTCGCGGCGGCGGTCGCCGTGCGGGAAGCCGGGGCCTGAGCCGGAGACGAGCCCGGGACCGGGGCAGAGACCCGCCGGAACAGGGACCCGGCCCAGGACACAGACCCGGCCCGGGACACAGACCCGGCCCGGGACAGGGACCCGGGCCGCTACAGCCTGGAGCCCGTGAGGCGGTCGCCGAAGACGTCGTCCGGGTTGGACAGCGCGCAGTTCTCCAGGGAGAGGCAGCCGCAGCCGATGCAGTCGGTCAAGTGGTCGCGCAGGCGGCTCAGTTGGTCGATCCGGTGGTCGAGCTCGGCGCGCCAGCTGACGGAGAGGCGGGCCCAGTCCTCGCGGTTCGGGGTGCGTCCTTCGGGGAGTTGGGCGAGGGCGTCACGGATGCTGGCGAGGGGGATCCCGACGCGCTGGGCGGCGCGCACGAAGGCCACGCGGCGCAGGGCGTCACGGCTGTAGCGGCGCTGGTTGCCGGAGGTGCGGCGGCTGGTGATCAGGCCCTTGGTCTCGTAGAAGTGCAGCGCGGAGACGGCGGCGCCGCTGCGCGCGGACAGCTGGCCGACGGTGAGCTCGTGGACCTTCTCGGGAATCTGCGGCACACCGCCGAGCGTAGTCGGCCGGTCCGACGGCGGCGGACGGACCCGTCGTTGACAGATACATACGGTCGCAGCATGCTGGGCGCGCTGAGCAAGCGCTTATTAGCCAGGAAGAGGTACGGGCATGTCCGAGCCGAGGATCTTCACGTCCGCCGAGGAGCTGACCGCCGGGGTCGGCGAACCGCTCGGCCCGAGCGACTGGCTGGAGGTGGACCAGAAGCGGATCGACCTCTTCGCGGACGCCACCGGCGACCACCAGTGGATCCACGTGGACCCGGAGCGCGCGGCGGGCGGGCCCTTCGGCTCCACCATCGCGCACGGATATCTCACACTGTCGCTGCTGCCGAGTCTGGTGCCGCAGATCATGCGGGTCGAGGGCATGAAGATGGGCATCAACTACGGGGTCGACAAGGTGCGCTTCCCAGCGCCGGTACCCGTCGGCTCGCGGCTGCGCGCGACCGCGCTGATCACGGAGGTCGTGGAGGCGGGCGGCGGCGTGCAGGTGTCGGCGACCGTCACGGTGGAGCGCGAGGGCGGCGAGAAGCCGGTGTGCGTGGCGCAGTCGGTGTCCCGCTACTACTTCTGAGTCCCGGGTTGCCCGCTCGCGAACCGCTCCCCGCCCCGAAGCGCTTCCGGGCCCCTCGCGGGCCTTGGCCTTCCGGGCTATTTCCGGGCGTCCCCGCCGGCGCCGCCCGTGCCGGCGCCCACCATGCGGAGTACGAGGTCGGCGTAGAGGGAGCCGACCTCGTCGGGCGTTCGGCGGCCGTCCGTGCTGAACCAACGGGCGACGTCGATGCAGAGCGAGAGGACGGCGAGGGTGGTGCCGGGGACGTCTGGGACGTCGAACTCCCCCGCGGCGACCCCGTCCGCGATGATGCGGCGGACGGCGGCGTCGCTCCGCCGGCGCAGCGCCACGATTTCGGAGCGGTGCTCCGAACCGAGAGCATCGAGCTCGTACTGGACCACGCGCGCGGTGGTGTGGTGGGCCGCGTGCCACCGCACGAAGGACCGTACGGCCTCGGTGAGCCGATCGGCGGCGGTTCCCGGGCCGGAGGCGGCCGTGTCCAGGATCTCCAGGGCCTTGTCGTGGCCGATCCGGCTGATCCGGTGGAGCAGCTCTTCCTTGGTCTTGTAGTGGATGTAGAGGGCCGCGGGGCTCATGCCGGCCCGCCCGGCGATGTCACGCGTGGTGGTGGCGTGGTACCCGCGCTCCGCGAAGGCCTCGACGGCGGCGACGAGCAGCCGCCGCGCGGCGTCGGGAGTGACCTCCGACCACGGCTGGTAGCCGCCGGCCGTCTCCTGCGCGCTGTCCATCGCCGTCTCACCCTCTTCGCGAACGCTGCCCCGCAGTGCCCTGACTCACTGGTGCACTGGTGCACTGGTGCACTGATCCCTCACCCCCTGGCCCCCTGACGCTCTGATGTCCTGACGCCCTGATGCCCTGGTGGGAAGGGACAGCCTACCGGAGGGTGAGCAAGCGCTTAGGCCGCCTGACCGCCGTGCGCCTTCGGCTTCGGCGCGTAGGGGTCGTACTCCGCCATCATCTTCTCCATCCGGGCCTGGTCGACCCGGCTGACGATCTGCGTGACCTCCTGCCGGTCGCGGACCACCTTGGCGAGGGTGAAGGCCGAGGTGGTGAGGTACAGGATCGCGATGCCGAGAAAGGCGCGCACCCAGCCGTCGGCGTCCATGTTGTAGATCCCGAGGGACACCGCGGCGATGGCGATGCCGAAGGAGGCGACGGCCTGCCCGTAGTAGGCGCCCGTGTTCTGCTGCTTGACCGGTGTCTCGTTCATGGGTCCAGCTTGGCGCGGGGGTGGGCCCGTCACATCCGCGCTCGTACTCACGCGCGTACTCATCCCGCGCCGAGGGTCCACTCAGAACGCCGAAACTCCCGTACGGGCTCGGCCGATCAGCAGCTTCTGGATCTGACTGGTGCCCTCGTACAGGGTCATCACCCGGGCGTCGCGCAGCAGCTTGCCGGCCGGGTACTCGTCGACGTAGCCGTAACCGCCGTGCACCTGGAGGGCGTTGCTCGCCGCGCGGACGGCCGCCTCGGAGGCGAAGAGCTTGGCCGTGGAGGACTCGGTGGCGAAGGGCCGCCCGCGGTCGATCAGGTCGGCGACCCGCCAGGTCAGCAGGCGCGCCGCGTCCACGTCGACGGAGATGTCGGCGATCAGCTCCTGGACCAGCTGGTGCCCGGCGATCGGCTTGCCGAACTGCTCGCGCTGGGCGGCGTAGGCGACGGCCGCGTCGAGCGCCGCCTGGGCGATGCCCACGCAGCCGGCGGCGACCGACATCCTGCCCTTGGCCAGGGCCGACATGGCGACGGAGAAGCCCTTGCCCTCGGGGCCGAGCATCGCGGAGGCGGGCACGCGGACGCCGTCGAGGGTGAGTTCGGCCGTGGCCTGGCCGCGCAGGCCGAGTTTGCCGTGGATCTCGCGGCGGGTCAGGCCGGGGGCGTCGGCGGGGACGAGGAAGGCGGAGATCCCGCGGTGGCCGGGCTCTTCGTTGGTGCGGGCGAAGAGCAGGACCACGTCGGCCCAGGTCCCGTTGGTGATGAACGTCTTGCCGCCGCTGATGACGTACGCGTCCCCCTCGTGCGCGGCGCGGGTGGTGAGGCTGCCCGCGTCGGAGCCGGTGCCCGGCTCGGTGAGACCGAAGCAGCCGAGCGCTTCGCCCGAGCACAGGCGGGGCAGCCAGGACCGCTTCTGCTCCTCGTTCCCCCAGGCGGCGATGGTCTTGGCGACCAGGCCGAGGGAGACGGAGACGATCCCGCGCACGGCGGAGTCCGCGCGGCCTAGCTCCTCGGTGACCAGGACGTAGGAGAGATGGTCGCCGCCGGAGCCGCCGTACTCCTCGGGGACGGTCAGGCCGAGGAAGCCGACGGCGCCGAGCTTCTTCACGATGGCCCGGTCCACGCTCTCGGCGCGGTCCCATCCGGCGGCGTACGGGGTGATCTCGCGCTCGGCGAACGCGCGGGCGAGATCGCGGACGGCGGACTGCTCCGCGCTGAGCTCCAGGTTCACCGGGCACCTCCGGTTGGTCGGCGCGAGGTCAAGGTCAAGGTCAAGGTCTACGAGACATTAACTAGCACCGGTAGTTTTTGGCGGGCAGCCCCTACTATGTGGCGCATGGCCAGACCGCGCAAGCCCCTCCTCAGCAGAGACCGCATCGTCGGGGCGGCGGGTGCGCTGGTGGACGCGGAGGGCCTGGAAGCCCTCTCGACCAGGCGGCTGGCGGCGGCGCTGGGGGTCAGCGGACCCTCGCTCTACAACCACTTCCGCACGAAGGACGAGATCCTGGACGCGGTCGCGGACGCGGTGAGCGCGCGGGTCGACTTGTCGATGTTCGAGCCGGACGACCGGCGGGAGTGGCGGCTCGCGCTCCACGACTGGGCGCACTCGTACCGGGCCGCGCTGTCCGACCATCCGAACATCGTGCCGGTACTGGCGCGGGGCCCGGGCCGCCGGCCGGCCGGGCTGCGGGTGGCGGACGCCGTCTTCGGCGCGATGACCGCGGCGGGCTGGCCGCCGGCGCAGGCGACCCGGATCGGCGCGCTGATGCGGTACTTCATCCTGGGCTCGGCGGTGGCCTCCTTCGCCCGGGGTTTCGTGGACGACCGGACGGCGTACGACCCGTCGGACTACCCGCACCTGGGCCAGGCCCACCTCCTGGCGGAGCGTCAGCAGGAGGTGGACGAGGGCGCCTTCGAGACGGGCCTGGCGGCCCTCCTGGACGGACTGGCCCTGCAGTACGAGGCGCTGAAGGAGCCGGAGGGGGAGCCGTGACGGACGCCGGGCCGGAGAGCGTCGTAGCGGTCCGGGCGGGGACGCCGAGCCGTGGCGGCCCCGGCGGGCTGCGCTGACCGAGTGCTGGCGCTGCTGGGCACCGGAGCGGATCCGGGCGCCCCGGGTACCGGCGGGCTGCCCCTCCTGCGGGGGCGTGTCCGGGCTCCTCGACTTCGACGCCACACGGACGCGACGACCCCGGATGGCGACACGAGCAGGGCACCGGCCGGGCACGGCACGGGCAGGGTGCGGGCACGGGCACGGCACGGGCAGGGTGCGGGCAGGGCACGGGCACGGCACGGGCACGGCACAGGCAGGGCACGGCGAGGCGCGGGCCTCACCGGGCCGTGCCCGGGCCCCGCGCCAGCCCGGGGCTAGAAGACGATCAGCGAGCGGCCGCCCTTGCCCGCGAGCATCGCGTCGAAGGCGGCCGGGATGTCGTCGAGGGTGATGTGGTCGGTGACCAGGGCGCCGAGGTCGAGCCGGCCGGCGCGGACGTGCGCGGCGATCACCGGGAGGTCGCGGGCCGGGTCGCTGTTGCCGTAGACGCAGCCGGTGAGGGTGCGGGCGAAGTGGAAGATCTCCAGCGCGTGGAAGGTGACCTGCTGCTCCTTGCCGCCGATGCCGACGACCGTCGTACGGCCGCCGCGCCGGGTGGACTCCCAGGCACCGCGGATGGTTTCGGCCCGGCCGACGCACTCGATGGCGACGTCCGCGCCGTGCCCGCCGGTCAGCGTGCGGATCTCCTTCGCGGTGGTGTCGGAGGCGAGGACGAACTCCGTGGCCCCGGCCGCTCGCGCCAGCTCCTCCTTGGCCGGGGAGACGTCCACGGCCACGATCGGGCCCGCCATGGCGATGCGGGCCGCCTGGAGTGCGGCGAGTCCCACTCCGCCGACTCCGAAGACGGCCACCGATTCGCCCGGGCGGACCTGGGCGCTGTGGTGGACGGCTCCGTAACCGGTGAGGACGGCGCAGCCGAGCAGGGCTGCCTCGGTGAGTGGAATACCGGCGGGAGCGGGCAGCACGCAGTTGGCCGCGACGACCGTCTCCTCGGCGAAGGCGGCCACGTTCAGCCCGGGGTGGAGTTCGACTCCCCTGGCGTCGTGGGCGTAGACGTCCCCGACGCCGGCGAGGGCCTTGACGCAGAGCCAGACCTCGCCGATGGAGCAGTGGTGGCACTTCCCGCAGGACGGGGCCCAGTTGAGCACCACCCCGTCGCCGGGCGTCACGTGCGTGACCCCTTCCCCGACGGCGAGGACCGTGCCCGCGCCCTCGTGACCGAGGACGGCGGGTACGGGGACCCGCATGGTGCCGTTGGTGAGGGAGAGGTCGGAGTGGCAGACCCCGGCGGCGGCGAGCCGCACCCGGACCTGCCCGGGGCCGGGCTCGGGCAGCACGATGTCCCGGATCTCCAGCGGTGCTCCGACGGCGGGCAGGATGGCGGCGCGGACCATGGTCGTCGTCTCCGTGGGGTGCGGCTTTGCGGGCGGGTGTGCGGGCGGATGCGTGAGCTTGTGCGCCGATATGACCGAGTATCGGGTGATACGCGGTACGGGTCTGTCGGCGTACGGGTTCAGAACTGCAGGGACTTGGTCTGCAGGTACTCGGCGAGGCCGTGTGGGCCCAGTTCGCGGCCCACGCCCGACTTCTTGTACCCGCCGAAGGGCGCGAGCGGGTTGAAGCGGCCGCCGTTGATGTCCACCTGGCCGGTGTCCATCCGGCGGGCGAAGGCAACCGCCGTCTCCTCGTCCGCCGCCCAGACCGCCCCGCCCAGCCCGTAGTCGGTGCCGTTCGCGATGGTCAGGGCCTCGTCCTGGTCCTCGTAGGGCAGGATCGACAACACCGGGCCGAAGATCTCCTCCTGCGCGATGGTCATCCCGGGCGTGACGTCGGCGAACACGGTCGGGGCGATGAAGTACCCCTGCTCGTGCGGCGTCTCGGTGCCGCCCGCGACCAGGCGCGCGCCCTCCTCCACGCCCTTGGCGATGAAGCCGCGCACGCGGTCGCGCTGCTTGGCGTTGACGACCGGGCCCAGGCGGGTGCCCGGGTCGCGGGGGTCGCCGGAGGGGTACTTGGCGACGGCGGCGGCCGCCAGCGCGACCGCCTCCTCGTACTCGTCCCGGTGGACGAGCATCCGGGTGAGCGCGTTGCAGCTCTGGCCGGCATTGTTCATGACGTGGCCCACGCCTGCCGCGACGGCCTTGGCCAGGTCGGCTCCGGGCAGGATGACATTGGCCGATTTGCCGCCCAGTTCGAGGGCGACCCGCTTGACGGCGGCGCCGGCCGTGGCGCCGATCTGCTTGCCGACAGCGGTGGATCCGGTGAAGGAGACGAGGTCGACCCCCTCGTGCGCGGCCAGGGCCTGGCCGGCGACCGGGCCGGTGCCGGTCACCAGGTTGAAGACCCCGGCCGGTATCCCCGCCTCGTGCACGGCTTCGGCGAAGAGCTGCGCGGTCAGCGGGGTGTCCTCGGCGGGCTTGAGGACGAGGGTGCATCCGGCGGCGAGAGCGGGCGCCACCTTGGCAACGATCTGGTGCAGCGGGTAGTTCCAGGGCGTGATCGCCCCGACCACGCCGACCGGTTCCAGCAGCACGGTCGAGTTCCCGATCCGCTCCTCGAAGGCGTACGAGGCCCCGAGCTCGGCGAACGAGGACGCCACCGCGATCGGCGCCCCCACGTGCACCATCTCCGAGAAGCCCAGCGGGGAGCCGAGCTCAGCGGTGATCGTCTCGGCCATCTCGCCCTTGCGGGCGACCAGTACGTCGCGCAGGGCCCCGATCAGGGCCGCCCGCTCGCCCGGAGCCGTGGCCGCCCACGACGGGAAGGCCGCGCGGGCCGCCCGTACGGCCGCGTCGACGTCCTCGGCCGTGCCGGCCGGGACCGAGGCGATGAGCTGCTCGTCGGCGGGGTTGAAGACCTCGATGTGGCCGCGTCCGACGGCGGCCCGCCACTCGCCGCCGATGTACATCCCGTCGTGGGCCTTCATGGCATTCCTCCCGAGCACGCACGAGCGCGTAGGCCTGTGGACCTGACGTCGCCGACAGCCTACAAACTAGCGTCGGTAGTTTTGCGGGCGCCAGGGGCGGGCGGGGTCAGATGATGCCGAAAAGCATCCCTGCGCCGAGGACCACGAGGGAGGTCAAAGCCGCCCATTTCACGGTGAACCGGGTGTGGTCGGCAAACTCGACCTTGGCCATGCCGACGAGGACGTAGACGGCCGGAACCAGCGGGCTCGACATGTGCAGGGCCTGGCCGACCAGCGAGGCGCGGGCGATTTCGAGCGGGGAGACCCCGTGCGCGGCGCCCGCCTCGGCGAGGACGGGCAGGACCCCGAAGTAGAAGCCGTCGTTCGACATGAAGTAGGTGAGCGGGAGGCTGAGCAGGCCGGTGACCAGCGCCATGTGCGGGCCCATCCCCTCGGGGATGGCACCGACGAGCCAGTCGGCCATGTGCTTGACCATGCCGGTACCGGTGAGGACGCCGGTGAAGACCGCGGCGGCGAAGACCATGCCGGCGACGTTGAGGACGTTGTCGGCGTGGGCGGCGATGCGCGCCTTCTGGTCCGGCATGTGGGGGAAGTTGACGGTGAGGGCGAGGGCGGCGCCGAGGAGGAAGAGCACCGGGATCGGGAGCAGCTCCATGATCATGGCGGTGAGCAGGGCCACGGTCAGGGTGGCGTTGAACCAGTAGAGGCGGGGGCGCAGGGTCGCGCGGCGCGGGTCGAGGCCCTGGAAGCCGTCTTCGTCGGCGGCCGCCACGGAAACGGAGCCTGCGCCGCCGGTACCGATGGGGGCGGCAGCGGGGGCCTCGGAGGTGGCGGACGAGGCGGACGAGGCGGACGAGGCGGACGAGGCGGACGGTGTACGGGAGCCTCCGTCGGCCTGGCCCGTACCGGCGGCGACCAGGATCTGGTCCTCGGCCTCGACGCCGGCCGTCCGGGCGTCGGCGGGGAGCGACAGCAGGCCGATCCGGCGGCGCTCCCTGAGGCCTAGGACGTAGGAGAGGACGAAGACGAAGACCAGGCCCGCCGCGAGCGCGGGGATCATCGGCACGAAGATGTCGGCGGCATCGAGCTTGAGGGCGGTGGCGGCGCGGGCCGTGGGACCGCCCCAGGGCAGGGTGTTCATGACGCCGTTGGCGGTCGCCGCGACACCGGTCATCACGACGAGGCTCATGCCGAGCCGCTTGTAGAGCGGGTACATCGCCGAGACGGTGATCATGAAGGTGGTCGAGCCGTCGCCGTCGAGCGAGACGATGGCCGCGAGGACGGCCGTGCCGACCACGACGCGCATCGGGTCGGCCTTGCAGAAGCGCAGGATCCCGCGCACCACCGGGTCGAAGAGCCCGACGTCGATCATCAGGCCGAAGTAGACGATGGCGAACATGAGCATGGCGGCGGTCGGCGCGAGCTTGCCGACTCCGTCGATGACGTAGCCGCCGAGCTGCGCGCCCTGTCCGGCGAACACGCAGAAGAGCGCGGGAATGAGGACGAGCGCCGCGATGGGCGACATTTTCTTCAGCATGATCAGGACGAGGAAGGTCGCGATCATGGCGAAGCCGAGGAAGGTCAGCATGGGGGGAACCTAGGTGCCGCCTCCTGGGCCCAACAAGACGTCCGGACGTGAGCAATACGAGCAAAACCCCAGCTCAGGGGAGGGGTGTCAGTTCGACGGGGAAACCGTTGAGCACGGCCGTGCCGGAGAGCGGGTCGAGCCGGGTGCCGTCGAGGAGCTGATTGACGTTGGCGCCGGGCGTGGCCGAGGCCACCGAGAGGCGGGTCCCGGAGCGGTCGTGGCCCCAGCCGTGCGGGAGGCTGACGACCCCGGCGCGGATGGAGTCGGTGACCTCGACGGGGACCTCCAGACTGCCGCCGTCGGCGGTGATGCGGGCCAGGCCTCCGTCGGCGAGGCCGAGCCGGCCGGCGTCGTCCGGGTGGACGTGCAGGGTGCAGCGGTTGGAACCTCCGGTGAGGGCCGGGACGTTGTGCAACCAACTGTTGTTGGACCGCAGATGGCGGCGGCCCACGAGCACCAGGCCGGCGGGGCGGTCGGCGAGGGCCGCGCGCAGCCTGGGGAGCTCGGCCGCGATCGGGTCCGGCAGCAGCTCGATCCTGCCGCTGCGCGTCTTGAGCAGCCCGGGCAGCCGGGGCCGCAGCGGGCCCAGGTCGATCCCGTGCGGGTGCGCGAGCAACCGCGCCAGGCCGAGGCCCGGCCCGGCCCCGGCGTCGATGCCGTCCGAGTCCGAGTCCGAGTCCGAGTCCGCGCCCGCGTCGGCGCCGGCTCCCGAGCCCGCGCGGAAGCCCATGGCTGCGCCCGAGCCCGCGCGGAACGCCGTAGCCGCGTCCGCGCCGCCGGGCAGGCCGGCGGGCAGGCCGAACCGGTCGCCGTACGGCCCGATCCGGAGCATCAGGTCGAGCCGGCGCTCGGGGCCGGTGACGCCGGTCAGGAGTCCAGCGAGGCGGGCCGGGTCCTGCCCGTGCAGCGGGGAACACGGGTCGGCGGTCTCTCTGGCGAGCGTGGTCTGGATCGCCAGGTCGTCCACGGCCTCCGGCTCGGTTCCGTGCATGCCGGAGACGGCGAGGACGAGGCGCGCGTGGATCTCGCACTCGTCCATCCCCCCGTCTTCCAGCGGAACGGCGGGCGGCGAGTAGCGGACTTGGTTGCGGATGGCGAAGCTGTTGAAGGAGAAGTCGAAGTGGGCGCTCTGCGAGGGCGGCGGCGGGGGCAGGACGACGTGCGCGTGGCGTGAGGTCTCGTTGAGGTAGGGGTCGACGCTGATCATGAAGTCGAGCCCGGCGAGGGCCGCGTCGAGCCTCCGGCCGTCGGGTGCGGACAGCACGGGGTTCGCCGCGATGGAGACGAGGGCACGGATCTGCCCCTCCCCCGGGGTCTCGATCTCCTCCGCCAGGGCGGCCATGGGGAATTCGGCCTTGGCCTCGGGATGGCCGCTGACCCTGCTGCGCCAGCGGCCGAGGCCGAAGCCCTTGCCGGGAGCGGCCGGCCGTGGTGCGCGGTCGGTCGCGGAGAGCGGGAACAGGGATCCGCCCGGCCGGTCGAGGTTGCCGGTCAGGACGTTCAGTACGTCGACCAGCCAGCTGGCCGGCGTGCCGTACGCGACGGTGCTGCTGCCGATCCGCCCGTAGACGGCGGCGGTGGGCGCGGCCGCGAGAGCGCGGGCGAGGTCGCGGATCTCATCGGCCGGGAGGTCGCAGGCGGGGGCTACGGCCTCAGGAGTGAAACTGGCGAGCGCTCCGGAGAGTTCCCCGAATCCGTCGGTGTGTTCCGCGAGTTCCCCGAGGTCGGTCAGCTTCTCGGCGAGCAGCGTGTGGGCGAGGGCGGCGAGGAGCAGCGCGTCGCTGCCGGGGCGCGGCGCGAGGTGGCGATCGGCGAGCTGGGCGGTGCGCGTTCGTCGGGGGTCCACGACGACGAGGGTGCCGCCGCGGGCGCGCAGCGCCTTGAGTCGGCCGGGGAAGTCGGGGGCGGTGCACAGGGAGCCGTTCGACTCGAGCGGGTTGGCACCGAGGAGGAGCAGGAAGTCGGTGCGGTCGAGGTCCGGGACGGGGATGGCGAAGGGGTCACCGAAGAGCAGGCCGCTGGAGACGTGCTTGGGCATCTGGTCGAGGGTGCTCGCGGTGAAGAGGTTGCGGGTGCCGAGGGCCTTGAGGAGCAGCGGCGGGTAGAGCTGGCCGGCCATGGTGTGGACGTTCGGGTTGCCGAGGACGACCCCGACCGACTGGGCGCCGCGTTTCCGCACGAGGGCGGGTACGGCTGCGGCGATGGCCTCGTAGGCCTCCTCCCAGGTGGCCTCCTCGAGCCGGCCGTCACGCCGGACCAGGGGGCTCCGGAGCCGGTCGGGGTCGGCGTCGAGGGCCCCGAACGCGGCGCCCTTGGGGCAGATGAAGCCGTGGCTGAACACGTCTTCGCGGTCGCCCCGGGCGCCGGTGACGGTGCTGCCCTCGATGGTGAGGGTGAGGCCGCAAGTGGCTTCGCAGAGGGGGCAGATGCGCAGGGCGGTGCGGGGCATGGGCCCTCCAGGGAGGCAGGCTGCGGCACGGGCGCGCGGGCCGTTCGGCACGCGGGCGGACCGAGCATACCGACCGGTAGGGAGGGAGGAGAGGGGTCTGCGCAACCCGAACCGCGCCGGGGACCGGCGGGCTGGTCTCGAGCGGGCGGGCGGAGCCCGGCAGCGGGCCCGGCGGGCCGGGTCTCGCGCGCGGGCGAACGCCGGGGCAGGACGCGGCCGGTGCCAGTGCCGGTGCCGGTGCCGGGCGTCAGTCCAGGACGCGGGCGAGGTAGGCGTGCATCATCGCGCGGGTCTCGGCGACGATGTCCGGGTCGCCCGAGGGGTCGTTGCGGAAGGCCAGCTGGATCAGGGCGTCGGTGGCCTCCACCGCGACCAGGACGGCCCGTTGCAGCGCGGCGTCCGGGGTGAGGGCCAGGTGGGCGCTGAGCAGCTCGGTGAGGCGGACGGCGACGAGGTGGTTGGGATCGGAGGCCGGGCCCTCGGGCGGCGGCGCGGGCACCCCGAAGTCGACGAGGGCGAAGCCGGGGACGCCCTGCTTCATGGCGAGGTACTCGTCCAGCACGGCGTCCAGGACCGGCCGCCAGTCCGTGGCGGGGAGATCGGCGAGCCGCTGCTCGATGCCGTCCGCGTAGTGGTCGAGATTGCGGTGGGCGAGGGCGATAGCCATCGCCCGCTTGTTGCCGAAGAACCGGTAGACCGAACCGATGGGCACGCCGGCACGCAGGGCGACGGAACGGGTGCTGAGGTTCTCGTACCCGGTCTCGTCGAGGAGTTCGGCGCAGGCGTCGAGGATCCGGGCGAGCCGGTCGGCGCTGCGCTGCTGGATCGGCGTACGGCGCAGGGAGTGGGCTGGGGGCACGGGGTCCATCATGCCGCTCCTGGAGGTCCGGCTCGGCGGCGGTGTCGGTTCTCGGGGCTCCGGCGGCCGCCTCAGTTCAGCAGCAGGCTGAGGCCGCCGACCGTGTACGTGATCATCAGCGCCAGCATCGGCAGTTGTCCGGCGACGGCTTTCGCGGGCGGGAAGAGCCGTACGGAGCGGTCGTGCGCGGCGATCACGCCGAGCACGTGGCCGGTGACGACGGCGATGACCTGGAGGGCCGCGAGGCCGCCGGGATCCAGTGGGGACAAGGGTTCGGGGGCGTTGTCAGTGCCCAGCGCCATGATGACCGTGCGTGGTCCTTCGACTACAAGGAGGGAGAAGTAGTGGGCGATGAGATAGCCGAGGGCGATCGGTACGAGTGAGTGCGCGAAGGCGGTCAGCGGGCCGGGGTGCGGGCCGCAGACGAGGCGGGTGGCCGCCGCGCAGAGGCAGTAGAGGGCGGCGACGAGGGCGATGGAGCCGAGGAGTCCGAGGGTGGTCGTGGGGGTGCGGCCGAGGGGGGAGGTCTGGATCGCGTTGATCCATGAGGGGTTGTCGGAGAAGCCGTCGTAGGCGGTGGATCCGAGCAGGACGCAGACGGTGGCGACGAGTCCGGGCCGCTCGGGCGTCGCGTCGAGTCCGTGGAAGGGGTTGCGGAGTACGAGGCGGCCGTCGCTGCGGCGGCCGAGGGGGGAGAGAGCGGCCAGGAGGGCGGAGTACGCCTCGAAGGCGTCTCCGACGGCGAACCAGCGCTCGCCGAAGCGGGCGGCGAGCAGGAGCTGGGCGACGGCGTAGCCGGTCAGGGCGATCAGGAGGGTGGTGGTGGAGGCGGGATCGGCAGAGACGAGTTCGAGCCAGGTGAAGGCGAACAGCCCGGCGGCGGCGGGCCATTGCCCCAGCCGGGCGGGGAGGGGGCGAGGTCGGGATCCCGGGTGCCACAGCGGGGAGAGCAGGCGGTGCAGGGCTCGGAGTGGGCTGAGGAGGCGCCAGGCGGGGCCGAGGAGGAGGGAGGCGGGGACGAGGCCGACCCAGAGGAGGACGTAGACGGCGCCGGGAGCGGGGTTCCGGGCGGGGTCGTCGGGACCGAGAAGGAGGTACAGGAGGACGGCGAGCGCGGCCGCGAGGCCGAGCCCGCGCAGGGCGGTGCGGGTGGCCGGCGCGTCGGCCACCCGCTGGAACCCGGCGGGCAGGGCGATGCCGGAGCGGTCGCCGCGGAAGCGGGAGGCGGACCAGAGGAGGGCGAGCGCGAGGAAGGAGACGAAGAGTGCGGTGAAGGCGCCGGCGAACGCGTAGAAGGGAGAGATGGGCAGATCGTGCTGGGACCCGATGCCGTGTGCGAGCACGGTGAGCGGATCGGCCGGGTGTCGGACCACGCCCTGGCCGTACCCGCCGCCGGACGACGCGTACGGCAGGACACCCGGCACGGACGGGGACACGACCGGCCACCCCTGCGGCGCCGCAGCCGCCGCTGCCACTGCGGCCGGGGCCGGAGCCGGGGTCAACGCCGCCCGCCCGGGGGCGGGGCCACCATCGGGCGCGGGCGGGTGCGCGGGCACGGGTCCGGGCACAGGTCCGGGAATGGGTCCAGGCCCCGGTCCGGGAATGGGTCCGGGAGTGGGCCAGAGCCCAGATGCGGGAGTGGGCCGAGGTGGGTGGGTTTTGACGGACGGGGCTTCGGGTGGGTCATCGGACGAGGAGTTGGGTCAGGACCAGGTCGGACTCGTGGGTCTCGACCTCGAAGAGGCCGGTGCGGTCGGCCGTCAGGACCAGGGTGGCCTCCTGGCCTGCCGGCAGGGCGAGTTCCTTGTCGAAGCCGTGGACGTGCAGGGTGTCCGCGCGGTCGCTGGTGACGCGCAGGGCCACGCGTTCGCCTCGGGCCAGCTCGACGCGGCCCGGGGCGGGGATGACCTTGCCGTCCCGGACAGTGATGGTGACCGTGCGGTCGGCCTGCGCCGCCTCCGGGGACGGAGGCGGGGGCGGGGCCGAGGCTGGGGATGAGGACGGGGGCGGAGCCGGGGGTGAGGACGGGGTGTGGGTGTGGCCCGTCTCGCCGGGGGCGGTCTGGCCGGGGGCGGTCTGGCCGGGGGCGGTCTGGCCGGGGGTGGCCGTGAGTTGGAGGGTGCCCTCGACCGGTTTGCCGGAGACGGCCCAGGCGGTGTGGTCGTCCGCGTAGAGGCGGACGGTCAGGGTGTGCGCGCCCTGGGGTACCTGCGCGGCCGGCAGGTGGAACCAAGGGCCGTACAGGCGGGCCAGTTTGCGGCCGTCCAGCTCCAGGTGAGCGTGCCCGGCGCCCCGCAGGGCGGCGCCACCGGTGCTGTCGGGGGTGAAATGGAAGTTCTTCACCGTCAGCTGGAGGTTCCAGCCGTCCTCGGAGTCCGGCCGGGCGGCGAGCTGGACCTCCGGCGCGCCCTCGGCCGGGACCTCGCGGAGCCGGTGGCCGGCCCCGTCGTCGGTCGTGAGCAGGGTGCCCGCGTTGCCGGAGGCCTGCTCGTGGCTGGTGCCGGGCTTGTGGTGGGTGGTGGCCCTCCCGCCGCAGCCGGCCACCGCGCCGCCGGCCAGAAGCACGGCCAGGGCGAGCAGCCCGGCGGTCCGCACTCCCCGCCCGGGCCGGCGCGGCGGGCAAGGGGGACCGCAGGCGAGACCGCAGGCGTCGCAGCGGACCCGGTTCTCGGGGCGACACCCGGCGGTCCGCACTGCCCGTGGGGGCCGGCGCGGCGGCGAGTGCGGACCGCAGGCGTCGCAGCGGACCCCGTTCTCGGGGTGGTCGCCCTCGTACGCGGTCACGGCCGCGCCCCGTCGGCCGGGCCGGTCTTCGGCTCGCGGGCGGCCTCCGTGCCGAGGGCCGGGTCCGGACCCGCCGGTACGGGGACGCGGTCGCCCGCCGGGTCGTCGCCCGGTCCCGCGGGGTGGGCCGGGGCGGCGCTCCGCGGGCCCGGCCGGGCGGCGGCGATGACGGCCCACAGGGTCCACAGCACCGCGACGAGGGCCCGTATCCAGGCGGGGCCTAGGGGGATCCAGGGGATCATCAGGACGGCCTTGTCGAAGGCGTCGAGGAGGGTGAGCGCGGCGAGGAGGAGGGTGAGGCGGGCCAGCCAGGGGCGGTCCGGGCGCAGGGCGACGCCGATGCCGGTCCACCACAGGCCGAGGCAGAGCAGCGCGAGGGCGGGCACCGGGCTCGCGACCAGCTCCATGGTGGAGCCCGCCACGTCCAGGGCCAGGCCCGCGAGGCCGAGCAGGGTGGCCGCCGTTGCGAGCCGGGCCAAGGCGGGGCGGATGCGTCGCAGGCGGCGCCACCACAGGAGGCCGCCAACCAGGAGCAGGACGGCCGCGACGGCGAGGGCGATCTGCGTCTCCACCCGCTGGAGGCCCCGGGCCCCGTACCAGTCGCAGCCGGCGGGGAGTTTGCGCGCCTGGACGCTGTAGTCGGCGCAGACGAGGAGTTGGGCGAGCTTGACCGGTTCGCCGGCCAGGCGGGTGGAGCCGCCGGAGACGGAGCCGCGGCGCTCACCGCACTCCGGGAGCGTGCCCGGGGTGGAGCCGTCGGGGCCCTGTCGCCAGCAGTTCCCGCGGCCCTGGCCGTCCCACCAGACGTCCATGCCGTTGGGGCGGGAGGCGCCGGACTTGTCCTTGCCGAGGATGTTGCCGGCGTAGCGGTTGTGGTGGGAGGTGTCCGCCTGCTTGGACCACTCCTCCTCGCCGCGGATGAAGGCGGGCACCGCCGAGAGGAAGAAGCCCGCGCGCTGGTGCCCGTACACCCAGTTGTTCTCGTAGAGGTTCCAGTTGCCGCCCGCGGTGATGATGCCGGTGCCGGGGGGCATGGAGATCTGCGGGCAGACCGTTCCCTGCTCGTAGCCGCGCTCGATCGGAGGTTTGGCGCAGGTGCCGTCGGCGACGAAGTGGTAGTAGTCGGCGTTGTTGTCGTGGATGAGGTTGCGTTCGAAGTGGGCGTGGTTCTGCGGGAGGCCGGGGTGTCCGGGGAAGGCGCTGTCCATCGAGGCGCCGCCCATGTTCTGGTCGAACTCGTTGTCGTGCACCCACACCGAGTCGCCCGCGGTGCCGGAGTAACCGACCATGTTGTGGTGGCTGCGGCAGCCGGTGATCTCGATGGAGTAGCGGGGGACGTCGTAGCCGCGGCCGTCGTTGATGTCGGAGGCGCTGCCGGGGTAGATGCCGGAGTCCCCGTTGCCGTACGACTCGCAGTTCTTGTAGAGGCCGTGGTCGCTGGCGAAGGTCAGGAAGCCGTACTCGTCGTTCCAGCGGGTCAGGACGTCGTCGATGACGAAGCCGTCGCCCGCGAGCACATAGAGCGAGTTGAAGGTGGTGCGCTGCGCGGTGAAGTTGCGGAAGTAGATGCCGTTGGACTTGTCCGCGCGGATCGCGTTCAGCTTCTGGTACTTGGCGTCGATGACGACGTCCTGCCGGGACGCTCCGGTGCCTTCGATCTGCAGATCGGTCTTGCCGAGGATGGCGATGAGGTTCTGGTTGTGGCGGCAGGCCAGCTGCTGCTCGTAGCTCAGGATCTGGTAGCCGAGCGAGGAGTTGGGGGCCTTGAGGGAGGCGCACTCACCCGTCGGCTTGGGGAGCGAGGGCTCCTCCTCGTAGAGGCCGGGGAGGATCGCGATGTTCATGCCCGGACGGTCCACGGCGTCGACGGCCGCCTGGAGGTCCCGGAAGCCGTTCTTCTCGCAGCGCTCGTAGAGGACGAGGTTGCGCTCCTTGAGGGTGTCCGGGAAGGCCGATATCCGGCGCTCGAAGGCGGGCCGGTCCGTCTTGCAGACGATCAGGTCGGGCTCGCCGGCCCGGTAGCGGGGTACGGAGCCGGTGCCGTTGGGCAGCTCGACGGGGCGTTCCTCGTGCGCGCTCGCGACGGGCGCGGCGGCGAAGAGGGACAGGAGGGTCAGGAGGGCGGCGAGGAGCGCCGCCGGCACGGCAGGGAACCTGCGGGTCCACGACATGCGCGTGAGAGTAGAGCAATGTTCACCTTTTGGGATCCCCTCCCGCGCGAATCGGCTTCCGCCCGAGGGATTTCGACATCGGGGCGGGCTCCGGGCTCGCCCGGACGGGCGTTCGATCCCGCCTCCGGGCCCACCTCCCGGCCCACCTCCGGGCCGACCTCCGGGCCCACCTCCGGGCCCACCTCGGGGCCGACCTCGGGGCCGACCTCCGGGCCCACCTCGGGGCCGACCTCCGGGCCGACCTCCGGGCCGACCTCCGGGCCGACCTCCGACTGAGGCGCCCGCAGGCCCCGCCCCGTACGCCCCGGACAGCAGCGGCCAACAGCAGCAGCCCCTCCCCGTACGCCCCCGAGACACCCCAGGACACCCCGCGACCGGTTTCTCCCGTTGACGCACCGGCCCAGGAATCCTACTGTCAGGCATAGGATTCCTTCGGCAGACCGGGAGCGTGCAATGAGTGGCGGCGGCAGCAGCAACGGTGGCGGCAGCGAACAGGCCCGGAAGACGGCGGAGGCGCTGAGCCACCTCACCGGGTTCGGCAACGAGCACAGCTCGGAGGCCGTCCCCGGTGCGCTCCCGATCGGCCGGAACTCGCCCCAGCGCTCCCCCCTCGGCCTCTACGCCGAACAGCTCAGCGGCAGCGCGTTCACCGAGCCGCGCGCCCTCAACCGGCGCTCCTGGCTCTACCGGATCCGCCCCTCCGCCGCGCACCCGCCCTTCACCCGGGCCGACAACGGCGCGCTGCGCACCGCGCCCTTCACCGAGGCCCCGGCGAACCCCAACCGGCTCCGCTGGAACCCGCTGCCCGACCCGGCCCCCGGCACCGACTTCCTGGCCGGCCTCTGGACCCTCGGCGGCAACGGCGACGCCACCCAGCGCAGCGGCATGGCCATCCACCTCTACGCCGCCAACTCCCCCATGACCGACCGCGTGTTCAGCGATTCCGACGGCGAACTGCTGATCGTCCCGGAGCGCGGCGGCCTGCTGCTGCGCACCGAGTTCGGCCTGCTCAGCGCCCGTCCCGGCGAGATGGCCCTGATTCCCCGCGGGGTCCGCTTCCGCGTCGAGCTCCTCGACGCCGACGCGCGCGGCTACGTCTGCGAGAACTACGGCCGCCCCTTCGAGCTGCCCGACCTCGGCCCGATCGGCGCCAACGGCCTCGCCTCCGCACGGGACTTCCGGGCGCCCGTGGCGGCGTACGAGGACGAGGAGCGCCCGACCGAGGTGGTCAACAAGTTCTGCGGCAACCTCTGGACCGCGACCTACGACCACTCCCCGCTCGATGTGGTCGCCTGGCACGGCACGCACGTCCCGTACGTCTACGACCTGCGCAGCTTCAACGTCCTCGGCTCCATCAGCTACGACCACCCCGACCCGTCGATCTTCACCGTGCTGACCTCGCCCTCCGACACCCCGGGCCTGGCGGGCGTGGACTTCGTGGTCTTCGCCCCGCGCTGGCTGGTCGGCGAGGACACCTTCCGCCCGCCGTACTTCCACCGGAACGTGATGAGCGAGTACATGGGTCTGATCGAGGGCGCCTACGACGCCAAGGCGGAAGGCTTCGTCCCTGGCGGCGGCTCGCTGCACAACATGATGTCCGCGCACGGCCCCGACCGGGAGACCTTCGACCGGGCGAGCGCCGCCGAGCTGAAGCCGCAGAAGATCGACGACGGCCTGGCCTTCATGTTCGAGACCCGCTGGCCCATCACGGCCACGGCTCAGGCCGCCGCGGCGGACCACCTCCAGAGCGGATACGACGACGTCTGGCAGGGGCTCCAGCGTCACTTCCGCGCCTAATATCACGAGCACTGCCGTGCCACGGCGCAACCGCGCCACCGCGCGACCCCGCCACGACGCGGCAGTGCTCCCACGTTCACCCCGTCGTACGGAGAATGACCCGTGACCGCCTTCGCCCCCGACTCGCTGGTACTGAACCGGAAGCTGCCCCTCTGGTACCAGGTATCCCAGTCGTTGCGCGCCTCGATACTCGGGCGCACCGCGGACGCCTCGCTGCGGCTGCCCACCGAGGAGCAGCTCGCCGAGCACTACGGGGTGAGCGTGCTGACCATGCGGCAGGCGCTCAAGGAGCTGGAGACCGAGGGCCTCATCAGCCGCCACCGGCGGCGCGGGACCTTCATCGAACCGGCGGCGATGCGCGGGGCCCCGGTCCGGCTGCTGGGGTCGGTCGACGCGATCGTGGCGCAGCAGTCGGGTGATCGCACGACGATTCTCGGCCATGAGCGGACACCGGTCTCCGGGGAGCTGCTGGCGCACTTCCCGGACACGCCGGAGGTGGTCACCTACCGCAGGCTGCGCCACGACAGCGAGAGCGGAGAGCCGACCAACTGGGCGGAGAACGCGGTTCTTCCGGAGCTGGCCAAGGCCATCGACCTCGCGGATCTGGTGCGTTGGCCCATGACGAAGGTGCTGCGCGACATCGCGCAGGTCCAGATCAGCCGCATCACCGACACCGTCGAGGCGCGCCTGGCCGACCCGCTCACGGCCGAACTGCTCCAAGTGCCGCTGCTGAGCCCGATCTTGCACTACACGGGCGTGACCTACGACAAGAGCGGCCGGGTGGTCGACGTCGCGCGGATCCGGTACCGGGGCGACCGCTTCTCCTTCACGGTGACGGTCGACGCCTCCTGACGCCGCGCGGGCCGCGGCGCCAGGGGTCCGCTACTTCTCGTCGTCCTCCTTGCCGCGCTCACCCTCCGCCTGCGACGGCGTGGTCCGCGACGTCTGGGCGTGACGCTGCTTCTTCTGAACCTCGTCCATGTCCTCGTCGAGCCGCTCCCCCTCGGCCTGCGAGGGAGTCGAGTACTCGTCGTACTGGCTCATGACCGCCTCCTGGGTCGCACAGGTCGCACAGATCCGTACATAAGGAGCCTAACTCTCCGGCCTGGACGCGGCCCGGCCACCGGACGGCATCGCTACCATCTGCCGGGTGAGCGCTGACGCACCTCCACGGACCCCGCTGCTGGACGATCTGATGCCCTGGGCCGTGGGCCCCCTGAGCCTGGGCCGCGCCTGGGTGGCGGCCCCCGACCCGGCGATCCTGCGCACCCGCTGGGCCACCCTGACCGGCGCCGACGCCCCCGAGCGGGAACGACTGTTCCGCCCGACCCGGGCCCGGACCCCCGCCGCCGGGGCCGCCGCACTGCCGGGCCAGCGCGCGGGATCCACCGCCCGGTTCACGGACACGCCCGGACCCTGCCCCGATCCCGTACGGGTGCTGCGCGATCCCTTCGACGAGCAGTGGCTGCTGCCCGACCAGCGGCTCATCGACCGGGCCCGCCCGGAGCTGTGGCGGGTGCTGGACGAGCACCAGCTCTTCACCGTCGAGTCCCCGCAGGCGGCCGGGCTGCTGGTCACCGCACACCTGCCCGCCGGCCGGCTCGGCCGGATCCGCCCCCTGCACCGGCGCCCCGGGGGCGCCGAGCCCAATCTCGCCCCCGGCCTGCTGCCGCTGCTCGGCGACCGCTACGGCACCTGGGTCACCCCCGAGGACGTGCTGTGCTGGATCCTCGCCGCCGGACGTCCGGGGCCGCGGGGGTACGAGGTCCCGCTCACCGCCGACCCCGAGCGCTGGCGGGCCGGGCTGGAGCTGGGCCACCGGCTGCTCGCGGTCCAGCTGCGCGGGGCGCGCGGCGGCGAGGCGCCCCGGCTGCCCGGCGGGCGCCGGCCCTACGTCCGCTCCGCGCTGCCGCTCTGGCCGCGCGAGCTCGCGTACGACCCGGAGAGCGAGACCCTCCGCATCGGCGGCGGGACCGTCTCCCCCGTCCCCGCCGGGGCGTGGGAGTACGAGGTCCAGGGCGTGCGCGTCCTGGAGGCGTGGTTCGGTGCCCGGCTCGCCCACCGGGACCCTCAGGCCGACGGACTGGAGGCGCTGGGTCCGGCCGAGTGGCCGCAGGACTGGACCTCGGAGCTGCTGGCCCTGGTGACGACCCTGGCGCTGCTGGCGGACCTGGCACCGGAGCGGACCGCCTTCGAGCCCGGACCCCCGCTGGGCGACGCCGGGCCGCACGCGGCCGGAGTTCTGCCGCCGCCCTCCTGGGCCCGGCGCCCGGCTTCGGTACTGGACCACCAGGAAGAGGGACCCGGCGGGCAGTTCGCACTCCTCTGAGCCGCGCCGGAGACCTGCGGCGGGCCGGGCGCCGCGCCGGGGCCGGCCCTGCCCGCCCTGCCTCCATTCCGTGGCCGCCTGCCCCGCCTTGCCCTGTTGCGCTCCGCCCGCCCCCGCCCGCGAGGGTCCGAAACGGGACCGGCTATTCCCCCCAAGCCCCCAGCAGCCGTGACACCGACCGGTCGAACACCTCGTCCGGTTCGGTCAGTTCGCCCGGCACCCCCGGCGCGGACGCGAGCACGCCCGCCAGGAGCGGGTACTCCCCCGTCGCCAGCCGGGAGCCGAGCCAGGCCGCCCGTACGCCCTGTTCGGCGGCCTCGCTCCAGGGGAGCTGGCGGGCCCGCTCGGCCAGGGCCAGTTCGCCCGCGACGAAGGCGGCCACCGTGCCGTTGATGGCGGCGATCAGCTCCAGTTTCTCCCCGCCCGGGGCCCGGAGCGGCGCCAGGCAGGCCAGGCTGTGCTCGAGGTACCGCAGGGCGTTCGGCCCGAATCCGTAGACCGGGCTCAGCAGCCGGGGCAGCCATGGGTGCCGGTGCATGATGCCCCGGGTCTGGCGGGCCAGCGCGAGCTGGTCGGCCCGCCAGTCGCCGGCAGGCGGCGCGAGCTCGTACTCCCCGCTGACGGCGTCGACCATCAGCTCGTACAGGTCCTCCTTGCGCGGCACGTAGTTGTAGAGGGACATGGTCCCGGCGCCGATGCCGGCCGCCACGCGCCGCATGGAGACGGCCTCGATCCCTTCGCCGTCGGCGATCCGCACCGCCTCGGCGGCGATCGAGTCGCGGCTGTGCGCGGGCCGCGGGCCGCGGCCGGCCCGCGGCGGGCGGGCCCAGATCACTTCGGGTTCAGCGGAGCGGCCGCTGGGTGTCATCGCTCATCACCTCGTCCATCGCTCACCATCGTAGTTACGTACGACGTACGTAGTCAGGTAGGGTGCACCGCATGACTACTACGTACGCCGTACTTAGTGAGGGTCTGGAGAAGAACTACGGCGAGGTGCACGCCCTTCGCGGCCTCGATCTCGCCGTCCCCGAAGGCGCGGTCTGCGGCCTCCTCGGCCCCAACGGCGCGGGGAAGACCACCGCCGTCCGGATCCTCGCCACCCTCACCGCGCCCACCGGCGGCCGCGCCCTCGTCGCCGGCCACGACGTCGTGCGCGACCCGGCCGCCGTCCGCCGCGCCATCGGGGTCACCGGCCAATCCGCCTCGGTCGACGGGGACTTGACCGGCCGCGAGAACCTGCGGCTGTTCGCCCGCCTCGCCGGACTGCGCGGCCGGGCCGCCCGGGAGCGCGCCGACGAGCTGCTGGACCACTTCGGCCTCGCCGGGGCCGCCGACCGGGTGGCGGGCACCTGGTCGGGCGGCATGCGCCGGCGCCTCGACCTGGCCGCCGGGCTGGTCACACGGCCCCGGGTGCTCTTCCTCGACGAGCCGACCACCGGCCTCGACCCGGCCGCCCGCGAACAGATCTGGACGGCCGTACGGAGCCTCGCGCGGGAGGGGACGAGCGTGCTGCTCACCACCCAGTACCTGGAGGAGGCCGACCGGCTCGCCGACGACATCGTGGTCGTGGACCACGGCCGGACCGCCGCCACCGGCACCCCGGCCGAGCTCAAGGCGCGGATCGGCTCCTACGCCGAGGCCACCGTCGCCGGGGCCGGGGCCCTCGCGGGCGCGGCCGCCGTGCTCGACCAGCTGACCGGGGGCCTGCCCGTCCTGGACCGGGACCGCCTCACCGTCGGCGTGACCGTGCTCGACGCCGGACTCACGCTGCCGCGGATCGTCCGCGCACTGGACGCGGCCGGGATCGCCGTCACCGACGCGAGCCTGCGCCCGCCCACCCTCGACGAGGTCTTCCTGCGCCTCACCGGGGCCCGTCCCGCCACCACCGAGCCCAAGGAGCACGCCGCATGAGCACCCTCCTGTCCGACGGCGGCGCCGTCCTCACCCGCCAGTTGCAGAAGGCCCGGCACGCCCCGGCGCTGCTGATCCTGACCCAGACCATGCCGGTCGCCATGCTGCTGTTCTTCGGCTACGTCTTCGGCAGCGCGCTCGCCATGCCCGGCCGGGAGTACCGGCAGTTCCTGGTCCCGGGACTGCTCGCCGCCACCGCCGCGAACGGGCTGATGGCGGGGATGTTCACGGCGGCGCAGGACGCGCACCGCGGGGTGACGGACCGCTTCCGGACCCTGCCGATGAGCCGGACGGCCGTGCCGCTGGGACAGACGGCCGCGGATCTGCTGACCACCGCCGTCTCGATGGTGCCGCTGATGCTGGTGGGGCTGGCGATGGGCTGGCGGGTCGAGAACGACCCCGCGGGGGCGCTCGGAGCCCTCGGTGTGCTGCTGCTCTTCCGCTTCGCCACCGCGTGGGTGGGGACGTACCTCGGCCTGCTGAGCAAGAGCGAGGAAGCGGCGGGCCAGCTCGGAAGCGCCACGTTCCTGCTGCCGATGCTCTCCGCCGCGTACCTGCCGACGGCGGGCCTGCCCGGATGGCTGCGTACCGTCGCCGAGTGGAACCCGATCAGCGCCGTCGCCACCGCCGTGCGCGTGATGTGCGCAGGCGCCGGCGGCGAAGCCGCAGAGGCCGCGGCGGGCGCCGCCTGGCCGGTCGCGCACCCGGTGGCCGGGGCGCTGCTCTGGTCGCTGGTCCTGCTCGCCGTCTTCGTGCCGGCGGCCACGCGCCGGTACGCGCGCGGCCGCGACTGAGCGGAAGCCGGAGCAGGAGCGGAGACCGGGCCCGGCGGCATGGGACGGGGTGGCCCCCGCCCCCGCCCCCGTCCCCGTCCCCGCACAGACCCGGGCCGCGCGGCCCCCGCCACCCGGAGCCCCGAGGCCCGGGGAGCCCCGCGGCCCGGGAGCCCGGCGGCCCCGACCGGCCCGGAGGGTGACAGATCTCCTCCGGGCCGGTAGGCAGAGGGTCATGGAACCCGATACGCACGCCACCGACCCGCTGCCGCTCGACGGAATCACCGTCGTCGCCGTGGAGCAGGCCGTCTCGGCCCCCTTCGCCACCCGCCAGCTCGCCGACCTCGGCGCGCGGGTCATCAAGGTCGAGCGGCCCGACGGCGGCGACTTCGCGCGCGGTTACGACACCGCCGCGCACGGTCTCGCCTCGCATTTCGTCTGGGCCAACCGGGGCAAGGAGTCGATCGCGCTCGACCTCAAGGATCCGCGCGGCCGCGAGCTCCTGCACGGGCTGCTCGACGGGGCCGACGTCTTCGTCCAGAACCTCGCGCAGGGCGCCGCCGCCCGGCTCGGGCTCGACTCGGCCGCGCTGTGCGCGCGTTACCCCCGGCTGGTCGCCGTGGACGTGTCCGGCTACGGACCCGAAGGCCCGTACGCCCACAAACGCGCCTACGACATGCTCGTCCAGTGCGAGGCCGGCCTGGTCTCGGTGACCGGCACGCCCGAGCGGCCCGTCAAGGCGGGCATTCCGGCGGCGGACATCGCTGCCGCCATGTACGCCTTCTCGGGGGTGCTCGCGGCCCTGCTGCGGCGCGGGACCACCGGGCGCGGGGGCAGGGTGGAGGTGTCGATGCTGGACGCGCTCGCCGAATGGATGGGGCACCCGCTGCACCACACGATGCACGGTGGGGAGCAGCCGGTGCGGACCGGGCTCGCGCACGCCGTCATCGCGCCCTACGACGCCTACCCGACGGCGGACGGAGACCGGGTGCTGCTCTCGGTCCAGAACGACCGGGAATGGCGCAGGCTCACGGAACAGGTGTTGGAGCGCCCGGAGTTGGCCGACGACCCGGGATTCGCGACGAACGCCGCGCGCACCGCGAACCGGGAGAAGACCGATGCGGTGGTGGCGGACGCGCTGGGCCGGCTCGGCGCGGCCGAGGCGATCGGCCGACTGGAGGAGGCGGGCATCGCCTGCGCGCGGCTGAACTCGGTGGCCCAGCTCGCGGCGCACCCCCAGCTGGCGGCCCGGGACCGCTGGCGGGAGGTGGGCTCGCCCGCGGGTCCGCTGCGGGCCCTGCTGCCGCCGATCGGACTGCCCGGCGGCGCGGCACCGCACATGGGTGCGGTGCCCGCGCTCGGCGAACACACCGAAGCCCTCCTGCTCGCCCTGGGGATGACGGGTGAACAGATCACGGCATTGCGCCGGGACGGCGTAGTGCGCTGACGGGGCAGAATCGATCGGGCCGCCGATCGGGCCGGGAACGAAGCGGCGTGAGTGCTGGGACGGGACGTCTACGAACGGCGGCTGCCGAAGAGCGTGCGACGCAGCCGACGCAGCGGTGCGAAGAGCGAGACGCGCGCGCTCCGGCTCCGCAGGCGGTGCGTGTGGTCGCGCGAGGTGAGCTCGCGCATGAGCAGCGTCGCCTCGGCTGACTCGCGGTGCGGGACGGCGGGACCGCCCAGCACGGCGAGATGGCGGTCGAGGCGCGAACTGGTCGCGCCGCTACCGCAGGTGATGGCAGGCACGCGAGGCGGCCTGCTGCGCATTGCTATCTGTTCCATGTCTCTCCCCACCCGTACGAGGGCACCCGGCCCACCGGGCAGGTTAAACCCTACCGCCCCCGCGTCGCGCCCGGGTATCCCGGTGGTGTGAATTGCCCCTGTGGCGAGCGGGAGTTGACGATTACTCAGCGGAGTCACCCGTCACTCTCCGCGCAAACCGAGGGCTCCGCAGGGCCTTGCGGGGGCTTCCCGCCGCCGCAGGACCCGCGGGCGGCCCCACGCGGACTCCCTGCACCTCCACGCCGACCCGGCGGCGGGGCGCCCGGAGCCGCAGCTCCCCCTCGGGGCGTGACGGGAGCCACACCGTGCGCGCTGCGCTAACTTGGAGTGATCGCCCGGTAACGCTGTTGGGGGCGCACGTGAATGAGGCTTGGAGTGACTGAGTCTGCGTCGAACGACGGCGAGAACGCCGCGCGGGTCATCGCCGGGCGCTACCGCCTGCTGGGCCCGCTCGGGCACGGCGGGATGGGAACCGTGTGGCGGGCCCGCGACGAGGTGCTCGGCCGCGAGGTCGCCGTCAAGGAGGTGCGGGCACCGGCCGGGATGGACCCCGCCGAGGTGAGCCGCATGTACCGGCGCCTGGAACGGGAGGCCTGGGCCGCGGCCCGCGTCTCGCACCGGGGCGTCGTCACCGTCTACGACGTGGCCACCGAGGACGGCCGACCGTGGATCGTGATGGAGATCGTACGGGGTCTCTCGCTCGCGGAGGTCCTGGAGGGCGACGGGCCGCTCCCCCCGCAGCGGGCCGCGCACATCGGCGAGCAGGTGCTGTCCGCGCTACGCGCGGCGCACGAGGCGGGGGTGCTGCACCGGGACGTGAAACCGGGCAACGTGCTGATCGCCAACGACGGCCGGGTGGTGCTCGGCGACTTCGGGATCGCGAGCCTGGAGGGCTCCACCGCCATCACCATGACGGGCGAGGTGGTCGGATCCCCGGAATTCCTTTCTCCGGAGCGGGCGTTGGGCCGGGAACCGGGTCCCGAGTCGGACCTGTGGGCGCTCGGGGTGATGCTGTACACCGCCGTCGAGGGGGTCCCGCCCTTCCACCGGGACACGCCGGTGGCCACGCTGCGGGCCGTGGTGGACGAGGACTTCCCGCCGCCGGTGCGCGCCGGGGCGCTGGCTCCCGTACTGGAGGGACTGCTGGTCAAGGATCCCGGGCAGCGGCTGCCCGCGACGGAGGCGGCCCGGATGTTGCGGATCATCGGCGCGGGCGGAACCGTACGGGGCTTCGGCGGACCGGTGTCCGGGCCGACCGTGGCGCTTGCGGCGGGGGCCGCGTCGGGGCCGACGGTGGGTCCGGACACCCCGGTCTCCCTCGTGCGGCACCGCCACGGCCGTCCCACGCCGCCGGCGCCGGTGCCCGCGCCGATGTCCGCCCCCGGGACCGGCGGACCGCGCCGGCAGGGCGGGGCCGGGGCGGTCCTGACCGCCGGGATCGTGCTGCTGGTGGTCGTGGTGGCCCTGCTGGGCTGGCTGCTGTGGAGGGACCTGCGGGACACCGGCGGCGACGGCGGGGTCCGCCCCACGCTCCCGGCGACCCCCACCGCGAGCGCCGACGCCTCGCCTTCGCCCAGCCCCTCCCCGAGCCCGTCCGAGAGCCCGTCCGCGTCCCCTTCGGCGTCCCCCTCGGCCACTGCGCCGGCGAATCTCACCGTGTCCGCGGTCCAGGCCGTCCGCGACGGCTACCGCGGCACCTGCCCGGCGCCGGCTGCCGAAGCGCCCGCCTTCACGGCCACCGTGACCGTGGACCGGACCCCGGCCGTGCTGGAGTACCGCTGGGCCACGCGGAGCGGGGAGACCTCCGGTCCCGGCTGGCAGTCGGTCACCTACCGGGCGGGCGGGCCCGCGAGCATGCGGCTGGACCACACGGAGCTGACGTACTACCCGGACGCGACCTTCGAGGACGCGGTGCGGCTGGAGATCCGGAGCCCGGCGGAGGTGTCCTCGGCCTGGCTGGAGTACTCCGTGACGTGCGAGGAGGAGACCCCGACGGACGGGGCCTCCTCCCCTGGCGCTTCCGGTCCGAGCGGCTCCCCGTCACCGGAGCCGGGAGCGACCGTCAGCCCTTGAGCGCGCTTCGCGGGCCGTTGGACCCTCAGGCCGCGCCGGTGAAGACGGGCAGGTAGCCGCCGGACTGTCCGGCGGCGGTCGGGTGGTACGACTCGCCGATGTCGAGCCAGTTGAGGCTGTGCAGCCACTCGCTACCGGAGCAGATCTCGTGGCCGGTGAAGGCGCCGGCCACCGAGGCGAAGGCGAAGCCGTGGTTGGCGGCGCGTTTGGCGATGGCGGCGTTCAGGTAGTCGGAGGCGCCGTTGATGGCCGTGCGTTCGCCCTCGGTCAGTCCGGCGACGCAGGTTCCGTTCAGCTTGTAGAAGCGGGGATAGCCGAGGACGACCACGCGGGCGCCCGGGGAACGGCTGTGGATGGCGTTGTAGACCTGGTCGAGCTGGCCGGGGAGGGTGGAGTCCACGTACGCCTTGGCCTGGTTGACGCGACTGATGCACGCGGACTCGGACTGGAGCACACAGGTCGTCATGACGTCGGAGAATCCGGCGTCGTTGCCGCCGATGGTGATGCTGACCAGGTCGGTGCCGGAGTTCAGCGGGGTGAGCTGGCCGTTCATCACGTCACCCGTGCGGGCGCCCGAGCAGGCGGCGAAGGAGAAGGTCTGCGGGGCGTGGGCGGCGGCCCAGAGCGCCGGGTAGGCGCGCGTGGTGCGCTTGCAGTTGCCGCTCGAACTGTCGTAGTTGCCGGCGCCGACTCCGGACGAGTACGAATCGCCGAGCGCGACGTAGCCGAAGTCGGCCGCGGCGGAGGCCTGTCCCGCCCCGAACAGGGCGGCGCCCGCGGCGAGTAACAGGGCGGAGGCGAGGGCTGCGAAGCGCGGCATTCTCATGCTCATGTATGCGGCTCCTTGTGGGGGGTTACTCCTCAGTCCGTGATACAAGGAGCGGAGCCTTGCCGGAAGTGTTCATGTCAAGAATGTTCCGGGTGGACATGGGGTCCGAATCTTCACCCGCACCGGGTTTGAAGAGGGGACTCCGCCACTCGATCCGGCTAAACACGGGTGCACGGGGCCAGTTCGTGCCGGATCATGGGCGCCATGCCAGCCAACCCTCAAGACGCGCTGCCGATCCGGCTCAACGTCGACGACAGCGACTCCCCGTCGGACGTCGTCGACGCGCTGTTCCTCGGCCGCTTCGCGTCCGGCGAGCAGCCCTACTCGCACAGCGTCTCGATCGAGCGGGTGAAGGCGGGCGCGACGCTCCTGCCGCCCCAGGCCACCGTGTTGCGCTCAGCGCGCGACACCGACCGCAGCGCGACGCTCGCCGAGGGCGAGGGATGGACCATGCTCGTCTCCCGCTGGAGCCGGGGCGCGGACGTCACCGTCACGGCCGTCAGCGACGAACTCGCCGCCGGAGTGCTCGACGAGGCCACGGACGGGGCGCAGGACGAGCCCGAACCGCAGCCCGAGAACGTCACCATGGGGTTCTGGTACGTCTCCCCGCGCCGCGGCCCGTACCGCACGACCCGGCAGATCGCGGCCGGGACCTGGGCCGAGGTGCGGCCCAACTACACGGCCCCGGTGGCCGGGGCGATGGACCGGCTGATGAAGGTCACCCCGGACGACATCTCGGGCCGACTGCTCCTGCTGCACGGCCCGCCGGGCACGGGCAAGACCTCCGCGCTGCGCACGCTCGCGCGGTCCTGGCGGGACTGGTGCCAGGTGGACTGCGTGCTGGACCCGGAGCGGCTGTTCAACGACGTCGGCTACCTGATGGACATCGCGATCGGCGAGGACGAGGGCACGGCGAAGGGCCGTTGGCGGCTGCTGCTGCTGGAGGACTGCGACGAGCTGATCCGCGGCGAGGCCCGGCACACCGCCGGGCAGGCGCTGTCCCGGCTGCTCAACCTCACGGACGGGCTGCTCGGCCAGGGGCGCAACGTACTGGTGGGCGTAACGACCAACGAGGACCTGGAGCGGCTCCACCCGGCCGTGGTCCGGCCGGGCCGCTGCCTGGCCCGGATCGAGGTCGGCCGGCTGACGCACCGCGAGGCCGTGGACTGGCTCGGCACGGACGAGGGCATCTCCCGCGAGGGCGCGACGCTGGCGGAGCTCTACGCCCTGCGCCGCGGCGCGACGGGCCCCGCGGCCCTACTGCCGCCGCAGAGCCAGGACTCCGAGGCGGGGCTGTACCTGTAGGGCCCGGCGGGCGGGGTGCGCGAGATGCGCCGGGCCGGCGCGCGGGGCGACGACAATGGGGGCGCGGCCCGAAGCCCGCCCCCGTCGGCCGTGTACACCCGTGCCACACCCGGGGGCCCACGAACAGGAGAACCCACCGTGCTCGAACCGGCGCAGGAGAACCCCTACCCCGACAGCCACGTCCTCGGTGAGGGTCCCGAGCCGCATCCACAACTCCAGCCGGTGCTGGGCCTCATCGGGCGCTGGCACGGGCGGGGAAGCGGTGAGTACCCGACCCTGGAGCAGGGCTTCCGGTACGAGCAGGAGATCACCTTCGGCCACGACGGCAGGCCCTTCCTCTGCTACGAGTCGCGCGCGTGGCTCGTCGACGGGTCCGGGAAGGCCCTGCGCCCCGCGGGGCGGGAGACCGGGTGGTGGCGGATCCTGCCGGACGCCTCCATCGAGGCCACGCTCGCCCACCCGACGGGAATCGTCGAGACGTACGTCGGGCGCGTGTCCGGCACGGAGATCGAGATGGCGACGGACACGGTGGGGCTGACCCCCCGGGCCAAGGAGGTGACCGGCATGCGGCGCCGGTACGTGCTCCAGAACGGCGAGCTGACGATCGAGCAGGACATGGCCGCGGTGGGACAGCCCATGCAGCACCACCTCCGCGCGCGGCTGCTGCGGCGCAAGGGCTGACCCCCGCGGGGCGCCGGACGCCGGGTCAGGGGGTGCGGGTGCCGGTCGGCAGGGGTGTCAGCCGTCACGGGTGCCGGTCGGCAGGGGTGTCACCCGGCAGGGGCACCAGCCCGCAGGGGTATCAGCCGGCGTACCGCGCGCGCAGCGCGTCCAGCGCCGCCGCCACCGCTTCGTCGAAGGTCAGGCCCAGCCGCCGCGCCCGCTCCGCATAGGCCTGCGCGGCGGCGGCCGCCTCCCGGGCCGCGCCGTCGCCCGCCGCCGCGACGAAGCTGCCGCCCCGGCCCCGCGTCTCGATCACCCCGTCCGACTCCAGCGCCCGGTACGCCTTCGCGACCGTGTTCGCCGCCAGCCCGAGCTCCTCCGCGAGTCCGCGCACGGTGGGCAGTTTGAAGCCGACCGGCAGCCGACCGGCCCGCGCGCCCTCGGCGATCTGGGCGCGCAACTGCTCGTACGGGGCGGCCGCGCCGGCCGCCGCGTCGATCCGGATCTTCAGGTTCGTGGAAGTCGAGGTCACACCCCGATTGTCCCCCATCGGCCCCGGCCCCGACCCTGAGACCGGCCCGGACCCGCCCCGGACCCCGGTCCGTGCGCACCCCGCACACCGCCCCGCACGCGCCCCGGACACCGCCCCGCAGGCGCCCCGCACGCACCCCGGACGCGCCCCGGACGCGCCCCGGACCCCGCTCCGACACCGGTCTGGACACGCGCCGCGGCGCCACGCCCGCACCGGCGGCGAAAATCGAAGGCGCGCGCACCCCTCGCACCCCTACCGTCGCGCACATGAGCCCGAGCATTCGCGACCTGCGCCCGAACGACCCTGAGGACAGCGAGTCCATCGTGAGGGTGCGCCGCGCGGCCCTCCCCTTCATGATCAGCTCCGCCCCGGGAGTGGCCTTCGAGGTGACTTCCGCGCACCCCGACAAGCGCTACCGCCTCCTCGTCGCCGAGACCGGCGACGGCCGGGTCATCGGCACCGCGCAGGTCGGCATCGCCTACAACAGCCCCGTCCCCGGCCAGGGCTTCGTCAACACCTACGTGGATCCCGCGGCGCGCGGGCTCGGCGCCGGGAGCGCCCTGCTGCGCGCCGCCGAGGAGCACCTCGCCGCCGAGGGCGCGAAGGACTCGTACGCCTGGGTGCTCGACGAGCCGCCCCACCGCGCCTTCGCCGAGCGCCACGGGTACCGCGCCTCCCGCTCCGCGCACTTCCTCCGCCTCGACCTGGCCTCGGCCGCGCTGCCCACGCTCCCCGGGACCCTGCCGGCCGGTGTCGAGCTGCGCCCCGGTTCGGCCTACGCCGCCGATCCGCGCCCGCTCTTCGAGGCGGATGCCGCGGCTTCGCTCGACGAACCGGGCGACGTGACGGTCGAGTTCGACGACTACGAGGACTGGCTGCGGCACACCTGGAACAACCCGTACCTCGACCACGAGCTCACCACCGTCGTGCTGGTCGACGGCGGGGTCGCCGCCTTCACCGCTGCCCACACCGACGGCGCGACCCGCTACTCCTCCGCCATGACCGGCACCCTGCGCGCGTTCCGCGGCCGCGGGCTGGCCAAGCTCGCCAAGACCGACTCGCTGCTCCGGGCCCGCGCGGCCGGCTACACGGAGGCGTTCACCGGCAACGACACCGGCAATGCCCCGATGCTCGCCGTCAACACCTGGTTCGGGTACGAGATCTGCGCCACCGAGACCCGCTTCGCCAAGCCCCTCGCCCCGTCCGCCGACTGAACGACCGGACGACCGGACGACCGGACGACCAAGAGCAAAGGATCCACCCCGATGACCGACCGGTTCACCGTCACCCTCACCAAGGCGGGCCGCACCAAGATCAGCTACCCGGCGGAGCTGGTCGCCGATACCGGCACCCGGATCACCGTACGGGCGCCCTGGGCGGCCGAAGGAGTGCGGGACTTCGGGTTCGTGCGCTTCGAGCCGGGCGACGTGTTCACCGAGCACTTCTGGCGCGACCGCTGGTACGCGGTCAAGGAGGTGCGGACCGGGGGGGGCCTCCTCAAGGGCTGGTACTGCGACGTGACCCGGCCCGCGGTGGTGACGGACGGCGCGATCCTGGTCGAGGACCTGGACCTGGACCTGTGGGTGTCGGCGGACGGCTCCGAGGTACTGCGCCTGGACGAGGACGAGTTCGCCGAGAGCGGGCTCGCGGACGCCGACCCCGCCGCGGCCGCCGCGGCCGTACGGGCGCTGGATTCCCTGGAGGCGCAGGCCCGTTCGGCGGCCGGACTGGGCGCGCTGCTGTCCTGAGGTACGGGGTTTGCCCCGGTTCCGGACGGGATCCGACCCGGTTCCTGTGGCCCCGCTTAGCGGTTCCTTAACGGGGCCCTAAGGATCGGCTCCGGGGGGCCGAAGTCGGCGAAACGCCGGGTGCGGGCGGTTAGTTTGGCTGGGCCAGGGAGGGCCGGAGGCGGCGCCGCGCACCCGTGAGGGGCGGCGCCGCCCAGCCTCGGCCCCCTGGTGCACCCCAGACTCGCGCTGCCCCGTGCCGCGCCCCGGAGGAGATCCACCATGTCCGCACGCCGTACCGCCGCCCGTATCGCCGCCGCCGGTTTCGCCCCCCTCGCGGTGGCCTCGTACGCCGTCTCGTCGGCGGCCGCCCACGGTTCGATGACGGACCCGGTCAGCCGGGTGGCGGCGTGCTACGCGGAGGGCCCGGAGGCCCCGAAGTCCGCGGCCTGCAAGGCGGCGGTCGCGGCGAGCGGGTCGCAGGCGTTCTACGACTGGAACGCGGTGAACATCGCCAACGCGGCCGGGCAGAGCAAGTCCCTGATCCCGGACGGGCAGCTGTGCTCGGCGGGCAACAGCAAGTACAAGGGGCTGGACCTGGCGCGCGCCGACTGGCCGGCGAGCCCGCTGGCCCCGGGCGCGCACACCTTCCGCTACAAGGGGACCGCCCCGCACAAGGGCTCCTTCGAGCTGTACGTGACGAAGGACGGCTACGACCCGTCGAAGCCGCTGAAGTGGTCGGACCTGGAACCGGCGCCGTTCGTGAAGGTCACCGATCCGGGGATGCGGAACGGCGAGTACGTGTTCTCCGGCACCGTCCCGAACAAGACCGGCCGGCACCTGGTCTACAGCGTCTGGCAGCGCTCGGACAGCCCGGAGGCCTTCTACTCCTGCTCGGACGTGGTCTTCGGCAAGGACAACGGCGGGAGCGGCGCCGGTACGGGTACGGGTACGGGTACGGGTACGGGTACGGGTACGGGTACGGGGAGCACGGGCGGCGCCGGAACGGGCGGCACGAACGGCAAGCCGACCACGCAGCCGGGTTCCAAGCCCTCCGGCCTGCCCTCGGACGCGCCCTCCGCTGCCCAGCCGTCGGAACAGCCGTCGGAACAGCCGTCGGCCCCCACGGACCAGCAGATCGCCGCCGGCGCGGGCAAGTCCACGGTGGAGCACAACGGCCACGGGGACAACGACCCGAAGACGAACGCCCAGGCCGCCCCGTCCCCGGTCCCCTCGCGGAGCGAGGCCGACCTCGCGGAGACGGGCGGCAGCAGCGCCACCCCGGCGATCGCGATCGCCGGGGCCGGCGTCCTGGCCATCGGTGCGGCCGTGCTCTTCGGGCTGGCCCGCCGCCGTGGAACGCCGGGCCGCCACGGCCGCTGACGGCGGTGACGGACACCAGCGACCGCTGATGGCTGCCGACAGTGAACAGGGGGCTGCCGGCAGCCGTCAGCGGGGAGGGGGGCGGCCGTCCGGAACGATCACCGGACGGCCGCCCCGTGGCGTCAGGCGAAGACCGACGCGCAGGTGGTCCGCTCGGCGTGTGCCGGATCGAGGGCGTTGACGGCCTCGTGCCAGGCGATCCGGTCGGTGAGGCCGATGGCCACGTGCTCCGACAGGTCCACCGCGCACAGGTCCTGGAGCAGCACGTTGCGGACGTTCGGCCCGTCGAGGAACTGGCTCCGGTACGGGGTGACCACCTCGTCGTAGCGGGTGGCGATCACCGTGTACGTGACCCCGGGGACGGTGTCCCCGCCGGCGTTCAGCTTGTTCTGGAAGGCGGATCCGGCGATCTGGTCGGCGAGCCCGGGTGTGGCGGCGCTGATCAGGTCCTCGGCTCCGGGGAAGTACGGGAGCAGCTGGGTGAGCCCGTTGAGGGTGGTCCCGTGGTTGTCGGGGGCGAGGCCGACCAGGGCGTTGACCTTGGCGCCGCCGCCGAGGAACTTCAGGTAGTAGCGGGGCATCATGCCGCCCTGGGAGTGGCCGACGATGTCCGTCTTGGCCGCCCCGGTGGAGGCGAGCACCTTGTCCACGAAGGTGTCGAGCTGGCCGGCCGACTGGTCGATGGGACCGAGCCCGTTGAAGAGGGGTACTCCGGGCAGCTGCCCGTAGTCGAGGGAGTAGACGCAGTAGCCCCGGTGGACGAGGTACGGCGCGAAGCCGAGCCAGTTGTCCACGGAGTTCCCGAAGGTCCCGTGGACCAGGACGACGGGGCGGGGGTGGGCGGCGGACGGTTTGCAGGACCAGTTGTTCCAGCCGCTGCTCGGCGCCGAGGCGGCCTGGGCCGCGCCGGTGGGGGCGACGAGTGCGGCAGCGGTCAGGGTGAGGACGGCCAGCGGGCGGAGCAGGCGTCTCCAGGGCAGCATCGTGTGATCTCCTTGCGGTTCAAGGGGAGTAACGAGGGATGGCGCGGGAAGTACGTGGGGGTTCATCCCGTGATCCGGATCACAAGGGGTGCTGCAGCCGCCAAATTACGGGCGAGTAGCAAAACTGGGAAGTTACGCGTCGGTAAAAGATGAGCCCGGTTCGGAATCGGAAGAGGACGAAGAGGACCGCCCGAAGCGTCCTTCATCCGTTCGGCCCACCCCTGCTGCGCCCGGTCCCCGGTGCGCCGAGCGTGTGAGACATGACCCAGCCCACCGGTACAGACGCAGGCCCGCCCCTCGGGTTCCTCGCCGAGATCAAGGACGCCGTGACCACCCGGGCCGCCCTGCTGGTCCTGGGCGTGCTCGCGCTCCAGCTCGCCTTCATCACCTCGTACATCGGCGCCTTCCATCACCCGCGGCCGAGCGGGATCCCCTTCGCCGTGGCCGCGCCCGCCGCGCCGGTCGCCGAGCGGTCCGCGCAGCAGCTCGACACCCTGCCCGGCACACCGCTCGACGCCCGCACCGTCAGGGACGAGGCGGCCGCGGTCGAGCAGATCATGAACCGGCGGGTGGACGGCGCGCTGGTCATCGACCCGGCCGGCAAGACCGACAAGCTGCTGGTCGCGAGCGGCGCCGGGGCTTCCCTGTCGCAGGCCGTCGAGGAGATCGTCGGCCTCGTCGAGAGGAGCGGGGGCCGTACCGTCCGGGTCGTCGACGTGGCCCCGGTCACGGCCGGTGACGGGCGCGGCCTGAGCTCCTTCTACCTGGTCGTCGGCTGGTGCGTGGGCGGCTACCTGTGCGCCGCGATCCTCGCGATCAGCGCCGGCGCCCGCCCCGCGAACATCCACCGGGCCGTCATCCGGCTCGGCGCGCTGCTCGTATACGCGATCGCGGCCGGGCTGCTCGGCGCGGTCATCGCCGGCCCGGTCCTCGGGGCGCTGCCCGGCAGCATCACGGGCCTGTGGGGGCTGGGCACGCTGGTGGTCTTCGCGGTCGGCGCGATCACGCTGGCCTTCCAGGGCATCGCGGGCGTGATCGGCATCGGCCTGGCGATCCTGCTGGTGGTGGTCTTCGGCAATCCGAGCGCGGGCGGCGCCTATCCGTACCCGCTGCTGCCTCCGTTCTGGAAGGCCATCGGCCCGTGGCTGCCGCCGGGCGCCGGTACGTACGCCGCGCGCTCGATCGCGTACTTCAAGGGCAATGACGTCACCGGGCCGCTGCTGGTCCTGAGCGGCTGGGCCGTGCTCGGCTCGGCCGTCACCCTGGCCTGCGCGGTGTTCCGCAGGGGCAGGGCCGGCGCGGCGGTGGGCAGCGGGCTCCCCGGCGGACCCGACGACGCGGACGTGTCCGGTGCGCCGTCGGAGGCGGGCGGCCGGTGAACCGTCCCGTCTCGCGCAACCTTCAGGGGCCGGCCGAACAGGCCGTATCCGTCCAGCGGATGGAGCCCGGCGTGCGGGACGCCCACGGCACCGCGGGAAGCGGCTGCTCGGCCGTATCCGCGCGTGCCCGGCGAGCGCCCGGGCGGGGACTGCGGTCCACGCGGTCCACGCGGTCCACGCGTCAGGCCGACGGCCGGGACGGCGTGTGGCGGTGGGCCTCCGTGCCCGCCACCACCTCGCCCGCGACGACCACCACCTCGGCGACCGTGCCCGGGATCCGCTCCGGGGCCACGGTCAGGATGTCCCGGGACAGGACCACGAAGTCCGCGGCCTTGCCCACCGTCAGGGAACCCCGGTCCGCGTCCAGGAAGTTGGCGTACGCGGAGCCCATCGTGTAGCCGTACACCGCCGTCGCCGCGTCCACCGTCTCCTCGGGCTGCCAGGGGTCGCCGCCGTCGAGCGGGCGCCGGGTCAACGCCGTGTAGATGCCGACCATCGGGTCCATCTCGGCGACGTTCCAGTCGCTGGAGAACGCCAGTACCGCCCCGGCCTCGTAGAGGCTGCGCATCGGCCACGCCTTGTGCCAGCGCTCCTCGCCCACGTTCTCCGCCCAGTCCTGGCCCGGACCGGCGATCTCCGGCGCGCAGTGCCTGGGCTGCATGCAGGCGACCACCCCGAGCTCCTCGAAGCGCGGAACGTCCTGCGGATCCAGGCACTCCACGTGCACGACCTGGTGGCGGGCGTCGCGCGGGCCGTTCACCGCCCGTGCGTGCTCGACGGCGTCGAGGACCGTGCGGATGCCGCGGTCGCCCGTCGCGTGGACGAAGCACTGGAAGCCGCGCGCGTCCAGGCGGGCGAGGAGCTCCGCGAACTCCCGCGCCGGGTAGAAGGTCTCGCCCCGGTGCGAGCCGCAGCCGGTGTACGGCTCCAGCAGCGCGGCCGTGCGCGGCTCCACCACGTCGTCGATGTACAGCTTGAGGGGGCCCACCCGCAGCCGGTCCCCCGAGTAGGTGCGGGCCGCCGCCTCGAAGAGGTCGAGGTCCTCCTCGGTGGTGCCGCGCGGGTGGAACAGGGCGGCTACGATCCGCGAGCGCAGCCGGCCCTCGGCGCGCGCCCGCTCGTACAGTTCGAGGTCGTCCAGGGAGTTCTGGGGTTCCACGACCGTGGTGATGCCGAAGCCGATCGCGTCGTCGAGGCTCTTGGTGAGGCGGCCGTACTGGCGGTCCGGCGAGGCCCACGGCACGCCGAGGTCGCGCAGGGCGCGGTGGCCGTCGCGGGAGAGGCCCTTGATGGCGAAGTCCTTGACGAAGCCGGTGGGCTCGCCGGTCCGCGGGTCCACGGCGGCCGTGCCGAAGGGCAGGTCGGTACGGTCCTTCGCGACCCCGAGGCGGTGCATCGCCGCCGTGTTCAGCCAGGCCGTGTGCACGTCGTAGGAGAGCACGATCGCCGGGACGTCCCCGGTGACCGGGTCCAGATCGGCGGCGGTGGGCATGCGTCCGCCGGGGACGGCGGAGTAGTCGAAGGCCTCGGCCTCGATCCACTCGGCGTCCGGGTTGGCCTCCCGCCAGGCGCCGATCCGGTCGAGGACGGTGTCCAGCGTCCGCGCCCCGGCGAGCTGCACGCACGCGCCGTCGGAGCCGAGCCGGACGTGGTTGTGGGCGTCGATGAAGCCGGGCAGCACCAGCCGGCCGCCCGCCTCGATCCGCTCGGTACGGGGCCCCGCCCAGGCTTCGGCCTCCGCGTCCGGGCCGACCCAGACGATCCGCCCGTCGAGCACGGCGAGGGCTTCGGCCTCGGGCAGGCCGGGGTCCACGGTGTGGATGCGGGCTCCGGTGAGCAGCAGGTCGGCGGGGGTGGGGTGCGGCATGGGGTGGTGCTCCTGTGCAGAGGGGGTACGGATGGGCCGTGCGGGGAGGGAGGCCTCAGGCGGCCGGGGCGTGGGCGGGCATCCGGGGGGCGAGCGCCCAGTACGTGGTCCCGGCGACGACCGAGCCGAGCAGGGTGAGGTCGGCGCCGCCGAGCGGGGCCACGAGCGGCCCGGTCCACAGCTCGGAGTCGCAGGTCAGGGCGGCGAAGGCGATACCGGCGAGCAGGGCGGTCATCCCGGCCGGGTGGTAGCCGGAGCGGTACCAGTAGGCGCCCGTGCTGCCGGCGTGCAGCGCGCCGGAGTCGTAGCGGCAGCGGCGCATCAGCATGTCGGCGAGGAAGACCCCGCCCCAGGGGGCGAACACGATGATCAGCAGGGAGAGGAAGGAGAGCAGCGAGGTGGTGAAGTCGGTCAGGAACAGTGCGGCGAGCGATCCGGCGGCGGTCACGGCGGCGCTGATCACGATGGCCCGGGCCCGGCTCCACGGGATGCCGAGGACCTGGAGGTTGAGGCTGGAGGAGTAGAGGGTGATGATCGAGTTGGTGACGGAGCCGCCGAGGACGAGGGCGAGGAACAGCGGCTGGAACCAGCCCGGCAGCAGGCTCTCGGCTCCGGCCACGGCGTCGGTCATGTCGGTGCGGGTGGCGGCGGCGACGCCCGCGATCCCGAGGGCGACGGAGGAGACGAACCCGCCCAGGGCGCCCATCCACGTGATCGACTTCAGCGAGGTGGTGCGGGGCAGGTAGCGGGTGTAGTCGGCGGGCATCGGCAGGTACGAGAACGGCCCGGCGAGCATCACCACGAAGGCCAGGCTCCAGCCGGACAGGCCCGGGGCCACGGCGTCGGCCGGGGCGGCGGTCTCGGCGCCGGGCAGGACGAAGACCAGCAGCGCTCCGAAGCCGACGGCGAGCACGTAGGCCATCCAGCGTTCCGCGAACTGCACGGTGGCGTGGCCCCACATGGCGACGGCGAAGGTGAGTGCGAGGGTGGTGCCGAGCGCGAGGGCCCGGATCAAGGTGCCTTCGCCGAGCCCCACTTCGGCGAAGAAGACCTCCAGCGCCAGGGTGCCGACGACGGTGTAGCCGATGCTCACCACCCAGTTCAGGACGCCGGCCGGCCAGTTGCCCCGTACGCCGAATGCGGCCCGGGAGATGACCAGGGTGGCGGTGCCGGTGCGGATGCCGCTCAGTCCGGCGGCGCTGACCGCGAAGAAGGAGAGCCCGCTGATCACGACCACGGCGGTGGCCTGCCAGAAGGAGAGGCCGAAGGCGACGGCGAGGGCGCCGTTGATCACGTAGGTGAAGGTGAGGTTGGAGCCGAACCAGAGCCAGAAGAGGTCCTTGGCGCCGCCGTGGCGCTCGCCGTCGGGGATGGGGTCGATGCCGTGCGTCTCGACTCTGAAGACCTCGTCGACGTCGGCCGTCGTCTCCTGCTGCGTCATGCGTCTGCCCCTGCCTTCGGACCGGCGAACCCTTGAGCGACCTTGAATGCCGTTCTAAATTCTTGAATGGCATTCAAGATGCGCTGCCGACCCGGAGCCCGTCAAGACCCTGCCCGGGATAGGGTCGGAACACGGAGACCGGGAAGGCGGCACGCGTGGCGGGAGCGGCACGGCGGCGCGACGGGCGGATCGCCCAGGAGCGGATGCTGGAAGAGGCCATGACGGCGATCGCCGAGGACGGGCTGGCCACGCTCACCATGTCCGCGCTCGCCGAACGGCTCGGCACCAGCGGCGGCCACATCCTCTACTACTTCGGCAGCAAGGACCGGCTGCTGCTGGCCGCGCTGCGCTGGAGCGAGGAGCAACTGACCGTCGAGCGCGCCCGGTTGATGGGACGCAGGGTCACCGCCCACCGCAAGCTCGCACTCTTCCTGGAGCTGTACCTGCCGCGCGGCCCCCGCGATCCGCGCTGGACCCTCTGGATCGAGCTGTGGGCCCGCACCCCGTCGAACGAGCCGCTGCGCCTCGCCCAGCAGGAGATCGACGACGGCTGGCAGCGGGATCTGGAAACGCTGCTCGCCAAGGGCGTGGAGCAAGGCCGCTTCCCCGCCGGCCTGGACGTCCCCGCCCGCGCCTCGGAGCTGCTCGCCCTGCTGGACGGGCTGAGCACCCGCGTGGTGCTGGGCCAGCGCGACGTCGACCGGACCGCCGCGCTGGAGCGCGCCCGCTCCGCGGCGGCCCTGCTGATCCCCCACACGTAGGGCGCGCGCCCCGGTGGTCGACCCGCCCCTGGTTGAACGACGCGAACCGGTCGAGTGCGCCCTACCGCGCTCCTCCCCCAGCGAGCACAATCCCTGTGACGAGTCGCGTCGACCGTGAGGGGGAGCGCGTGCGCAGTCAGGTGCGCGTCGCGGACGGACGGAATCTGACGGTGGAGCGCTGGGGCGACCCGGACGGCAAACCCGTTTTCCTGCTCCACGGCACCCCCGGAAGCCGGCTGGGCCCCGCGCCCCGGGGCATGGTGCTCTACCAGCGCCGGATGCAGATCATCGCCTACGACAGACCCGGCTACGGCGGCTCGGACCGCCACCCGGGCCGCACGGTGGCGGACGTGGCCCAGGAAGTGGCCGCGATCGCCGATTCCCTCGGGCTGGAGACCTTCGCCGTGGCCGGCCGCTCCGGCGGCGCCCCCGGCGCCCTGGCCTGCGCCGCCCTGCTGCCCGACCGGGTCACCCGGACGGCGGCCCTGGTCTCCCTGGCCCCCCGGGACGCGGAGAACCTCGACTGGTTCGAGGGCATGTCTCCGTCCAACGTCCGGGAGCACTCCACGGCGGGCCGGGATCCCGAGGAGCTCGCCGCCCGGCTGATCCCGCGGGCCGCCGGCATCGCCGAGGACCCCGGCCGGCTCCTGGACGAACTGCGCCGCGAGCTCACCGACAGCGACCGCTTGATCGTCGCGGACGCGGGCCTGCGGGCCATGCTGCTGCGCAACTACCGCGAGGGGGTCCGCACCTCCGCCTACGGGTGGATCGACGACGCCCTCGCCTTCAGCAACCCGTGGGGCTTCGATCCGGCGGACATCCGCTGTCCGGTGCTGATCTGGCACGGGGAACTCGACGTGTTCTCGCCCGTGGGGCACTCCCGCTGGCTGGGCCGCCGCATCCCCGGAGCCACCACCACCATCGTCCCCGCCGTCGCGCACTTCGCGGCGCTGCACGCACTGCCCGACGTACTGACGTGGCTGCTCAGAGAGCTGCCGGCGCCGCCCGTCACCGAGCAGCAGCCGGCCTAGGAACGGGCGGCGGGGGGCCCGGGAAGAGGACGGAAAGGGAACATGATCTTGCCGTCGGGCAAACGGCCGAATACAGGACCCCTCGACATTCGGTCATTTTTTCCACGGACGCTTGACCGTTCGTCACGTCGGGGCGTTCGGCAGCTCACGTTATAGGCGTCCTGTAGGGCGTTTAGCGCGACGATCGAGACGTGGGGAGGTAAAGTCCGCGCCAGACACTGGCTCCTCGCCAATGTCGACCCTTCCCCTTTCCACGACCTCCCCGAGGACGGCGTCATGAGCACCTCCGCAACCCCCCCGACCAGCACCGTCAAGTCCTCTCGCGTCCCGCTCGACCGGATCGATGTCCGCGGTACGCGCGCGGCCGCGACCCTGGGCCGCGTCCTGCCGACGGAATCCGGCCGGCAGGTTCAGTCGCCGATCTTCAACTCCGCGCTCTGACACGGAAGTATGCGCTCTAGACTGGTGGAATGACCGGCCTGATCGCTTTCCGCGAGATCGTCCTGAAGGTTCACAGCAGATGCGATCTTGCTTGTGATCACTGCTACGTCTACGAACACGCAGATCAGAGCTGGCGAGCCCGGCCGAAAGTGATCTCCCCCGAGGTCATTTCGCATACCGCGTCGCGGCTCGCCGAACACGCGAGAGCACACGCACTTCCCTCCGTCACAGTGATCCTGCATGGAGGGGAACCGCTATTGGCGGGGACCAGCCGACTCAGGCTGGTCTGCGAGGAATTCACCCGCGCCCTCGACGGAATCGCCGCCCTCGACCTGCGCATCCACACCAACGGCCTCCAGCTCAGTCCCCGTTATCTCGACCTCTTCGCCGAATACGGCCTCAAGGTCAGCGTCTCCCTCGACGGAGACCGCGCGGCCAACGACCGCCACCGCCGCTTCGCCGACGGACGCACCAGCCACCCCCTGGTCCTGGCCGCCGTGGACCTCCTGCGCACCGAGCCCTACCGCCACCTCTACCAGGGTCTGCTCTGCACCGTGGACGTGGCCAACGATCCCGTCGCCGTGCTCGACGCCCTCATCGAACTGGCGCCCCCGCGCGTGGACTTCCTCCTCCCCCACGCCACCTGGCAGACGCCGCCCGTCCGCCCCGACGGCGCCCCCGACGCCTACGCGCGCTGGCTGCTCCAGGTCTTCGACCACTGGGAGCGCCGCGAACGGCCGGTCCCCGTGCGGATCTTCGACTCGCTGTTCTCCACCCTGAACGGCGGCCCCAGTCTCACCGAGTCACTCGGCCTCGCTCCCACCGACCTGGTCGTGGTGGAAACCGACGGGAAGCTCGAGCAGGTGGACTCCCTCAAGAGCGCCTTCGACGGCGCCGCGGCCACCGGTTTCAACGTCTTCGACCACGCGTTCGACCAGGTCGCGGCCCATCCCGGGGTCCGCGCCCGGCAGCTGGGCCTGTCCGGCGTCAGCGATACGTGCCGCCGGTGCCCCGTCGTACGCTCGTGCGGGGGCGGGCTCTACACGCACCGCTACAAGGCCGACGCGGCCGACCCGGACGGCGCCGGGAACTTCGACAACCCCTCGGTCTACTGCACCGACCTGCGCGAGCTCGTCGACGGCGTACAGGGCCGTACGAGCGCCCGCTCGGGCGCGCCCGAGCTGTCCGACCCGGCCCGGCTCGCCGGCTCCCAGGAACAGCTCACCCGGGACCTGCTCGCCCTCCTGAACGACGGCCGGACGGGTGACCCCGACTGGGCGCGGGCCTGGGAGGTGCTGGGGGCCGTGGAGCGGGCCGGGGACGCGGGCGCGGACGCGCTGGACGCCGTACTGGCCCACCCGTTCACCCGGACGTGGGTCATGGCCGCGATCGCGGCCGAGCGGGCAGGCCGCGGCGACGGCCCGGAGGCGGCCCGCAGGCTGACCGCGCTGGCCGCGGCCGCCGTCCTGCGCGGCGGGCTCGACCTGCCCGCGGAGGTCGCCTACCGGGACGGCGAGGTGTACCTGCCGACGCTCGGGCTGCTGCGCCTGGGCGAGCCCGGCACCGACGGGCGGGCCGCCCTGCACGTCACCGACGAGGGGTACGCCGTACGCGAGGAGGGCCGCCGCGAGCACCGCTTCGGGCCCGCGGCGGGCGACGCCCGCTGGCAGCCCGTACGGACCTGGTCGCCCGGGCCGGACGCGGCCCCGGTGGCCCTGGAGGACCTGGACCCCCACCGCAACTGCTTCGCCCGTCCGCCCCGGCTGCGCCTGGGCGCCGGGGAGGCCGAGGAGTGGCGGGCACGCCTGGACGGAGCATGGGACCAACTGCACCAGACCGTACCGGAGTTCGCGCGGGCGGCGGCCACCGGACTGACCACGCTGACCCCGCTCGCGGGCGGCCCGCGGGCCGGCGGCTGGGGCGAGGCCGGACGGCACGGGCCGGGCGCGCTCGGAGTGCCGTACGCGGCGGGGGTGCGGGAGACCGCGCTCGCGCTGCTGACCGGGCAGCGGCGGGGCCGGCTCCAGGCGCTGACCGAGGTGGCCGACCTGTACGCGCTGGACGGGCAGTGGCAGCACCCCTCGCCGTGGCGGGAGCGGCCGGTGCCGGTGTCCCGGCTGCTGGCCGACGTGCACGAGCGGGTGGCCGTGGAGGCCTACCGGCGGGCCGCGGCCATGGCCGAGCCCGGCGGGACGGACCGGATCAACCGGGCCCTGGACCGCTTGTCGGAGGCGGCCGAGCTCACCACCACCGGCAAGCTCCTGGTGGAGCAGCTGCGCTGGGAGCTGAAGGCGGTCGACGCGTGATCCCGGCGTCCGGGGCGGGCACCGCGTCCGGGGCCGGGTCCGGCACCGGCACCGCGTCCGCGTCCGGCACCGGCACCGCGTCCGCGTCCGGCACCCGCACCGCGTCCGCTTCCGCGTCCGGTACGGACCTCGCCGACGACCTCCGCCGGCTCGGCCTGCGCCCCGGCGCGCGCGTGATGGCGCACGCCTCCCTCGGCGGCACCGGACTGGGCGCCGACGCGCTGCGCGACGCCCTCGTCGGCGTCCTCGGCCCGCGCGGCACCCTGGTGGTCCCCGCCTTCACCCCGGAGAACTCCAAGACCTCCAGCGCCCACCTGGCGCGGATCGCGGGCCTCACGCAGGCGCAGGTGCGCGCCTACCGCGAGCGGATGCCCGCCTTCGACCCGGAACTCACCCCCAGCCAGGGCATGGGCGCCCTCGCCGAAAGCGTCCGCACCGCCCCGGGCGCCGCGCGCAGCGAGCACCCGCAGACTTCCTTCGCCGCGGTCGGCGAGGGGGCCCTGGAACTGTGCTCGGGGCACCCCCTGACCAGCCATCTGGGTGAGGAATCCCCCCTGGGAAAGATGTGCGGGGAGGGCTGGGAGGTACTCATGATCAATGTGGGATTTTCCGTCTGCACCGCTTTCCATCTCGCGGAGTATCGAATTCCGAAGCCCCTCTTGCGCATGTACGAGTGTGTGGTGAAGGTGAACCAATCGGTGCTTCCGGGGGGGCGGCCCGGAGAACCGCAGGGGGAAGGGTGGACCGCGTACGAGGACATTGCGCTGGATGACAGCGATTTCGCCGAGATCGGCAGGTCGTTCCCGGAAGACCGGGTACACCGGGGAAGGGTCTCAGGAGCATCGGCCATGCTCTTCTCCCTTCCGGCCGCGGTCGATCACGCGCTGAAGTGGATGACCGAAAACAGACGCTGATTGACTGAACCATGAGGGGATGCGGGGAAGAAGCTCCGGAATGATGTTTCTTCGCTCGCATCTTCGGGACGGGGGTCGTGTGCCCGCATCAGTGCAGCCGTACTTTTTTCTCAGTTATGCGCATACACCGAGGTTCGGCGCGGGGGGACCCGATCCGGACATGTGGGTGGAGCGCCTTTTTCGCGATCTCTGCAGCCATGTGATGGCGCTGACGAACCTGCCGGCCGGAGCCGAAGCCGGCTTCATGGACCGGGAGATACGCAGCGGCGAAGGCTGGTCGGAGCGGCTCGGGGCGGCGCTCGCCACCTGCCGCGTCTTCGTCCCCCTGTTCTCACCGCGCTACTTCGCCAGCGAGATGTGCGGGAAGGAGTGGTTCGCCTTCGCGCAGCGCACCATCCAGCACGAGGCGCTCAGCAACCAGCCGGCCGAGGCCATCGTGCCGGCCTTATGGGTTCCGGTTCCGCCTTCGCAACTGCCGCTCCCGGCCGAGCGGTTGCAGTTCAACCACAACACCTTCGGCGAGCGCTACGTCACCGACGGGCTGTACGGCCTGATCAAACTGCGCGGTTACGCCGAGCAGTACGAGAGCGCCGTGTACGAGCTCGCCAAACGGATCGTCCGGGTCGCCGAGACCGTCCGCCTCGATCCGATCCGCCCGCTGGACTACCGGCTGGTGCCGAGCGCCTTCGGCTCCCCCAGCAGCACCGCCCGCACCCTGCACGTCACCGTGGCCGCCGCCTCGCGCCACGATCTGCCGGAGGGCCGCAGCCCCGAGTACTACGGGGACAGCGCGATCGAGTGGAACCCGTACCACCCGGTGTCCCAGCGGCCCATCGCCTTCGTGGCCGAGGACCTAGTCCGCAACCTCAACTACCAGACGTCCGTGGGCTCGTTCGACGACGAGGCCGGGCACTTCGACTCCAAACAGGCGCCGACCCGGCCCGAGATCCTGATCGTCGACCGGTGGGCGGTCGAGGACGAGCAGCGCAGGGCGCGCCTCGCCGCCTTCGACCAGGAATCCCGTCCGTGGATCAACGTGGTCGTGCCCTGGAACCGCTACGACCACCAGAGCCGCGCCAAGGAGAACGAACTGGCCCGCCGGCTCGAGGACACGATGCCCGTCAAGATGAGCCAGGGCCGGGCCGCCTGCCGGGCCGCTGCCAACGGCGTGGCCAACATGGAGACCCTCGGGCAGATCCTGCCGCAGGTGGTGGAGGCCGCCGCCCAGCAGTTCCTGCGGCACGCCCAGGTCTACCCGCCGGCGGGCACCCCGGCCGGCGGATCGGAACGGCCCCGGCTGATCGGTCCGATGGGGATGAACAGCCCGCCCACCGTGCCGTCCGCCCCCTTCCCACCGGATACGGGCTCGGACGCCGGCTCGGACACCGGTTCCGACACCGGTTCCGACGCGGGACCGGACACGCGCACGGGAACGGCCCCCGGCTTCGCCCCGGGAGCAGGCTTCGGAAGGCTCGGCGGCCACGGCCGAGCCGGTGGGGCCGACCGGCCCGACCGGTCAGACCGGTCCGACCGGGCCGACCACAACAAGGACAACGACCGGGGGGACGCGGATGACAGCGAGTCGTGACAACCAGAACAGCCGTGACGAACACCGCGAGGGGCGGATCGTCACCTTCTACTCGTACAAGGGCGGCACGGGCCGCACGATGGCGCTGGCCAACACCGCCTGGATCCTCGCCGCCAACGGCAAGCGGGTCCTCGCCGTCGACTGGGACCTGGAGGCTCCCGGCCTGCACCGGTTCTTCCATCCCTTCCTGGACCCCTCCACCCTCGGCGCCACCACCGGCGTCATCGATCTGATCAGCGAGTACGCGTGGGCGGCCACCAGCCCGGTGCAGCGCGCCGACGACTGGCACACGGACTACGCGCGGATCCAGCCGCACGCCGTCTCGCTCACCCCCGAGACCCTCGGCTGGGAGTTCCCCGACGGCGGCACCCTCGACTTCGTCTCGGCGGGCCGGCAGAACCGCGAGTACTCGGCGACCGTCTCCACCTTCGACTGGGACAACTTCTACGACCGCCTCGGCGGCGGCCTCTTCTTCGACGCCTTACGGGCCGACATGAAGCGCAACTACGACTACGTCCTGATCGACAGCCGCACCGGCCTCTCCGACATAGCCGACATCTGCACGGTCCACCTCCCCGACGTCCTGGTCGACTGCTTCACCCTCTCCGACCAGTCCATCGACGGAGCCGCCTCCGTGGCCCGGCAGATCGACGAGCGGTTCAACGACCGCGGCATCAAGATCTTCCCGGTCCCGATGCGCATCGACGAGGGCGAGAAGGAGAAGGCCGACGCCGGCCGCGCCCTGGCCCGGATCAAGTTCGACCGCTTCCCCAACGGGCTGATGGGGGACGAACTCACCTCCTACTGGGGTGCGGTGGAGATCCCCTACCGCCCCTACTACGCCTACGAGGAGACCCTGGCCACCTTCGGGGACGAGGCCGGGCTCACCAACTCCCTGCTCTCCGCCTTCGAACGCCTCACCGCGGTCGTCACCGAGGGCGACGTCACCTCCATGCCGGCGATCGGCGAGGAGGTGCGCCTGCGCATCCGCGACGCCTTCACCCGGCGCCGTCCCGCCCTGCCCGCCGACCTCTTCCTGTCCTACGTCGCCGAGAACCGCATGTGGGCCGACTGGATCGAGTCGGTGCTCACCCGGGCCGGCTTCCGGGTCGTGCCCAAGGACGTCTCGGCCGAACGGGCCCCGGGCGCGGCCGTCGGGGACACCCTGGGCGGGGGGGCCGGCATCAGCGTGGACACCGCCGCCCGGACCGTGGTGCTGCTCTCCAGCGCCTACCTCAAGTCCGCCCGCGCGGTGGACGTCTGGGAGCGGGCCGCGGCCGAGGACCCGACCGGGGGCCGGCGCCAGCTGGTGCCGCTGAGGGTGGGCGACGTACGCCTGTCCACCCCGTACATCGACCGCAATCCCGTGGACCTTTTCCGCCTCGACGAGGTGCACGCCACGACCGCGCTGCTGCGCGCGGTGGAACGGCCGATGGCGCTGCCCGACAGCGTCACGAGCGCCTCCGCACCCGGCCCCCGATTCCCGGGGACGGTCCCGAAGATCTGGAACGCACCGCCCCGCAACCCCGGTTTCACCGGACGTTCCATCGTGCTGGAGCGGATGCGCGACCAGCTCGGCGGCGGCATGGCCGTGGTGCTGCCGCAGCCGCAGACCCTCTCCGGACTCGGCGGCGTCGGCAAGACCCAGGTGGCACTGGAGTACGTGCACCGCTTCATGGCCGACTACGACCTGGTGTGGTGGATCTCCTCGGAGCAGACCGACGACGTGGTCGCCGCCCTGGCCGAACTGGCGGTGCGCCTGGGCGCGCAGACCGGCGAGGACATGTCGGCCGCCTCCCAGGAGGCGATCGACCTGCTGCGGCGGGGAGTCCCCTCCTCGCGCTGGCTGCTCGTCTTCGACAACGCCGACGACCCCGAGACGCTCAAGCGGTTCTTCCCGCCGGGCGGCCCGGGGCACGTGCTCGTCACCTCCCGCAACCAGTCCTGGTCGCAGTACGGCGACGCGCTCCCGGTGGACGTGTTCCTGCGCGAGGAGTCCATCGAGCACCTCCAGCGCCGGGCACCCGGACTCAGCAAGGACGACGCCGAGCAGGTGGCCGTCGCGGTCGGCGACCTGCCGCTCGCCGTCGAGCAGGCGGGCGCCTGGATCGCGGAGACCGCGACCCCGGTGTCCGCGTACATCGAGCAGCTGGCCCAGCAGGCCGCCCGGGTCCTGGCCCTGAACCAGCCGCCCGGCTACCCGCAGCCGGTGGCCGCCACCTGGAACGTCTCCATAGAGCGGCTCCAGTCCCGTTCCCCCGCCGCCGTACGGCTGCTCCAGCTGTGCGCCTTCTTCGCGCCCGAGCCGATCTCGGCGAACCTGCTCTACAGCAAGGAGATGATCGACACCCTCAAGCCGTACGACTCCTCCCTCCAGGAGAAGCTCGTCCTCGGCCGCGTGATCCGGGAGATCGGCCGCTTCGCCCTGGCCAAGGTCGACCAGGTCAGCAACAGCATCCAGGTCCACCGGCTGGTGCAGGCCGTGATCCGGGCGCAGCTGTCGGAGGAGGAGCAGCGCGAGGCCCGGCACGCGGTGCACCGGATCCTGGCGGGTGCCCGGCCGGACGACGACGAGCCGATAGACAACCCCGAGACGTGGCCGCGGTTCAACACGATCTGGCCGCACCTGACCCCGTCGGAGGCCCGGTTCTGCAAGGAGCCGGAGACCCGCCGGCTGCTGATCGACCGCGTCCGGTACCTGTGGAAGCGCGGCGACTTCAAGGCGGCGTACGCGCTGGGCGAGGAGCTGCGCGAGACCTGGCGCGAGACCCTGGGCGGCGACGACCTCCAGTACCTGTACCTGCGCTTCCACCTGTCCAACATCCTGCGCTCGCAGGGCCGGTTCGTGGAGGCCATGGAGCTGGACGAGGGCACGCTGGAGCGCCAGCAGGCGGCGCTGGGCCCCTCGCACCCGCACACGTACATGACCACCAGCGGTCTGGCGATGGACCTGGGCGCGCTCGGCAGGTACGGCGAGGCGATGGAGCTGGCGGCCGCGGCGCACGAGGGCTTCGGGCAGATCTTCCACGAGGCGCACCCGCGCACCCTGGCCGCCGCGAACAACCTGGCCCTGAACCTGCGCATGATCGGGCAGTACGCGCGGGCCAGGGAAATCGACCAGGAGGTCTTCGACCGGCGCACCGAGGTGCTGGGCACGGACCACCCGTACACCCTGTCCTCGGCGCAGAACCTGGCGCGGGACCTGCGCGAGGTCGGCCGGTACGACGACTCCGTGCAGCTGCTGAGCCGGACGTACGAGATCTACAAGCGGACGCTGGGCCGGGCCTTCCCGGGCACCCTGTCGGCGGCGAAGAACCTCGCGGTGTCGCTGCGCCGGGCGGGCGACGTGGAGGACGCGCTGCGGCTGACGACCGCGACCCGCAACCGCTACCGGGCCAAGTACACCTCGGTCAACCCGGACCTGCTGGCCTGCGAGTTGAACCTGGCTGCGGACCTGTTCGCGACCGGGGACGCGGGCGGGGCGCGGGACCTGGCCCAGGAGGTGGTGGACGAGTACGTCAAGGTGCCGGGCGAGCGCCACCCGTACACCCTGGCGGCGGTCAACAACCTCGCGGTGTTCCACTGGGGCACGGGCGCGGCGGAGACCGCCGAGCCGATGCTGCGCCAGACCGTCCACCACATGCGCGAGGTGCTGGGGGACAACCACCCGCACACCATCTTCGCCAATCTCAACCTGGCCAACGCCCGTGCGGACCTGGGCGATCCGGAGGGGGCCCTGGAGCTGGAGCGGATCTCGGTGATGCGGCTGCGCGAGGCCCTGGGCGTGCACCACCCGGAGACCCTGGCCAGCGCCTCCAACATGGCGGTCAGCCTGGACATGATGGGCCGCAAGGAGGAGGCGAACCGGGTGCGGGCCGAGGCGGTGGCCGAGCTGACGCGGCTGCTCGGCGAGGACCACGGTCTGACCCGGTACGCGCGCGACGAGCGGCGGGTCCACCGGGACCTGGAGCCGCTGGCGGTGTGATCCGGCGGGGGCGGCTCCGCCGGGGCCGCCCCCGCACGTCCTTTCTGCACACCTGATTCCAGACTGGGGGGTGCGCTGTGAGTAGCAGCATGACCTTTCGCAACGAGGACCTGCCGGCCCTCTTCCACCACACCGACCAGGCGGCGATCTCCCGGCAGCGGGAGTCCACCCAGGCCACGCGCGCCCAGCTGGTGCTGCTCGTCGCGGCCGCCGGGGCCGCCGCCCTGCCCGAGGGGCCGAAGCTCGGGTCGATGTACCTGTTCGGGCTGCTGAGCGTGGTCTCCTACGCGGGGGTGCTGGCCGTGGGCATCCGGGCGACCCGGCGCCGGGCCCGCCCGCAGTGGCAGCTCAACCGCAGCGCGGCGGAGTTCATCAAGTCGCTGGCCTGGCGGTACGCCGTCCACGGGGCCCCGTTCGGCAGCGATGTCCCGGGGCCCGAGGGCGCGTACCGGACGCGGCTGGAGGCGGGGCTGGACGAGCTGCGGAAGATGGGCTGGAGCGATCCGCGGACCGCCGGGCTGGTCCCGGAGGGCGGGGAGATCACGGGCGCGATGCAGCGGCTGCGCGGGCTGGACTACCAGGTGCGCAGGGAGACCTACGTACGGGACCGGCTGATCGAGCAGCGCAACTGGTACCAGCGCCGGACGGAGGTGTCGCGGCGGGCGACGGCCCTGTGGTCGTGGTCGATCGTGCTGCTGACCTGTCTGGCGCTGCTGTTCGCGCTGGTCGGGGCGTTCGGGTCGGGTCCGGGGCCGAAGCTGACCGGGCTGTTGAGCGCGGCGGCGGCGGCCGGCATCGCCTGGAACGAGGTGCGGCGCCACCATCCGCTGATCGAGGCGCACACCCTGATCGAGCAGGACCTCTCGGCGATGATGGTCGTGATGCAGACGACCATCACCGAGTCGCAGTGGCCGTCCTCCGTCTACGAGACGGAGCGGTACGTGTCCCCGCAGCACACGGACTGGCTGGCCCGGCACAGCAGTTGAGACCTGGGCGGCGCGGGGGGCGTGGCCTCAGTCCCGGGTCACGCCCTCGCGCCAGATCACGGTGACGGGCTTGCCGAGCGCGCGGGCGTAGGCGACGATCTCGGCGGTTCCGCCGTGCCCGCGGGCCGGCAGGCCGTCCCAGACGGCCACGAGGCGGTCGCAGGTGTCGGCGATGTAGGTGCCGGCGGCGTAGTAGGCCTCGTCGGTGGAGCGGGCGAAGTCCATCCGGACCTCCTGGGCGGCCCGGTCCTTGAGCCCCAGGTAGCGGTCCAGGGCCTCGGCGTCCTCGAAGCCCTCCTCGTAGTCCCCGCTGGGGATGACCACGGTGAGGTCCGCGCCGTATTCCAGCGCGATGGCGGCGAACAGCTGGTCCGCTCCGTCGGCGAGGCTGGAGAGGGCCTCCAACGGCCCCTCATGGCCCGCCAGTACGGCTCGCAGACCTTCCTCCACGTGTCCGAGCGCCTCGTCCGGGATCGACCGGTGTCCGGTCACGCCGATACGTTTCATGCGGAAACCAGCCTCCCCCGCGGGCATGTGCCCTGGACATCCTCCCAGAAGGCGGGAGGACGTCCAGGGGTGCGGCGGGGGCGCATGGATCTCTAGTAGACGCTGACCCCGTACGCGTTGAGTGCCTCGACCACGGGCTGGAAGTACGTGGTGCCGCCGGAGGAGCAGTTGCCGCTGCCGCCGGAGGTGAGGCCCACGGCGCGGGTGCCGGAGTAGAGCGGGCCGCCGCTGTCTCCGGGCTCGGCGCAGACGTTGGTCTTGATCATGCCGTAGACGATGTCGCCGCCGCCGTAGTTCACCGTGGCGTTGAGGCCGGTCACCGAGCCGCTGTGGGTGCCGGTGGTGGAGCCGCGCCGGGTGACGGACATGCCGGTGGTGGCGTTGACGGCGCTGGTGATGTCCTGGCCGCCGACGGTGCCGGGCGGCACCGGGGAGTTGCTCGCGTACTTGATCAGGCCGTAGTCGTTGGTCGGGAAGCTGGAGCCGACGGTGGACCCGATGACGGTGGTGTGCGAGGAGTTGGTCCACCAGGTGCCGGCGCCGTCGGTGCAGTGGCCGGCGGTAAGGATGTAGTAGGTGCTGCCGCTGCGCACGTTGAAGCCGAGCGAGCAGCGCCAGCTGGAGGCGTAGATGGCGTCGCCGCCGGAGAGCAGCTTGGTCAGCTTGCCGGGGGTCCGCTCGATGCGCAGCGCGGAGGCGTCGGCCCCGGCCTCCCGGCGGATCCTCGCGATGCTCGCGGCGGAGACCGTGGAGTCGGCGGTGACCACGAGGGTCCCGGTGGCGGGGTCGGTGTGCCATGCGGTGCCGGCCACGTCGGCGCGCAGGACCGAGGCGCCGACGATGGCGAGCCGGTCGGCGCCGAAGCCGCCGTCGGCGTGTGCGGTGGGGGCGGCCAGGGCGGCCACGGCGGCCATGCCGGTGGCCACGGCGAAGAGCCTGGAGCCGATGATGCGGGTGATCCTCACTTGTCGTCCTCCCGGAGGGGATCGGGGGCCCGGACGGTGTGGGGTGCCGGAACCCGTGGAGGGCTGCCGGGGACACGGCGGACGTGAGGCCGTTCGTCGTGCCCCTGACAAACCCGGAGAGACGCTGTCGGGAGTGTGCTGGCGTCAGATGGCGCCAGCAAGGGCGCCTTTCAGCCGTCGTTCGCCCGCCGCCAGCTCGAACGGCAGCGTGTTGCCGGGCGGCGGGAAGGGACAGATGAAGTGGTCCGCGAACGCGCAGGGCGGCAGCTGTACGCGGTTGAGGTCCACGGTGATCGAGCCGTCCGCGGCCGGGATGCCGGGCTTGAGGAACCGGAAGCGGTAGCTGGAACGGCCGCCCGTGGCGTCCCCGATGACGGCCCACAGGCTGCCGTCGCCCTCGTCCACGGCGACCTGGAGGGCGTGGCGGGCGCCCTCGAACTCGAAGCTCAGTTCGCCGCCGAGGCCGAGGCCGCGCGAGCGCCCGTCGGCGTTCTCCACCTGGACCGTCCGGCTCGCGCCGTACGGCCGGAAGCGGCCCGGCACGGCGTACGCCGGGTCGTACGGGGTGGCCTCGATCCCCTCGAAGGCCGCGCGGCCCGGCGCGGCGGGGTCGAAGACGCGTACCGCCCAGTCCCCTTCGCGCCGGAGCACGACGAGCCGTACGTCGCCGACGGCGACCCGGGAGTGCGAGGGCGGGGCGCCGTCGGCGGCGAGGACGGCGTCACCCGTGAAGGGCTCCGCGTCCAGGCTGATCCCGTCGCCCTCGGCCGCGGTCAGGGTCACCCCGCCGTCGGTGGCGTGCCAGACCCCCGGAACGGCCGGAATTCGACCTTCCGAGTAGTCGGCGAGCCAGTGGGTGCCGGTCAGCGAGAGGGGCCCGTAGGGGGCGGACACGGTGGCCGTCCGATGCTCGTGCCACCGCTTCCAGGCGGTGGCCGGGTCGTCCGCGAGGACTGCGTCAGCGCTCATGCCGCTCAGCCCTTCCACACCGGCCCGGCCGGGAACCGCACGGTACGCCGTCCGGGCCAGTGCCGATCCGGGCAGGGGGCGCAGACGCGGCCCAGTGGGGCTGACGGGTCCTCAGCAGCCGTCGCAGGGACAGCAGCAGCAGTCGCCGCACCCGCAGTCTCCGCAGCATTCGCAGCCGTCGCAGCAGCCACCGGCATCGCACCACGGGTCCCGCCGCTGCCGCGACCAGGGGCCGTCGTGTTCCGTACAGCACAGCTGGCAGGTGCAGAACAGCCCGATGGCCACCGCGCAGCCCGGCACCAGGCCGCGGCGCGGCCTCTGCGGGGGCGGCGGCGGGCCGAAGCCCACCGGGGGCGGGCCGAAGGCGCCCTGTACGCCGTGTTCCGTCACGGTATGGGCACAGGCCGCCGTCCCGAAGGCCCGGTCCACCGAGGTGCGCAGCTCGTGCACGAGCAGCCGGTGGGCGAGGCCCGCGTCCGCGAACTCCGCTTCGCGCAGTGCGAGCCGGATGCCCGTGAGGGCGTCGTCGCAGAGCCTGCGCGCCTCGGCGCGCGAGGTCCCGGTGGCGGTCAGCGGGTTCCAGGCGCCCGCCGCGGCGTCGGCGCCCTGGTCCTCCACCGCGTCCAGCAGGTGCGCGAGGCGTCCGAAGTAGCGGCCCGCCTCGGCGAGCGCGGCGGCGTTGCCTGGCCGTCCGGCGAGGGTCGCGGTATGGGCGAACGCGGCGGCCGTGGCGGTCTCGGTCGGCTCCGTCACCACGAGCACCGGCGTGCCGGGGCCGGCCAGGGTCTCGATGCCCGCCTGGCGGTCCACGGCGTCGACGAGGACCGCCGTGTCGAAGCCGAGCGAGGCCCCCGTGCGGGCGCCCGCCCGGTCCCATCCCTTGGCCACCCGGCGGGCCGCCAGCGCGATCGGGGCCCGGGCCAACAGCCCGTCCCGGTCGGCCACGTGGTCCCGCACCTTCGCCGAGGCCAGGACGAGCGAGACGGCGGCCGCGAGCCGCGCCCCCTCGCCGTTGGCCACCGGGGCGGTGCGCATCCCGCGCAGCGGACAGGGACCGGCGGTGCGCCGGCCGGACGCGGCGGGCCCGGACTGAGCCTCCGTCAGAACGGAGACGAGCAGCCCGTCGTAGTTGGTCACGATCCTCGCGAACTGGCCGTGGTCACCCCGAAGTGCCAGGCACAACCCGCACAGATGAGCCATCCACTCCGCCTTGAACCGCTCACCGAGCCGGTGCGTACATGGTCTGACGATGCCGAACAAAACGCTTCCCCCGTGTGTATACCCGTGCTCGACGGGCATCGTAGCGGGACCGCGCTTCACCCGTACGTCCCCCTCGACCACCCGTACGGTCGCACCGGTCGTATTTTCACTCAGTCAGCAGCGGTAGCCGCCAGGAGGCTTGACGGTGCAACGGATGTTCTGCACCAGTACCGTCACGAAACCCCTGCGCGGCGACTATCCACTTGGCGCGTTGTCAGCATCATGGACGACGATAGGGACGCGGAAGAGAAGACAGACTGACCGCGATGAAAGGAGGCGTCCATGGGTTCGGTGCGCAAGGCGAGTGCCTGGCTGGGTCTCGTAGAGGACAGCGACGACGAGCGTTATTACGACGACGACTACGCGGAGGCCCCGCAGGGGGGTTCTGTGGTCGGCCCCGGCGAGCAGTGGGTCACGGACCCGCGCGTCAAGGTGGCCTCGGAGTCCGCCGTCGAGCAGGGCCGCCGCATCGCGACGGTCACCCCGGACGGTTTCCGTGACGCGCGCGGCATCGGCGAGCTGTTCCGCGACGGTGTCCCGGTCATCGTGAACCTCTCCTCGATGGACCCGGGCGACGCGAAGCGCGTGGTCGACTTCGCGGCCGGCCTGACCTTCGGCCTGCGCGGTTCGATCGAACGGGTGGCGACCAGGGTCTTCCTGCTGACCCCGGCCGACACCCAGATCGTCAACGGCGAGTCCGGCGGCCGCTCGCGCGACTTCTTCAACCAGAGCTGAGCCCGGGGGCACCTCCCAGCGGTAGCTGGGGGACCCTCACCGGCCGCCTCCGTTCCCCGGTCCTCCCTGACCTACCGGAAGGCGTCGAGTCCGGTGAGCGCCTTGCCCAGCACCAGCTGGTGCATCTCGACGGTGCCCTCGTAGGTGAGGACCGACTCGAGGTTGGTGGCGTGCCGCATGACGGGGTACTCCAGGGAGATCCCGTTGGCACCGAGGATCGTCCGCGCGGTGCGGCAGATGTCGATGGCCTCGCGGACGTTGTTGAGCTTGCCGAAGCTGATCTGCTCGGGCCGCAGGGTACCCGCGTCCATGCGCCGGCCCAGGTGGTGGGCGAGCAGGATCCCCTTGTGGAGCTCCAGCGCCATGTCGGCCAGCTTGGCCTGGGTGAGCTGGAAGCCGCCGATGGGCCTGCCGAACTGCTCGCGCGTCTTCGCGTAGTCGAGCGCCGCCTCGAAGCTGGCGCGCGCCGCGCCCATGGCCCCCCACACGATCCCGTACCGCGCGTGGCTGAGGCAGCCGAGCGGCCCCTTGAGCCCGGTGACGCCCGGAAGCACGGCGTCGGCGGGCAGCCGTACGTCGTCCAGGACCAGCTCGCTGGTCACCGAGGCGCGCAGGGACCACTTGTGCTTGATCTCCGGCGCGGAGAATCCGGCGGTGTCCGTGGGCACGGCGAACCCGCGGATCCCCTCGTCGGTCTGCGCCCAGACGACGGCCACGGCCGCCACCGACCCGTTGGTGATCCACATCTTGCGGCCGTTGAGCACCCAGTCGGTGCCCTCGCGCTTCGCGTACGTGCGCATGGCGCCCGGGTCGGACCCGACGTCGGGCTCGGTCAGCCCGAAGCAGCCGATGAGCTCGCCGGCGGCCATACCGGGCAGCCAGCGCTGCTTCTGCTCCTGCGAGCCGTACTTCCAGATCGCGTACATGGCGAGCGAGCCCTGTACGGAGACCAGCGAGCGGATCCCGGAGTCGGCGGCCTCCAGCTCCAGGCAGGCGAGCCCGTACTGGACGGCGCTCGCTCCGGCGCAGCCGTACCCCTCGAGGGACATCCCGAGGGCCCCGAGCGCCCCCAGTTCCTTGGCGAGCTCCCGGATCCCGGGCAGTTCGCCGTTCTCGTACCACTCGGCGATGTGCGGTAGCACCCGGTCGGCGGCCCAGCCGCGCACGGTGTCGCGGATGGCGAGGTCCTCCGGCGCGAGGAGCTCGTCGAGACCGAGCGGATCTGTGGGTACGAAGGACACGGAGCCTCCTGGCAGGCCGGGGTCGAATTCTCGGAAACCTGGTGCTGTGGCCGGAAGGTTCACCGGACTAGCGGTGCTAGTTTGTCGTCCCGACCCCGTGCGGTCCACCCGTTCCTCCTGCGGAACGGGCCGCGACCGCCGGATCGGCACGCTCGGCTTCGACCCGGAGTCCGGGAGCCCCGTCCGGGAGCCCCGTCCGGGAGCCGGCCAGCCCCAGGGCAGACTGCGGGCATGCTCGAGACTTCCGCGCGACTGCTGCGCCTGCTGTCCCTGTTGCAGGCCCACAGGGAATGGACCGGCGCCGATCTGGCCGATCGGCTCGGGGTGACCGCGCGCACCGTGCGGCGGGACGTGGACCGGCTGCGGGAGCTCGGCTACCCCGTGAACGCCAGTCCCGGCACCGGGGGCGGCTACCAGCTGGGGGCCGGGGCCGAGCTGCCGCCGCTGCTGCTCGACGACGACGAGGCCGTCGCCGTGGCCGTGGGCCTGCGGACCGCCGCCGGGAACGGGGTCGAGGGCATCGGGGAGGCCTCCGTACGGGCGCTGGCCAAGCTGCAGCAGGTCCTGCCGTCCCGGCTGCGCGGGCGGGTGTCGGCGCTGAACCAGTTCACCGTGCCGATGCTGAGGGGGGCCGGCGCGTCCACCGTAGACTCCGGCGTCCTGACCGAGCTGGCGACGGTCTGCCGCGACGCCGAGCGGCTGCGCTTCGGGTACCGGGACCACGCGGGCAGCGTCACCCGGCGGACCGTCGAACCGCACCGGCTGGTGTGCACCGAGCGGCGCTGGTACCTGGTCGCCTGGGACCTGGACCGGCAGGACTGGCGGACCTTCCGGGCCGACCGGATCGAGCCCAGATCGCCGCACGGTCCCCGCTTCACCCCGCGCCCGCCGCCCGCCGAGGATCTCGCCGCGTACGTCTCCGAGGGGATCTCCCAGGGTGCCTACGCGGCCCGGGCCGTCGTCCGTCTGCGGGTTTCCCTGGCGGAGGCCGCGCGGATCATCGCGCCGAGCCACGGAACCCTGGAGCCCCTCGACGACGCGAGCTGCCTGCTGCGCACGGGCGCGGTGAACCTCGACGTCCTGGTGATTCACATCATGCTGATCGGGTGTGAGTTCGAGGTCGTCGAGCCGGCCGCACTGGCGGACCGGATCAGGGCCGCGCGCGATCTCCTCACCCGGTCTCTGGAGCCCCGCGAAGTGGAGAAGATGTAAGGAAGCGGAGGGGAAGCGGAGGGGATCCGGGGCGCAGTCCGAAGCGCAGCCCAGAACCGAGTCCGGCGGGAATTGCGGGAAGTTCGAGGGGAATTCGAAAGAGAATTTATGCCGGGCGTGTCGCGCCACGGCAAATAAAAGGTCCCCCCAAAGCCGACGGCGGATCGGCTGTAGACAATTCGTGACACAAGCGTGACCCGGTACGGAGGAACGTCCGGGCGTGCCGCTGACGGGCACGCACCCGGGCGCGGAAACGAAGACGGCGGGCCCCGGTCGTCGTCGACCGGGGCCCGCCGTCCTGAGCGCGGTGGCGTGCGTACCGTCCGGCTCAGCCGCCGGTGGCCGGGCGGGCGGCCGCCGCGCCGCGCACCGGGGCGCGCTCCGCGTGGGGCGGGCGGCGGC
>NZ_JAGGOW010000041.1 GCF_018614135.1 Streptomyces sp. ISL-66
CAGCACCGGCACACGCCAGCACGATGCGGGCCCGCAAGGCCACTGCCTGCGCAGATGACGCCCTGCGGACCCAGCGCTCCAACACCACACGCTCATCAGGCGACAACAACAACGGTTCCAACTTCGGACCTCGACGAGGCACCGGAACATCCGCAGAAGCAGTCATACACAAACTAACGACGGATCTCCGGCGCAGGACACTAGTACTCCAGCCGTAGATCGTGATGATCTAGATCGGTATCGTCGCCGTATGCCTGAACTGATCGCGCCCACCACCCGCCTACACTCCGCCTGGCTTCTGGCGCGTGACGAGTGGGGTCCCGGCTTTCACGAGGACGGATTCGGGCTGGGGCCGTCCGACGAGGTCGACTCGCCGGACGGGTTCGCGACCTGGGTGGCGCGGTTGACTGAGGAGTCGGGCCCGAAAGCGGTGGAGTCTGGGCGGGGTTGTACGTACCGCTGGATCGTCGAGTGCGACCGGGTGCACGGCGGGATCGCGCTGCGGCACGGGCTCAACGACTACGTGCTGCAGTTCGGCCACATTGGGTACGGCATCCGGCCGTCTTCACGTCGGCGTGGGCTGGCCACCTGGGCACTGGGCCGGATACTCGACGAGGCGCGGGCGCTCGGCCTGGACCAGGTACTGATCGTCTGCGAAGTCGACAACCCGGCCTCGGTGAAGACGATCGAGCACCACGGTGGAGTCTTCGAAGGCGTACGGGAGACCGAACATGGCCCCGTACGGCGCTACTGGATCAAGATCTAGTCCGCTATCTCGCCGGCGGGGGCTGACCCGAAGATCAGGTACGGCCACCACTGATCATCAGTGCGTGAAGACAGAAAATCATGTGGTGGCCGCAGGTCACAGCGTAATGCCTGCACTCTGGCAGGTGGCGTTCGATGGCCTGATGCGCCGCATTGTCAGTGCGGTGCGCTTCACTGTCCGCCATGGAGCTCACGCAAGCGGCCGTCAACGACCTATTGGCCCGACTCGGCCCGGGGGACGGCTATATGTACCTGCCCGGCGATCTGGACCCGCAGGACCTGACCGACCTACTCGCAGGCAGGTATGGCGTCCCGCGCACCCTCGTCCTCGATGGCTTCACCGATCCGACGGTCGACGATTCTAGGGGCGCGGCTCTCCTCGTCCCCTTCGAGGACCGCGCCGTGACGCTACGGGCGTGGGCGTACGGGGATCAGTGGGTCGGCACGGGGACGGCGCGGGACGCCGAAGGGACCGAGCGGTCGGTGCTGGTAATCGCTGGCAGAGAGGTGCCCGAGCCCTTGGGTGTCGCTCCGGACGAGGACGAGGACGAGAGCGAGGACATCGACTGGATGGAGCGGCTCAGACTGATCACCGGCTGGACACAGTCCGACCAGCGGCCGGACATGGACTGGGCGGAGATGGAGTCCCGCCTGGGCACCGCGCTGCCGAGCGACTACAAGCGCATGGTCGAGACGTTCGGCAAGGGCGCCTTCGACGGATTCCTGGACCTGAACCAGGAGCCGTGGACGGACCTCAGGGAGGACGGCCTGCTCATCTGGGCAGGCACGGAGCACGAGAACCTGTATTGTTGGAGGGCCGACGGCGACGACCCCGACCGCTGGCCTGTCGTGGTCCGGTCCTTCGACGGTGAGGACGTCCCCTTCGACTGCCAAGCCGCTGAGTTCGTCTGCCGCATCCTCATCGACCCGCACCACCCGTTCACGATGGCCCGCTTTTTCGACACTCACTGGTTCATGAACTACGGGTAGAGCGGCTGACCGAACCCTGCCGCCGAAGGCATCCACAGCGCGGTTGGCGGTGCCTTGGGGGAAACAGGACAGAAGCACTCGCCCGCCACGGCGGACTCGCCAGATCGTGATCTTGCTGGTGGGGTCGATGTGGGAACGCGTACGGCCACCGTTGATCATCGAACGGGGGGCTGGTGCTCGGACTGCTGTCGGACCTGCCGCGCAAGAACTGATGGTCGATCGCCGACTGGGCCGGGGAAGCGACTCCGCACGGCATGCAGCATCTGCTGTGCCGGGCCTCCTGGGACGCCGACGCGGTACGTGACGACGTCCGCGATTACGTGGTGGATCAGCTGCACGATGACCAAGCACTCCTCGTAGTCGACGAGACCGGCGACCTGAAGAAGGGCACCCACACCGTCGGTGTCCAGCGCCAGTACACCGGCACGCCGGGAGGATCGAAAACGCCCAGGTCGCGGTCTACCTTGCCTACGCGGGACTGCGCGGGCACGCGGCGGTAGATCGGGAGTTGCACATCCCGCGCTCGTGGACGCGTGACCGGGACCGCTGCCGGACCGCGGGTCTGGGCGAGGACACCGTCTTCGCGACCAAGCCGGAACTGGCCGCCCGCATGATCGGCCGGTTCCTGGACGCTGGGCACGGCGTGGGCTGGGTCGCCGGCGACGAGGTCTATGGCGGCAACCCGAAGTTGCGGTCCGCGCTGGAAGAACGCACGGTCGGCTACGTGCTCGCCATCGCCTGCTCAGCCGAGGTTGCAACCGGTGCGGGGAAGTTCCCCGCGGATGCCCTAGCCGCGAAGGTGCCAAAGCGGGCCTGGCAGAAGCTGTCGGCAGGGGCCGGCGCCAAGGGTTACCGCTTCTACGACTGGGCTGTTATCGACCTGGTCGAGCCCCGGCCCGGCAGTCACCAGCTGCTGGTCCGCCGCAACCGCACCACCGGTGAACTCGCCTACTACCGCTGCTTCTCGCCCACCCTGATGCCCCTGGCCACGCTGGTCCGCGTTGCTGGATCGCGGTGGCGGGTGGAAGAGACCTTCCCATCCGGAAAGGGCCTGGCCGGACTGGACGAGCACCAGGTCCGTCGCTTCACCTCATGGTCTCGCTGGGCCACCCTGGCCATGCTCGCCCACGCCTTCCTCGCCGTGGTTCGCGCCGACGAACACGTCCGCAGTCCCGCTCCGGACGAGCTGATCCCACTCACTTGGTCTTCTCGGGCGCCCGTCGGCGATTGACGGATATCTGTCGGTGATCTGTCGGTGATCTGTCGGCAGGTTCCGCGACCTTGAGATGAAGACGTGGTCGCCGGCGTCCCTGAGTGCGCTGGCCCGCCCGCGAGACCTGTGCAGGGCACCCGAAGCAAGGGAGAGTCGTCGTGGATCAGTCGCTTGTGGAGCGTATGCGGGAGTACCTGAACGCCGGTCTGGCGATGGACGTGGAAGCCCTGGATGCCCTGTACGACCCGGACTTCGAGAACATCCGGTGCGACGAGGCCGGCCAGGTGGTGACCTTGACGAAGGGCGAGTTCATGGCGCGCTTCCGCGCCCTGCGGGACCAGGGCCAGAGGGTGGGTGAGACGGTCGATGACGTCCGGTTCCTGGCCACCACGGTGTACGGCGACCAGGGATCGATCGTCATGCACCGACTCGAGGACGGGGTCCCGGCGCGCTACAACTTCGTCTGGCACCGGGAGGGCAGCCGTTGGGCCACTCTCGTGCGCGAGTTCACCTTCGAAAGGGACATCACCCCCCTGATCCAAATGGTGCAAGCCGCCCGCGGCGCATCCGCCTGACCAACGCGCCCCTTCCGTGAACCCGCGTCACTGGGAAACACCACGCTCCCACTGCCGCAAGCCCGTGGCCCTGGGCGTCAGTTGCGGGCGCTGCGAGCGAGCCAGGGGGTCAGCGTGACGGACGCGATCAGTTCCTGGTACGTCTCGTCACCGGGCACCGGCACGACGAGCCACTGGCCCGGAGGGAAGAACCGGCCCTTCGTGAAGGCCAGGCCGCCGTAGACGGACCGGAGAAAGGCAGGAACGGAGTCCTTGGGCACATCCTGGAACTCGACGCCGTCCACCGTGATCTTCGCGTCGTCCTCGGGGAAGATCCTGACGCTCACCTCCGGGGCACCGGCCAGTTCGACGAACGCCTCGTGTGGCAGCGAGCCGTCGGGATCCACCGTCACGAAGGCGCCGGCCGAGGTGCGGCGCGACGTCTGGTCCGCGCCGATGTCCTCGGTGACGGTCATCGTCAGGCGGTACTCGTCGGCGAGGGCGCGTACCGCGCTCACCGCGGCCTCTGTGGTCAACAGACGGGGATGATCCATGATCGGCATTCTGCCTCACGGAGGCGGACGGGGACCGGATAAAGGGGGGTTGCCAGCCCCCAGTGCAGGCGAGGCCCGCCTGGCGTGGCGCTCGCCGTGCTCTCGCTCTCGCCCTCGCGTCAGACGGCCGGGCGCCGGCCGGTGCCGAGAAACCGCGTGACGGAGGAGTCGAGGAGGTTGCCGAACTCCTCCGGGGAGGCGATCCGAGGACATTCGGTGACGAGCTCCTCGTCGGTCAGTGCGTCGAGGTCCGCCCAGCCGCCTCTGTACAGGACGAGTTGCAGCTCGCGCCAACCGTCGGCGCCCCGGATGCGTACGCCGATCGAACACGGGTCGGCAATGAGGGCCCGGTGGGTCTCCAGCCTCTGAGGCCAGGGCGCGGCCTGGTCCAGCCACGTGACCGGCCCCGGCTCGAGTCCGGACTCCGTCCAGGCGGGAAGGCGTGCGGTGATCTCGGCGACCGCCTGATCGAGGTCGATGACGTGGTCCATGGAGCGATCTTCGCTCAGCGGAGCCCGACCGCGAAGCGCGGATCGAGAACCTCGTCCCGAGGCCGGTCGGCCGCCGTCGGCCGCCGTCGGCCGGATCGCCCTGCCTCCACCTGACGAAGGGTCGTCGTCTGCCGCCAACCGCTCGATCGCGTCGGCCGCCCGGGCCTTCCCGGCCGGGAACGGCAGCTTCTCCCGCCACACCATCCGCGAGACGTCGGCGTGCGGGCCCACGTCCCGCCGGGGACGTGGGCCCGCACTCTCGACGGATACCCCGGTTCGCCTGGTTTCAGCCGCTACCAGGACGACTTGGTGACTCCCGGGAGGAATCCGGCGTGTGCCTGCTCCCGCATCCGGACGCGTGAGAGTCCGAACTTGCGGAGGTGTCCGCGGGGTCGGCCGTCCACGGCGTCCCGGTTGCGGATCCGGGTCGCGCTGGCGTCGCGGGGCTGTGCTCGCAGCTCCGCGGATGCGGCGCGGCGCTCGGCCTCCGTCGAGGAGGGCCGTCGCGCGGTCTCCTTGAGTTCGGCGCGCCGGGCGGCGTACCGCTCGACGATCGCCTTGCGCTTCTCGTTCTGCGCGATCTTGCTCTTCTTCGCCATCAGACCTTCACTCCACGGGCGCGGATCCGGGCCACGGCCGCCTCGACGCCGATCAGGTCGACGGTCTTGATCGCCTTCGCGCTCAGGGTCAGGCGGACGTGGCGGCCCTCGCCGGCCAGCCAGTAGCGCTTGCGCTGGATGTTGGGGTCGAAGCGGCGGGCGGTGCGCCGGTGCGAGTGGGAGATGGCGTTGCCGAAGCCCGGCTTGGCGCCGGTCAGTTGGCAGTGGGCGGACAAGGTGTTACCTGCCTCTCTCTGAGCCGAAACTGTTATTGGAAATGATTTCCATTCCCGTATAGTAGCGGCATGGCACGCAACGAAGTACGCCCGATCGTCAAGCTCCGCTCCACCGCGGGCACCGGATACACCTACGTCACCCGCAAGAACCGCCGGAACGACCCGGACCGCATGGTGCTCCGCAAGTTCGACCCGGTGGTGCGTCGGCACGTCGACTTCCGTGAAGAACGCTGACCCGCTCCCCTGCCTGAAGGACACCCCATGAAGCACGGAATCCACCCCGCCTACGGCCCCGTCGTCTTCCGCGACAAGGCCGCCGACTTCGCCTTCCTCACCCGGTCCACGGCAACCAGCCAGAAGACCGTCGACTGGGAGGACGGCAACACCTACCCCGTCATCGACGTCGAGATCTCCTCCCAGAGCCACCCCTTCTACACGGGCACCGCCCGCGTCCTGGACACCGCCGGCCGCGTCGAGCGCTTCGAGCGCCGCTACGGGAGCAAGCCGTGACCCTGCCCGTCGTCATCGTCGGAGGGCTCCACTCCGACGCCCGCAAAGAGGTCGTGGACCGGCTGCTGCGCACCGTGCCCGGAAGCGTCGCCCTCCACCACGACCTGGCCACCGCGCCGACGGGCACGGTGCGGCGCCTGGTGCGCGACGCTTCCGGCGAGCTGTCCCGCGGCGAGACTCCCCTCTTGAACGACTGTGCCTGCTGCGCACTGCGCGAGGACCTGGTCCCCGAGCTGGAACGGCTGGCCGACGGCGGCCTGACCCGGCTCGCGGTGGTCGAGCTGTGGGACTCCGTCGAGCCCAAGGCGATGGCCGAGGTCGTGGTCGCTCACGGAGCCGGCGTACTCGATCTCACGGGCGTGATCACGGCGGTCGACCCGGCTCTGGTGCTCCCCTACCTGGTCAACGGCGACGACCTGGCGGAAACGGGCCTCGCCGCGGCCGCCGCCGACCGGCGGACGGTCGGGGACACCTGGGCGCGGCAGTTGGAGTACGCCTCCGTACTGGCCCTCGTCGACGGGGAGGGTGCGGACGCGCAGGACCGGGCCCTCCTGGCCCAGCTCCATCCGACCGCCCGTCAGGTGTCCGCCGCATCCGGCGCGCTCGCGCAGCTGACCTTCGCCGGTTTCGACGTGGAAGCGGCCGCCGCCGCCCAGCACCCGGCATGCGCCCTGCTGCCGCAGGAAGCCGACGAAGCGGGGGTCGCCACCTTCGTCTGGCGCCGCCACCGCCCCTTCCACCCCGAACGCCTCTACGCGGCCTTGGAGGACCTCTGCTGCGCCGCAGCCCGCAGCCGCGGCCGCTTCTGGCTCGCCGACCGCCCCGACACCCTGCTGGCCTGGGACGCGGCGGGCGGCGCCCTGTGCGTCGAGAACGCCGGCCCGTGGCTCGCCTCGCTGCCGGACGCCGCCTGGGAGATGGTGCCGCCGGTGCGCAGGGCGGCGGCCTCGCTGGACTGGCACCCCGAGCACGGCGACTGCTGCCAGCACCTCGTCTTCACCTCACCCGGCCTCGACCGGCACGGCCTGACCCGGCTCCTCGAGTCCTGCCTGCTCACCGATGACGAATACACGGCGGGGCGGGCGGCCTGGAAGGCACTTCCCGCCGCCTTCGACGTACTCCTCGACCCCGTCTCCTGACCACCGGGGCCGGCCCGGCACGGGTACGGCCCCGTCGATCGACACCACAACCACGAAGTAGGGGCTCGGGCCGGCCGTCCCGGTAGCCCGTGACGAGGAGCCGGTGGTACGCGGGGGCGGCCTACGGGTGTCCGGGACGGCTCCCGCGTCACACCGAGCGGTGCGGGTCCGCGCGGGTGAAGGAGCCTCCGACGTAGCGGGCGTCCGGGTGGTCCGGGTCGAGGGGGCCGTGGGTGGCGAGGAGGGCCTCGGCGTAGGCCTCGGCGTCGTCCTGCGGGTCGTAGCCGAGGGCCCGCGCGGAGGCGAGGTCCCACCAGGCACGGGTGTTGGCGCTGATGCCGTTGACGACGGTGTGGCCCACGTCGGGCGCGGTGAGGGCGGCGTGCACGAGGCGGGCGCAGTCGGCCGGGCTCAGCCAGGTGGCGAGCATGCGGACCGAGCGCGGCTCGGCGAAGCAGGAGCCGATGCGCAGGGAGACGGTCTCCACCCCGTACTTGTCGGCGTAGAGCGAGGCCAGGTTCTCGCCGAAGGCCTTGGAGAGCCCGTAGTACGTGTCCGGGCGGGCCGGGACCGTGCTGTCGATCCGGGCCCCACCGCGTCCACGTACGTGCAGGAGGACGGCTACGAGACCGACCCGCAGAAGTTCACCGACCTCGTCCACTCGCTCATCGAGCAGGCGACGGTCCGGGGCATGTACGTGATCGTCGACTGGCACATGCTCGACCCCGGCGACCCGAACTACAACCTGGCCAAGGCCAAGACGTTCTTCACCGCGATCGCCGGTCGCCACAAGGGCAAGAACAACCTCTTCTACGAGATCGCCAACGAGCCGAACGGCGTGAGCTGGGCCAAGGTCAAGACCTACGCCGAACAGATCATCCCGGTCATCCGGAACATCGACCCCAACACGCCCGTCCTCGTCGGCACCCGCGCCTGGTCCTCGTTCGGGGTGTCCGACGGCGCCGACGAGAGCGAGGTGGTGGACAACCAGGTCAACGCGTCCAACATCATGTACACGTTCCACTTCTACGCCTACTCGCACCGCGAGGAGTACCTGAACACCCTCTCGCGCGCCGCCGACCGGATCCCCGTGTTCGTCACCGAGTTCGGCACCCAGAACTACGCGGGCGAGGGCAGCAACGACTTCACCATGTCGCAGAAGTACCTCGACCTGATGGCGGCCAAGAAGATCAGCTGGACCAACTGGAACTTCTCCGACGACGACCGCACCGGAGCGGTCTTCAAGCCGGGCACCTGTGACGGCAACGGCCCGTGGACCGGCACGAGTTCCCTCAAGCCGGCCGGCGTCTGGATGCGCGACCGCGTCCGCTCCGCCGACGACTTCCCCACTGCCTGAGACGTGTGATCCGCCCGGGCAGCACCCCGGCACCCGACTCCCCCGGCCCCCCGCGTCCGCTCACCGGAACCACGAGCGGGCACGGGGGGCCGCTCCCGTTGCGCCCGCACACCGCCTGTACGGGGCCGTCCTGTCGATCGGCTCCGTCTGGGCCCGGTGCTGGGCGGCGTACTCACTGAGGCCGACCTGTTCGGGCTGGGCTGGGCGGGCCGGGACATCCGAGCGTCTGGTGTGGGGGGGGGCGTTCCGGCATGTCGATGGTTCTCCTCGCGACTCGGTGAAACGGGGCGTCGAAGGGCAATGAGCACAAGCTCTGAACCAGTGGGAGCGCTCCCACTGTGCAGACGGGACGCAACGGCGTCAAGATGCATGAAGAGTCGAAGACCTTCAGCGACCAAATTCGTCAACTGCTCTTTTGCTCGGAGTCAGTTGCCGCTACGGTCTGGCCCCAACCAGTGGGAGCGATTCCGTCAGTCGGCGCGCCGCCAGGGCGTGCCCTCGCTGCAAGGACTCGCTCATGCGACATCCCCCACGTCCGTTCGCGCTGCTCACAGGGGCAGCGCTGGCGATGGCGAGCTGCGCCTTCGCCGTTATGGGTACGGCCCCAGGAGCCGCGGCCGTACCTGTCTGCACCGTGACGTACTCGGTCGTCGGCCAGTGGGCCGGCGGATTCCAGGGTGCGGTCACCGTTACCAACAACGGTTCCGCGCTCGATGGTTGGAGCCTCGGCTTCTCCTTCCCGGCAGCCCAGACGGTGAGCCAGGGCTGGGGCGCCAAGTGGTCCCAGACCGGTCCGTCCGTCACGGCCGCGAACGAGAGCTGGAACGCCGCGCTCGGCACCGGTGCGAGCGTGACGACCGGTTTCATCGCCTCGTGGTCGGGTGCGAACACGGCGCCCAGCGCCTTCACGCTCAACGGCACCCGCTGCAACACCGACCCGGGGCCGGACCCGACACCCACACCCACCCCTACGCCGACACCCACCGGCCCGACCGATCCCCCCGATCCCGCCTCCGGGGCGCCCGAGTTGAGCGTCACCGGCAACCGCCTCACCGACCAGAAAGGCGCCACCCGCCGCCTCCTCGGCGTCAACCGCTCCGGGGGCGAGTTCATGTGCGTCCAGGGCAACGGCATCTTCGACGGCCCCGTCGACGACGCCTCGGTGCGCGCCATCGCCGACTGGAAGGCCAACACCGTCCGCATTCCGCTCAACGAGGAGTGCTGGCTCGGCCTCGACAACATCAAGCCCGAGTACCGGGGCGCTCCGTACGTCGACGCCGTCAAGGGGCTGGTCGCCCGGGTCCTCGCGCACGGCATGACCCCGGTCGTCGAACTGCATTGGTCCTACGGCCAGTACACCGGCAACTCCTCGGGGTGCGCCGACGTCCACGCCTCCTGCCAGAAGCCGATGCCGGACGCCCAGTACGCGCCGGCGTTCTGGACCTCGGTGGCGAACACCTTCAAGGGAGACCGCCGGATCGCCTTCGACCTGTTCAACGAGCCCTATCCGGACCGGGCGACATCCACCACCGCACAGGCGTGGACCTGCTGGCGCGACGGTGGCGCCTGCCCGGGCATCGGCTACGAGGTCGCCGGCATGCAGGACCTGGTGGACGCCGTCCGTACGACCGGGGCGCGCAATCTCCTCCTCGTCCCGGGCATCGCGTACTCCAACGACCTGAGCCAGTGGCTCACCCACTCCCCCACCGACCCGACGGGCAATCTGGCCGCGGCCTGGCACGTCTACAACTTCAACACGTGTGCCACTGAATCGTGTTGGGACTCCACACTCGCCCCGGTCGCGGCCCGGGTCCCCCTGGTCGCGGGCGAGATCGGCGAGAACACCTGCGGACACGCGTTCATCGACCGCGTCATGGCGTGGTCGGACGCCCGCTCCCTCTCGTATCTCGGCTGGACCTGGAACACCTGGAACTGCTCCTCGGGACCTGCCCTGATCACCTCGTACGACGGCACACCCACCGCATTCGGCATCGGGCTGCGCGACCACCTGCGCGCCCTGAACTGAAAGGTATCCCTCGAAATGAGCCGCACAACCAGCACCACCGCGGGCACGACCCCGCGTACGACCTCCCGCAGGACCGGCCGCACCGCCCTTCTGGCGGCCATCGGGCTGATCACTGCGAGCGGCGCCACCGCCACCGCGATGGCCTCCACCACGGGAGCTGCCGCCGCGGGCTGCAAGGTCGAGTACCACATCGCCAACCAGTGGAACACCGGGTTCGGCGCCAATGTGATCGTCACCAACACCGGTGACCCGGTGTCCGCTTGGACCGTCGAATGGTCCTACGCGGGCGACCAGCGGGTCACCCAGGGCTGGAACGCCGAGATCACCCAGTCCGGGGCCGCCGTGAGCGCCAAGAGCCTCTCCTACAACGGGAACCTGACCACGGGCGGTTCGACGTCCTTCGGGTTCAACGCCTCGTACAGCGGCACGAATTCGGTTCCCGCGACCTTCAAGCTCAACGGCGTCACGTGCAACGGCGCCGGGCCGACCCAGCCGCCGACCACTCCCCCGACGACACCTCCCACCACACCTCCCACCACACCGCCGACGACCCCGCCGTCCGGCAACAAGGCCGACAACCCGTACGCCGGCGCCAAGGTGTACGTGAACCCCGAGTGGTCCGCCAAGGCCGCCGCCGAGCCGGGCGGCGCCAAGGTGGCGAACCAGCCCACCGCCGTCTGGCTGGACCGGACCGCCGCCATCCAGGGCGTGAACGGCGGCATGGGCCTGCGCGACCACCTCAACGCGGCCCTGACACAGAAGGGTGCCGGCGAGCTCGTCGTCCAGCTGGTGATCTACAACCTGCCGGGCCGGGACTGCTCCGCCCTGGCCTCCAACGGCGAGCTGGGCCCCACGGAGATCGACAAGTACAAGACGCAGTACATCGACCCGATCGCAGCGATCCTGGCCGACCCCAAGTACGCGGGTCTGCGGATCGTCACCACGGTCGAGATCGACTCGCTGCCGAACCTGGTCACCAACGTCTCCGGGCGCCCGACGGCCACCGCCAACTGCGACGTGATGAAGACCAACGGCAACTACATCAAGGGCGTCGGCTACGCGCTCAACAAGCTCGGCTCGATCGCCAACGTCTACAACTACGTGGACGCGGGCCACCACGGCTGGCTGGGCTGGGACGACAACTTCGGCGCCTCCGCGGAGATGTTCAAGCAGGCTGCCACCGCCGAGGGGTCCACGCTCGCCAAGGTCCACGGGTTCATCGTGAACACGGCCAACTACAGCGCACTGAAGGAGGACCACTTCCGGATCGAGGACTCCGTCAACGGCACCTCCGTACGCCAGTCGAAGTGGGTGGACTGGAACCGGTACACGGACGAGGTCTCGTACGCCCAGGCCATGCGGTCCAAGCTGGTCTCCCTGGGCTTCGACACGAACATCGGCATGCTGGTCGACACCTCCCGCAACGGCTGGGGCGGCACGGCCCGGCCGACCGGACCCGGCGCGCTGACGAGCGTGGACACGTACGTCAACGGCGGCCGCTACGACCGGCGCATCCACCTCGGCAACTGGTGCAACCAGTCGGGCGCAGGCCTCGGCGAGCGGCCGACGGCGGCTCCGGCGGCGGGGATCGACGCGTACGTGTGGGTCAAGCCGCCGGGCGAGTCGGACGGGGCGAGCAAGGAGATCCCGAACGACGAGGGGAAGGGCTTCGACCGGATGTGCGACCCGACGTACACGGGTAACGCGCGCAACGGCAACAGCATGTCAGGGGCGCTTGCGAACGCACCGCTCGCCGGCCAGTGGTTCTCGGCGCAGTTCCAGGAGCTCATGAAGAACGCCCACCCGGCACTGTGACGCACGGCCGCTGAGCCGACGTCCCGCTCGTGGGCCGGAGCCGTACGGAACCTCCGGGTTCCGTACGGCTCCGCACGCTGCGGCCGGACCACAGCGCGAGCGGCCACCGGCTCAGACGTCGATCGGTGACCGACTCAGGCCCCGATCGGTGACCGGCTCAAGCCTCGATCGGTGACCGGCTCAGGCCTCGCCGCCGCGTTGGTGGCCGCGGCGGGCGTCGCGGTCGAAGATGCCCAGGATGTCGCAGGGTCCGCCCTCGGCGCCGATGGCGTGCGGCAGCATCGTGGGGAACTCCGCCGCCTGGTTCGTCTCCACGCGGATGCGCCGGTTGCCCAGCAGCAGGACCGCGGTGCCGGACAGGACGACGAGCCATTCGCGACCGGGATGGGCCCGCATGCTCGACGGGCTGTCGGGCGGGGGGTTCGTCAGGCGTTGACGCACGACGCTCATGCCGGGGTCCGACCTTATGGGCCAGCGCATGCGCCCGCGCGCCGCGTCGATCGTCGGGCTGGTGATGACGTCCTCGGTGGCGGTCTCGACGAGCTGGTCCAGGGAGGTGTCCAGGGCCCGCGCCAAAGTGACCAGCTGGTCCAGGGCCAGGCGGCGCTGGCCGTTCTCGATGCGGCTGAGCGTGGACTGGCTGACCTGGGCGCGGGAGGCCAGCTCCTCGAGGGACCACCCCTGCGCCAGGCGCAGGGCCCGGATCCGTTTGCGTACCAGGCTGTCCATCTCGCCACCGTCTTGCGTCACAAGCAACACCCTATGCCCTCAGGGCAAGGCGTTCAGGAGGAATCCCGCACGATCAGCTCCGTGGGCAGCACCCGGCGGGGCTCCTCGGGCCTCGCCGCCGCTCCCGCCGTCGCCTCCTCGGCCGCTCCCGCCGTCGCCCCCATCGCCGCTCCCCTCGTCGCTTCCGCCGACGCTGTCGCCGCGGCACCTGCCCCCGAGGCCTCCGCGATCTTCTGGAGCAGCAGCCGGGTCATCGTGCGGCCCATCTCCTCGATCGGCTGACGCACGCTCGTCAGGGGCGGATCCATCAGCCGGGCCACTGCGGAGTCGTCGACCCCGACGAGGGCGACGTCCTCGGGGACCCGGCGCCCCGTCTCGCGCAGCACGCCGCGCGCGCCGGCCGCCATCACGTCCGAAGCGGCGAAGACCGCGTCCAGGCCGGGATCGCGCTCCAGGAGTTCGCGCATCGCCAGCCGGCCGCCCTCCTCGGTGAAGTCCGCGGTGGCCACGAGGGATTCGTCGGGCGGGATTCCGGCCTCGGCGAGCCCCGCACGGTAGCCGCCCAGGCGCGCGCGGGCCACGTACATGTCGAGCGGCCCGCTGATGGTCGCGATCCGGCACCGGCCCCGGCCCACGAGGTGGGCGACGGCCGCCCGGCCCGCGCCGATGTTGTCGGAGTCCACGTAGGCGACGCGTTCGGCTTCCGAGCGCCGCCCGTTCATGACGACGGGCAACCCGAGGCGCGTGATCCGGTCGGGCAGCGGATCGTCGCCGTGTACGGATGCCAGCAGTACGCCGTCGACCCGCTGGGCGGCGAGGTACTGCTCCAGCCGCTCCCGCTCGGACCCGGTCCGCACCAAGGTGAGCAGCAACTGCTTGTCGGCGTCGGCGAGCTCGGCGCTCACCCCGCGGATCAGGTCGAGGAAGTACGGCTCCGCGAACAGCCGGGCCTCGGTCTCCGGAATGACGAGGGCCACCGCGTCGGTCCGGTTGCCGGCCAGCGCCCTGGCCGCCTGATTGGGTACGTACCCCAGCTCGGCGACGGCACGGACGACGGCCTCCCTGGCCTGCTCGCTCACCCGCGGCGAGCCGTTGATCACCCGCGAGACCGTGCCGCGGCCGACGCCGGCCAGGGCCGCGACCTCTTCCAGCGTGGGCCTGCCGTTCCGCCGTCCGCTCACGACCTCCAACTCCCTCCCGCCTCCTCACGTTCCACGCCGGACCACGCCGGACCGGGCCGGGCCCCACTCATCGCGCAGGGCAGAATCCACCCCCTCCCCCGGACCGCGCGGCAGACGGTACGCGGCGGGTCCCGAGCGCTTGGGAGCGCTCCCACACTAGCCGCGATCTCCGTCGGGTGCCACGGGTCTCACCCCTGGCGCGACGGAACTCCCGGCCGGTCGGAGCACGGTGGCCACCGAACGGCTCCTCGCGACCAATCCGCGCCCATCCCTTGACACCCGCACCCGCCAGGCAGCAATCTTCCGGCAACGACGTGGGAGCGCTCCCACTCAGGGATGCGACAACGCCCTTCACATCAGGTCCGGGCCGGACCCTCGCCGAGCCGCGAACAGCCCGCCGGACCGCCGGGCGCACAACGAGCACCACCTTGGACGAGGAGAGTGGAATGCGCACTTCCAGCAGCAGACACGGACGCCGCCCCGCGATCACCACGGTCGCCGCGGCCCTCGCCGTCATGACCGGTGCGGCCTTGCTCACCGGTTGCGGCGACACCGGCGACAGCGACGACGGCGCGGCCGGCGGCGAGAAGATCACGCTGCGGATCGGGACCTTCGGTTCCTTCGGCTACGACAACACCACCGGGGCCAAGCTCTACGCCGAGTACGAGAAGGACCACCCCAACATCAAGATCGAAGAGTCGAACGTCGCCGACGGCCAGAAGTACTGGGACACGCTCAAGCTGCGCCTCTCCCGCGACAGCGGTCTCGCGGACATCCAGGCCCTCGAAGTGGGCTACATCGCGGAAGCGACCGGGCCCGCCCTGGCGGACAAGTGGGCCGACCTCGGCAAGACGGGCGGCGCGGACCTCGGCGCGTTCCTCGACTGGAAGGTCAAGCAGGCCACGACGGGCGACGGCAAGGTCATCGGCCTCGGCACGGACATCGGCCCGATGGCCATCTGCTACAACAAGGACCTCTTCGCCAAGGCCGGGCTGCCGACCGACCGCGCCCAGGTCGCCGAACTCTGGGCCGGCGACTGGGCGAAGTTCATCCAGACCGGCGAGACGTACAAGAAGAGCGCCCCCGAGGGAACCTCCTTCCACGACTCCGCGAGCGGCCTGTTCAACGCCGTGGTCTCCAGCGAGCCGGTCCAGTACGCCAACACGAAGGGCGAGCTGGACTACGAGAACAGCCCCGGCGTGAAGAAGGCGTGGGACACCGCCATGGCGGCGGCGAAGGGCGAACTGACCGCGAAGTTGCGCCAGTTCGACGAGAAGGGCAGCTGGAACGCGGCCTTCAAGAACTCGAAGTTCGCCACCGTCGCCTGTCCGAGCTGGATGACGGGCATCATCAAGGAGCAGGCGGGCGCCGAGAACCAGGGGAAGTGGGACATCGCCGCGCCGCCGGTGGCCGGGAACTGGGGCGGCTCCTTCCTCGCCGTTCCGAAGTCGGGCCAGCACGCCAAGGAGGCGGCCGAGCTGGCCGCCTGGCTCACCGCTCCGGCGCAGCACTCCAAGGTCTTCGGCGTGAACGGCAACATCCCGTCCTCCAAGGACACGCTGTCCTCCCCGGCGGTGCAGGACGCCAAGCTGCCGTACTTCGGCGACACCCCGGTCGGCAAGATCTACTCGCAGGCCGCTGCCGGCATCTCACCCGCCCCGATCAGCCGGTGGGACGGCCAGGTGAAGACCTTCCTCACCGACAACGGCATCCTCGACATCGAGCAGCGCGGCACCGACCCGGTGAAGGCCTGGGAGAACGTCAAGAAGCTGGTCGACGACAAGATCGACCAGTAGCGGGGGCCGCGCGACGGCCCGCCGCCCGCGAGCGGCGGGCCGTCGCCGTCCGCACCACCGCACCACCGCACGGCATCCACCTGGAAGGACGCCCCGTGGCCACCTCCGTACGGGCGACCGGCGGCGGCTCCCCGCCGCCCGCGCCGCCGCCCGCCGCCGACCCCGGCTCCCGTAAGCACCCCTCCGGTCCGGGCAGATGGCGCAGCACGCTCTACCGCCTGGACCTGAAGGCGGTCCCCTACGTCTTCGTCGCCCCCTTCTTCCTCACCTTCGCCGCCTTCGGGCTCTTCCCCCTGATCTACACGGGCTGGCTCTCGCTCCACCGGGTCGAGCTCGGCGGCAGCGCGCAGTGGAAGGGGATGGAGAACTACAGCTCGCTGGCGACCAGCGAGTTCTTCTGGAACGCGCTCGCCAACACCTTCAGCATCGGTGTGATGTCGACGGTTCCGCAGCTGCTGATGGCCCTCGGCCTGGCGCACCTGCTCAACTACAAGCTCCGCGGCCGCGGGTTCTTCCGCGTCGCGGTCCTGGCCCCGTACGCCACCTCGATCGCGGCGGCGACGCTCGTCTTCGCCCAGCTGTTCAACACCGACTACGGCCTGATCAACACGGCCCTGGGCTGGGTCGGCTTCGAGCCGGTCGCCTGGGAGTCCTCCAAGTGGCCCGCGCAGATCGCCATTTCGACGATCGTCACCTGGCGCTGGACGGGGTACAACGCGCTCATCTACCTGGCGGCGATGCAGTCCGTCCCTCAGGACCTCTACGAGGCCGCGGCGCTGGACGGGGCTTCGCGCCTGCGCCAGTTCCTCAGCGTCACCATCCCCTCGATCCGGCCGACGATCCTCTTCACCGTCGTCGTCTCCACGATCGGTGCCACCCAGCTCTTCGGCGAGCCGATGCTCTTCGGCGGCAGCGTCGGCATCAGCGGTGGCAGCGGGAACCAGTTCCAGACGCTGAGCCTGCTCATGTACGAGAAGGGGTGGGTGACCGGTGCGCTGGGCCAGGCCTCCGCCATCGCCTGGGTCATGCTGCTGCTCCTGCTGCTCATCGGCGGCGTCCAGGCGCTGGTCTCCCGGTCGCAGCGCAAGCGCGGCGCCAACCGCGACCGCGACCGCCGCGGCAGCACCCGTAGCAGCCACAGCCGTACTCGCAAGCAGCCGGGGAGCTGACCTCATGGCCCGCACACTCGACCCGACCGCCGCCGCGGCTCCGCGTGCCCGGCGTCTTCGCCCGGCGCCCGGCCGCCAGCACCACGCGGGACCGCTGACGTACGTCCTGCTGGGTATCGCTGCCCTCTTCTCCCTCTTCCCGCTGTACTGGAACCTCGTCGCCGCCTCCCACTCGGGCGAGCGCGTGGTCGAGGCCCCGGCCCCGCTCCTGCCCGGTCCACGGCTCTTCGACAACCTCTCCTTCGCCTGGAACCAGGTCGACATGGGCGAGGCGCTGGTCAACACGACGGTCGTGGCCGGGCTCGTGGCCCTTTCCACCGTCCTGTTCTCCACCCTGGCCGGCTTCGCCTTCGCCAAACTGGCCTTCAAGGGCCGGGGCGCGCTGCTGGCCCTCGTGGTGGCGACCATGACGATCCCGCCCCAGCTGAGCGTGATCCCGCTCTACCAGATCATCACCGACCTCGGCTGGGTCGATCAGCTCCAGTCGGTCATCCTGCCCTCCCTGGTCGCCGCCTTCGGCGTGTTCTTCATGCGCCAGTACCTCATCGAGGCACTCCCCGTGGAGCTGGTCGAGGCGGCCCGGATGGACGGCGCCCACAGCCTGCGCATCATCTGGCACGTGGTGTTCCCGGTGGCCCGGCCCGCGATGGCGGTCCTGGGGATGCTCGTCTTCGTCCAGGCCTGGAACGATTTCTTCTGGCCGTTCATCGCGCTGACCCCCGACGGCAGTCCGACCCTCCAGGTGGCCCTGGCCGGCCTCGGCGCGGGCAACCACACCGTCGACCAGGCCGTCGTCCTGACCGGGGCGCTCATATCCACCCTGCCCCTGCTCCTGGTCTTCGCCGTGCTCGGCAAGCACATCGTGGGCGGCATCACCGCCGGCGCCGTCAAGAACTGACGGGACCGAAGGGCTCGTCGGGCGCACCGCCCGGCACCACACCATCCGGCACCACACCACCCCTCTCGCGTTGGGAGCGCTCTCTTATGACCGCGTCCGAGACCCGTCCACTCACCGCCGTCCGCTCTTTCCCGCCCGGCTTCCTGTGGGGCACGGCCACCGCCGCGTACCAGATCGAGGGCGCCGCCCGTGAGGACGGCCGGACGCCATCCATCTGGGACACCTTCTCGCACACCCCGGGCAAGGTCTTCGAAGGCCACACCGGCGACGTGGCGGTGGACCACTACCACCGGTTCCGCGAGGACGTCCGGCTGATGTCCGAACTCGGGCTGGGCGCCTACCGGTTCTCCGTCTCCTGGTCCCGGGTGCAGCCGACGGGCCGGGGCCCGGCCATCCAGCGGGGGCTGGACTTCTACCGCCGGCTCGTCGACGAGCTGCTCTCCAATGGCATCGAGCCCGCCCTCACCCTCTACCACTGGGACCTGCCCCAGGATCTGGAGGACGCGGGCGGCTGGCCGGAGCGCTCCACCGCCGAGCGCTTCGCCGAGTACGCGGGGCTCGTCGCGGAGGCGCTCGGAGACCGTGTGCAGCGTTGGACCACGCTCAACGAGCCCTGGTGCAGCGCGTTCCTCGGCTACGGCTCGGGGGTCCACGCACCGGGCCGCACCGATCCGGTCGCCGCCCTGCGCGCGGCCCACCACCTCAACCTCGGTCACGGCCTCGCCGTACAGGCCTTGCGGTCCGCGCTGCCCGGGGGCGCTCAGCTCGCGGTCTCCCTCAACCTCCACGAGGTCCGCCCGCTGACCGCCTCGCCGGAGGACCTGGAGGCGGCCCGCCGGATCGACGCCGTCGGCAACCGGATCTGGCTGGGGCCGATGCTCGAAGGCGCGTACCCGGCGGACCTGTTCACGGACACCGCGCACCTGACGGACTGGTCCTTCGTCCAGGACGGGGACACGGCCACGAGCCACCAGCCCCTGGACCTGCTCGCCGTCAACTACTACACCCCGACGGTCGTCTCGAGCGTGCCGCAGGGTGTGCAGGGCCCGCAGGATGACGGACACGGCAACAGCGAGCATTCGCCCTGGCCCGGCGCGGACGGCATCGCCTTCCACCAGGCGCCGGGCGAACGCACCGCGATGGGCTGGCCGGTGGACGCGAGCGGACTGTACGACCTGCTGACCCGGACGGCCGACCGGTATCCCGGCCTGCCGCTGGTCATCAGCGAGAACGGCGCGGCGTACGAGGACGAGGTCGGCCCTGACGGCACGGTCCACGACCCGGAGCGCGCCGCGTACATCCATGCCCACCTCGATGCCGTGCACCGGGCGATCGCCGCCGGGGTGGACGTGCGCGGCTACTTCCTCTGGTCGCTGCTCGACAACTTCGAGTGGTCGTACGGGTACGCCAAGCGCTTCGGTGCGATCCACGTCGACTACGGGACCCTGGAGCGCACGCCCAAGTCGAGCGCGCGCTGGTACGGGCACGTGGCGCGGACGGGTGAGCTGCGCGCACCCGGCGACGCGTAGCACTGCGCCTTGCGCGACGCCCCCGCCCCCGTCCGGTTCACGCGTCCGGTTCGTCGGCCGGCGCGCCGCCCACCTGCTCTTCGCCCGGACGTACGGATCACCGGGATCGAGACCCGGGTCGAGTCGCTCCGCGAGCCGTGGTCCGGCTCGCGGAGCGGCCGTCGTCGCGCCCAGAGGTGATCAGCGGCTGGGCCGTCCCCTTCGGATCTCGTCGGCCATGAGCCCCGCCGTCCGTCGCAGCCCCGCGACGATCTCGCACATGGCGTCCCACTCACACAGCACTCCGGGCGCCGGAGGTGACGAGCTCCTCGGCCATCACCTGAAGATCCATGGCGGACCCCTTCCCGTGGATCACCCACGGTAGCCAGCTCCCCGCCCGCTCGCTCGTAGCTCACCGGCGCGCCGCCAACCACCTCGCAGACGGCCGGATCTGCCTCATGGGCCGTCCCCCGCTGTCCGAACGCCGTGGCCGGAGCGGGAAGAACGAAGCGTACGGATCCCAACGGAGGGGAACTATCACCGCCTGATGGTGAGTACCATCCGGCAGCAACACACCGCAAGGTACGAAGAGAGCGAGCAACCATGGCCGACGAGTCGGACACCACACCCATCCACAGCCTGTACGCGCAGCGGTTCGCCGCTGATCTCGAGATCAACCGCAAGGAGCAGGAGAGCCTCTCCGTTCAGATCACGGAGCTCGAGGCGCGCCTGAAGCAGCTGAAGTCCGACGAGAGTTGGCTCAGCGGCATGCAGGGAACTCTGGCCCCGACGGACGGGACCGCGCCCCGGTCCCCCGCAGCGGCGCCCGCGGCCGACTCCGCAACCGTACCCGCGCCCAAGGCCGTTCGCGGAGCCGTGCCCAAGCCGCGTCAGGCGAAGAAGGCGGCCGCCGGGACCTCGCGCACCAAGAAGGCGGCGCCGGCCAAGAAGGCCGCCACCGCCAACGCGGCCGGCACCGAGGCGAAGGCGCAGGTGGCCGAGGTGCAGGTGGCGAGGGCCCAGGTGACGAAGGCCCAGGCCGCCAAGGCAGAGCCGGCCAAGGCACAGGTGGCGAAGGCCAAGCCCGCCCCGCGCAAGACTGCCTCCACGACGGCCGCGACGGCAACGGCGGCCGAGAAGGCCGAGAAGGGCGCCCCGGTGGCAGCCGGCAGGACCGAGCCGCCGCTGCGCGAGCTCATCCTGACCCTGCTGGTCGGCGCCGCCGAACCCCGCCTGGTCAACGAGATCACCACCGAGCTGGCCCAGGCACACCCCGGCCGCCCGGCCTCCACCCAGGTGGTGCGCAACACCCTCGAGGCCCTCACCAAGAAGGGCGCCATCGAGAAGGAGCACAAGCAGGGCTCGGTGATGTACACCGCACCCGCCCCCGGCGGCACCCCTGTGCCCGAGGCGCCGACGCCCGCGCCCGCGGAAGTCGCCGACGAGAAGGCTGCAGTGAAGGTCTAGGCAGTCTCCGGGAGTTGCTCCCCGAGCCACCGGGTCCGGCGAACGGTACGGAACTCACCCCTCGCGCAGATGATCTACGCTGAGGGTTCCGAAGGTGATGCGGGTGTGCGATCCGTCGTCCGCCCACCGCACTTCGACGGACCCGTCGTCCACCGTCACCTCGGTGACCGCGGTGGCCGGCGGGGCCGGATCCGGTGCACCGGTGAGCACGGCCAGGGCCGCGTACAGGCCCGTTCCCTCCACCCGCGTCGTGAGCCGTGGTAGGCACGCCCATGCGGTGAAGGCGGTACCCGCGGGCGCCCGGGTCTCGTCCTGGGCGCCCCAGCCGTGCAGCGGGTGCAGCACGGACACGAGCGGTTCCTCCGGGCCGGTGGCCCAGCCGGTCTGTTCCACCAGTGCTCCGTCCGGCGCGCCCTGGACCCGGTGTACGCGCAGTTCGTGGCGGCCCCTGACCACGGTGACGCTCTCCACGCGCAGTCCGGGGACCGTGGGGGTGCCGCTGGGGAAGACCGGTCGGTGCCAGGACGCCGCCCAGCCCCAGCCGTCCCCGTGTCCGGCCCCCAGGGGGTGGATGCGGCGCCGGACACTGCGGATGCCCGCCACCACCACGGCGAGGTGGTTGTCCGGTGTGTTGCCGCGCGCGGTGGGGCCGGTCCGGGTCGAGTAGGCCGCACGGCCGTAGAGGGGGTCGTCGTCCGCGGCCGCTTCCGCCTCGTCCGGCCCGACGTGGTCGCTTCCGTGGTTGTGCAGCCGTACGATCCCGTCGGCGCGGGTGCTCTGCACCAGCAGGCCCGGTACGGGCAGTGCGAGCACCCGGTCGGGGCCCTCGCTGGGCGCGGCCTCCTCCGTCGCGGTCCACAGGGGATGCGTCTGCGGAGCGAGCAGGCACACGAAGGCCTTGGACGCCCAGTACGGCGAGGCCGGTCCGGAGTACGCCTGGAGGGTCGGCGCGTGCGGACCGTGCCAGCCGAGGCTGAGCAGGCCGTCGGCGCCCACGGCGCCCCGGTCCAGGAAGTAGCGCAGCGATCCGCTCAGCAGCCGCCGTGACGTTCCGGGGGTGAGCGGGGTGTGACCGGTGACCGCGCCGAGGCCGACGGCTGACGCCGCGGCGAAGCGGTAGGTCAGGGAGCGTCCGAAGTGGACCGGCGCCCCGTCGGCGCCGAAGAGCAGGGAGAAACCGTCCAGGTGCGCGCGCAGCCGTTCGCCGTGCGGGGCGTGTGCGCCGACACAGTCCGCGAGGTGCGCGTCGAGTACGGGATACAGGTGCAGCGCCCAGCCGTTGTAGTGGTCGAAGGCCCGGCCGTCGCCGTCGGCGTACCAGCCCTGCCCGCGGTACCAGCCCTCCAGGAGGTCCGTCGCGCGGCGGCGGACCAGGGCCGTCCGCGCATCGCCCCGGCCCACGGATTCCAGGAACCCGGCCACGGTGAAGGGAAAGAGGTACCAGTTGTTGGGGGCGGGCACGTGGCGCAGCGCGCCCCGCAGCCACTCCTCGGCCCGGTCCTGTACGGCGCCGTCGAGACGGTCCCAGAGCCAGGGCCGGGTCAGCCGGAGCCCGAGGGCCACGGAGGCCGACTCGACCATCGGCTGGCCGTCTACGTGCACATCGCGGATGAGGGGCCAGGACTCCGCGTCGTCCCGGCCCGGCGTGCGGGTCCCCGCCGCCAGCCCGTCCGCGTACCGCTCCAGCCAGCCGTACGGGTCCTTGCCCCCGTCGCCCGCGACGCGGAACGCGGCGGCGAGGAAGGTACGCGCGTACCCTTCGAGCCCGTCCGAGCGCACTCCGGAGGCGGAGGGCCTTCCCGGCAGGTCGAGCAAGGCTCCGTGCGGGGTGGCCCACCGCCAGGCGGCGCGCAGGAGCCCGTCGGCGACCGCCTCCCAATGGGCACGGGTGTAGCCGGTGCACGGACTCAACTCCCGGTCCTCTACGGGCAGTTCGCGGAACCCAGGGGATCCGGGGAGCTCGGGGAATCCGGGAAGGATCATGGGAGGAATACTGGCCGAGCGGCCGGATCCGGTCAACAGGATCGCTCCCGGCCGCGGAAGGCGCCGGGCCTCGCGCGGTGGCCGGTGATCGCGCCGCGCGGGCGGGTACGCGACGAGGGCCCGGCCGGCGTGTGCCGGTCGGGCCCTCGGGGTGTTCGGGTGGCGGGTCGCGCCGGGCCTTCGGTCAGACGGTCACGGGGGTGCCGAGCATCGCGGAAGCCTGCTGCAACGGGCTGAGGGCGCGCGCGGGCGCGGCGACCTCGGGGATCCCGCGGCAGGTGAAGCCGAGCTGGGTCATGGCCCTGAGGACTTCGCCGACGCTGAAATCACGACGGTCCTGGCGGGTGACGACCTGGCCGACCTGCTTGACCGGGTACACGCGGCGGCCGATGATCACCGACTCGCCGATGACCTCCTCGGGCTTGATGCCCTTCATCGATTCCAGGACGCCGCTCTTGGTCAGATCGAACGGGAAACGGGCGATGACAACGCGCATGATGCCTCACAGGGAGAAAGAGGAGGGACGGATCCGCCGCGGTGAGGCGGCTCAGCGGGCAAGGGCGAGAACACCCATGGCGCTGCCTTGTTCATCGACGACGGGCAGGGCGTCGAGCCTGCGGTAGCGCATCGCGTGCTCGGCCTCGGCCATCGTGGTCGCCGAAGAGGCGACCGGGCCGTGGTCGCCCAGGACGTCGCGCAGCCGGACCCGGTCCGTGTACGCGGCGCCGTCGCCGACGGCCACGAGCTGGGCACGGGTGACCAGCCCGGTGCACAGGCCGTCCTCGTCACAGACGAGCAGATGTCCGGCGCGGGCGCTGGCCATGACGGCCAGGGCGACCTCGACGGTCATGTCGTCACAGACCTGGGGTCCGGCCGCGTCCATGGCGTCCGCAACCGTCCGGTCAGCAGGAGGAGCACTCGCCGAGCGGGGCTCCATGTGGATCAGCGTCACAACGTGCCTCCTGCACTGATGGGTCAGTTTCCTGAGCAAAGTGCTGTCAGGCCGCCGCGTTGAAGCCGGACTGCCGCACGCTGACGCGCCGGGCGGCCGAGGCGGGGCTGCGCCGGCCGCGAGAGGCCGCGCTGCGCTTGGGCCGCTCGCTCACCGGTGCGGTGATGACGACGGGGACGCCGGAGGGAGCCTGGGCTCCGGTGATCCGGTTGAGCGCCTCGTCGCCGGCCCGCACCTGGGTGGTCTCGGGCACGATGCCCGCGGCCGCCATGAGGCGGGTCATCTCGCGGCGCTGGTTGGGCGTGACCAGGGTGACGACCCTGCCGGACTCGCCGGCGCGGGCCGTACGGCCACCGCGGTGCAGGTAGTCCTTGTGGTCGGTCGGCGGGTCGACGTTGACGACGAGGTCGAGGTTGTCGACGTGGATGCCGCGTGCGGCGACGTTCGTGGCCACGAGCACGGTCACGTGCCCGGTCTTGAACTGGGCCAGCGTCCGGGTGCGCTGCGGCTGGGACTTCCCGCCGTGCAGCGCGGCGGCGCGGACTCCGCTGTTCAGCAGGTCCTGCGTCAGCCGGTCGACGGCGTGCTTGGTGTCCAGGAACATCATCACCCGGCCCTCGCGCGCCGCGATCTCCGTCGTCGTGCGGTGCTTGTCGGCGCCGTGGACGTGCAGGACGTGGTGCTCCATCGTGGTGACCGCGCCCGCGGACGGGTCGACCGAGTGCACGACCGGGTCGGTCAGGTAGCGACGCACCAGCAGGTCGACGTTGCGGTCCAGGGTGGCGGAGAACAGCATCCGCTGGCCCTCGGGGCGCACCTGGTCCAGGAGGGCGGTGACCTGGGGCATGAAGCCCATGTCGGCCATCTGGTCGGCCTCGTCCAGGACGGTGATGCCGACCTGGTTCAGCCGGCAGTCACCACGGTCGATGAGGTCCTTGAGGCGGCCCGGCGTGGCAACGACGACTTCGGCGCCGCCGCGCAGCGCGCCGGCCTGCTTGCCGATGGACATGCCGCCGACGACGGTGGTCAGGCGCAGCTTCACGGAGCGGGCGTACGGGGTGAGCGCGTCGGTCACCTGCTGTGCCAGCTCGCGCGTCGGTACGAGGATCAGGGCCAGCGGCTGGCGGGGCTCCGCGCGCTGTCCGGCGGTACGGGCCAGCAGGGCCAGGCCGAAGGCCAGGGTCTTGCCGGAACCGGTGCGCCCACGGCCGAGCGCGTCGCGGCCCGCCAGGGTGTTGGGCAGCGTGGCGCCCTGGATCGGGAAGGGGACGGTCACGCCCTGCGCGGTCAGCGCCGCGAGCAGCTGCTCGGGCATGTCGAGGTCGGCGAACGCCTCGACGGCCGGCAGCGCGGGAGTGATCGTCTTCGGCAGGGCGAACTCGCCCTGGATCGCTGCGGGCCGACGGCCGTAGCCGCCACCCGAACGGCTGGGACCACCCGAGCGGCTGGGACCACCCGAGCGGCTGGGACCGCCGGAACGGCTCTGGGCGGGCGCGCCGAAGCGGCCGCGGCCGGAACCGCCGCCGGAGCCGGAAGCGGAGCCGCCGAAGGCGGGGCCACCGGTGCGGCTTCGGGGAGAGCGGTCGTTCCTACGTGTGGGGTTCATTCAGAACCTTCCTTGATACGGCTCGTATCAAGGAATTCCCGCAGCAGAGAAGCCGCGCGGGTAATCACGAGAACGGGCCGAATAGAATGCGAAAGTGAATCCAGCCCGCGGAAACCCGGTCGGGGCGCAGGCGGCAAAATCAGTGACGTCCTTCGGATGTGGAATCCGGGACGTGGGCGGGGGAGGCTACGAAGAGCCCTGCGTCCCCGGGGTGAGCTTCGCGGGCGACGGTCGTCGCACAGGCGAAGCCAGTATGAAAAATGCCCGTAGCTGGGGCCCCCACCCCGAGGGATGCGGGCCCCAGCTACGAAGTCACGCGTCAGCGTCAGGCCGGAACGATGTTCTCGGCCGTCGGGCCCTTCTGGCCCTGCGCGATGTCGAAGGTGACCTTCTGGCCTTCCTGCAGCTCGCGGAAGCCCTGGGCGGCGATGTTCGAGAAGTGGGCGAACACGTCAGCGCCGCCACCATCCTGCTCGATGAAGCCGAAACCCTTGGCGGCGTTGAACCACTTCACGGTGCCAGATGCCATGTTTTATCTCCTTTGGGGCAGTACACCGACGTCCGCACTGTACGAATGCCGGGTCGCCGCGATGATGCCCCGCCCGGAAATGACCGGAAATACAAAAGTGCTTTCACCGGCCGCAAAGACTGGTGAAGGCACTTGAAGTTTTGGGAACCACAACTGCAACTGAGATCGACAGTAGCACGCCGAGGGGGGCCGCGTCCGATGGATAATTCCACTCTCTTTGACACGGTAAGAACCCTGACCGCGCGGCTCGCTAAACCCTCACTTCGCGGTCACAGATATTGATCCACCCGCAGCGCAGCTTTTCAGGCATCGGACGGACCGGACGCTTCGGCGTCTCCGGTCTCGCCGGTCTCTCCGGCGCCTTCCGCGGCCCGGCGGTATTCGGCGTTGAGGCGCTGGGCCTCTTCGAGCTGGTCCTCGAGGATGATGATGCGGCAGGCGGCCTCGACGGGCGTGCCCTGGTCCACGAGCTCCCGCGCCCGGGCGGCGATCCGCAGCTGGTAGCGCGAGTAGCGGCGGTGGCCGCCCTCGGAGCGCAGCGGGGTGATGAGGCGGGCTTCACCGATGGCGCGCAGGAAACCCTGCGTGGTGCCGAGCATCTCGGCGGCCCGGCCCATGGTGTAGGCGGGGTAGTCGTCGTCATCGAGACGGCCGAACGAGTCGTCTGCTGTCATTACGGAGACCGTACCACCACAGGCGAATGTCTCCTTTGGCCGCCATAGATTTACACGGGCCCCCAAGTGAGGCAATCATCGGGTGGGCCCCGTCTCGGACTCGTGTGTCCGTTTCCGCGTGCGTGACCGCCTCCGTGACCGCGTCCGTGACCATTCAGCGCGGAGACAGTGCGAAGAGCCGTCCGTAACCCGTGATGTCCCCCGTGTGCGCACCGGCCGCGTGCAGGGCCGACCACAGCAGCACCTGGTTCGCGGTGAACACGGGCCGGCCGAGCGTGGCCTCGAGGGCCTCGATCACGCCGACCGCGCGCAGGCCGTTGCCGCCGATGACGACGGCTTCGGCCTCGTCGGGTACGTGACCGGCAACCCAGTCGTGCAGGTCACCCGGGCGGATCAGGGTCTGGTCGCTGGACAGGGCGCAGGGCGCCGCGAACCGTACGTCGAAACCAGCGGCCTCGTAGTACGCCCGGCCGAGGTCGTTCAGAGCCGTGCCGAACCAGGGCGGATCGATCAGGCAGACGGCGGCGACGTCGGCCGCGCGCAGGGCGTCGACGGTCGCGGCGCCGGTGGCCACCACCGGGAGCCCGTTCGCGCGGGCGCTCAGGCGGGCGATCATCTCCGCCTCGCCCTGCGCGCCGATCACGTACGCGGAGCTCGTGAACGCGTACGCGAGGGCCGCCAGGGGTGCGTTGGCCAACCGTGCCGCCGCCTCGTCCACATGGGGCGGCGCGGCGAAGTCCCGTACCGGCGCGAGGGGGATCGTCCGATCCATCACGCCGCCCGGCCGCATGGCGCGGAACGGCACGCGCGCGGCGTGCAGGCCGACATCGGCCGGTGCCATCGCGCGCAGTTCGGACTCCGGTCCCACGTCCCCTTCCGGGACGAGCACGCCGAGCCGGACCCGTACGTCCCAGCCGTCGGGCCGCCACCCCACCGCGGGGTCGTTCATCTGTAGTGCCTTACGCGTCACACCGGAACTATGCGCGCACCCGTACGCCGTAGCGCCGCACACCACTCCGTGCGGCGCCCCGTCCGGGGGACGCCGCCTTCGCCCGTCTGCCGTTCCGGTGGGCCGGCCATGGGGTGGCGGGAGCGGGAGCGCGAAGTCCGCGACGGGGTCGGCGGCCGTCACACGCGCCTCTTCGGACCCCGGGCGAGCCGGGTCGGCCCGGCCGGCGTCAGCCTCGCCGAGGCCTCACTGGCCCACCCTGCCGTCGATGCACTCGCGCAGCAGGTCGGCGTGGCCGCTGTGGCGGGCGTACTCGTCGATCCTGTGCACCATCAGCTCCCGTACCGCGATCGCGTCCTTCCCCAGACGCTCGCTCAGATCCGGGTGCCGGGCCAGTGCGGCATCGGTCGCGGCCTGCTCGCGCTCCAGATCCTCGAATGCGGCGTCGACCACCGCCTGTTCGGCGACCGCTCCGTGGAAGTCCGCGTCCTTGGCTCCGTACAGCTTCAGCAGCGGGTCGCCGTCGCTGATCCAGTTGCTCCAGTCCCGCTCCACCTCCGCGAGGTGCCGGACCAGTCCGAGGAGCGACATCGTCGACGGCGGAACCGACCGCCGGGCCAGCTGCTCCGCGTCCAGACCCTCGCACTTCATCCGAAAGGTCAAGCGGTAGTCCCCCAAGAAGTCCTGCAGCGTCGCGAGCTCGCCCTCGACCGGATTGGCCCCGTCCCTGTTGCGGGGGTCGACGTCCGGGTCGGCCCACATGTCGGGGTAGACGGTTGCCTGGCTCCATCGCACGGGTTGCTCGTCAGTCATGCGTTCCATGCTCGCCCGTCAAGGCCCTGCTCGCCAGTGGATTCGGAGTCGGGCCGACCGGTACGGGGCGCGGTCCACCGCCGGAATAACGGGCCGGGGGGCGGCAGTTGGAGGCGGGGAAAGCCACCTCACACCGGGGCACAGTAGGTCCCGCCCCGAACCGATTCTGGAGCACGCCCATGGCCGCCCGTTCGTTCCTGTTCCTCCTCGGCAGCGCCCGTTCGCAGGGCAACACCGAACTCCTGGCACGTGCCGCGGCGGAACAGCTGCCAGGCGACACCGAACAGCGGTGGCTGGACCTGGCGCAGCTCCGTCTGCCCGACTATCACGACGGGCGCCACGCGGCGGGCCCGTGGCCGCAGGAGGAGGGTGACGAGGCACTGCTCCGGGACGCCACCCTCGCCGCCACCGACATCGTGATCGCCTCGCCGCTGTACTGGTACTCCGTGTCGTCCTACGCCAAGCGCTACCTCGACTACTGGTCGAAGTGGCTGGCCACCCCCGACCCCGGCTTCAAGGCGAAGATGGCCGGCCGCACGCTGTGGGGCGTGACGGCCATGGCACACCGCGAGGAGGTCGTCGCCGAGCCCCTGGTCCTCACCCTGCACCACACCGCGGCCTACATGGGCATGCGGTTCGGCGGCGTCCTGCTCGGCAACGGATCCCGGCCCGGCCAGATACTCGCCGACGAACAGGCGGCCACCCGGGCCAAGACGTTCTTCGCCCGGGAAGCACCCCTCGCCCGGTTCCCTTACGACGAGCAGTGACCGACGGTCCGGGGGCCCGGCGCCGGAGTCAGTAGTTCGAATTTGAACGGTATCGTGGGGTCACACACCCCGAGCAGGCCACCGTTCGACGCAAGGAGCCCCGCCGCATGTCCGTCCGCCGCCTGAACCACGCCGTGCTCTGGATCCGGGAGATCGACCGGTCCGTCGAGTTCTACACCGACGTCTTCGGGTTCCAGGTCGACCACCTGATCCCCGGCCGCGCCGCCTTCCTCAGCGCCCCGGGCAGCCTCAACGACCACGACCTCGGCCTGTTCGCAATCGGAGCCGACGCGCCGGGCCCCGAGCAGGGCCGGGTCGGCCTGTACCACCTGGCCTGGGAGGTCGGCACGCTCGGTGAGCTGGCGGAGCTGGGGCGGAAGATCACCGAACGCGGCGCGATGGTCGGCGCGACGGACCACCTGGTCTCGAAGTCCTTCTACGCCAAGGACCCCGACGGCAACGAATTCGAGCTGATGTGGCGGGTCCCCCGTGAGGACTGGCCCGCCGCGGATTCGGACCTGCGCTCCGGCCCGCTCGACCTGCCCGCGGCGATCGCCCACTGGGGCACGGAGCTGGCGACGGGTTCGGCGGCGGGGTCCGCCAGCTGAGCCCGGGCTCCGCGAACACCGCCGCCGGCCGCCCGCGGCCTCCTCCTCGGCCAGGGCCTCCCGGCAAGGGGAGCCGTCCCTCGGTTTGGGTATTTTGGTAGGGGGCTCTACGCCCTCACCGGCCGTTTCCTGGGGGGGGATCGCATGACGGACCAGCCGCCCGAATCGAGGCACGGGCATCCGTGGAACGCGGCGGAGGACGCCCAGCTCGTCGACCGCGTACGGGACGGACTCGCGCTGGAGGAGCTCGCCGGGCGCCACGGCCGGTCGGCGGGCGCCATCCGGGCCCGGCTGGCCCGGTTCGTCCCGCACCCCGTTCCCGAGCCGGACCAGGTGCTGGAGTGGCTGCGCGCCCGGCTGACGGCAGAGCCCGGCTACCCGTGGCAGGCCGTCTCGGAGGATCACCGGCACCGCGACCAGCACGAACGTGCGGCGGGCCGGCGGCGAGGACCGGAGCCGGAATCACGGCCCGGGCACGACACGCCAGCCGCGGGAACGCCGGCGGCCGACGGCGGGGACGCCGACGTGCTGGCCGACTGGGAGCACGCGACCGCTCACGTACTCGGCGCCGCGCGCCGTGAGGTCTTCCTCGCCCGCCGGGTGACCGCCGGCCTGGCCGCCGTACCGGCCGACGTGCGCCGGGCGGCGGCCGCGCGGCTGTGGCGCGAAAGCGGACGGCTCCTGCTGGACGACTGGCTGCTGGAGTGCCTCTGCCCCGGCGCCGTCGGACTGTCCTCGGACTGGGAGCCCATCGCCGAAGGCGACGCCCACACCGTGATGGTGCTGCGCGAGCTCGTCGCCACGGCCGTGGCGGAGCTTCCCGCCGGGCGCCACCGGGAGATCATGGACCGCCGGTTCGGCCTGCACGACCGGCCGACGCAGACGCTGGCGGAGGTCGGCGAGGCCCTCGGGTTGTCCCGTGAGCGCATCCGGCAGTTGCAGGTGGTGGCGATCCGCCGGATACGGGGCAGCCTCGCCCCCGCGTCGCGCAGGCTGCGCGGCCTGCTGGCCGATCTGAGCCGGGTGGAGGCCGCACCGCCGGACGCGGGGCCCTCGGCCGCGGAACGGCTCCTCGACCTGGCCGAGGCCCTGTTGCCCTCGGTGGCTCCCCAGCGGGCCGTGCCCCTGCTCGCCTCCCTGGCCGGAGCCGCCAAGGCACGCGCCGAACACCTGACGGCCGAGGCCGCGACCGTACGCGTGCTGCGCCACGAGGCCGTCCGCCGTGAGGCGACGCGCCGGGCCCGGATCGAGCGGGCGACGCGGAGGTGGGCGGCACTGGCGTCCGAGGTCAAGTGGTTCGGCCCGGCCGAACCGGCGCCGCCACGCGCCGAGTTGGAGGCCTTGCGCGCAGCGGGGAGCGCCGACGCGCGATCCGGCTCCTGGCTCTGTCCGAAACTGGGGCGCGGCGTGGCCTACGAGTCCGCCATCGAGCTGCGGGTGATCCAGCTCCTCGGCTTCGCCGAGCAGGTCGCGTACTACCAGGAGCAACCCCTCGCGCTCTCCTACTGGTTCGACGGCAGGCAGCGGACCTACTACCCCGATCTGCTGGCCGCCACCACGGACGGCCGGTGCGTCCTGATCGAGGTCAAACCCGTCTACGAGATGGCCATGGCCGTCAACATCGCCAAGTACCAGGCTCTCGAAGGGCTCTGCCGGGCCCGGGGGTGGGGCCTCCTCCTCACCGACGGCCGCCGCACCCGGGCCCTCCTGGAGGAGCGGTCGGTGGATCCGCGCCTCGAGGCCGCGCTCGAGGCAGCGTTGGCGGGGGGCGGGGAGCTGTCGTGGCCGCGGCTACGCGCCGCCGCCGGGCCGGCACCGCTGGACTGGGCCGCCGTTCCCGCCCTGACCCTCCGGCACGGCTGGGAGTGGCGCACTCGGCCCTACCGGCTCCGCGCCGGGCCGGGGCGGGCCCACCGCGCATCCGGGCGCGGCCCCGGCCCGTGGGATTCGACGGGTCCAGTGCGAGATCGCTCCGGTCCCCCGCCGGGAGATCCCGGATCCCGCGTTCGGCGATCCGTAGGCGGAGGAGGTCCGCGCACACGGCCATCGAGTCACGCCGATTTGCCTAATCGAATTAGCCAAATGCATAATCATCTACGTAAGAAGCGAGGGGTAATTCGGAAGAGGTCGGCATGACACGGGCTGAACGGGTAGGGCTCACCACGGAGCGCTTGGTCCGGGCGGGGGCGGAGCTGGCCGATGAGATCGGCTTCGAGCGGGCGACCCCCGCGGAGCTCGCCCGGCGGTTCGGCGTCAAGACCGCGAGCCTGTACTCGCACGTGAAGAACGCCCACGACCTCAAGACCCGGATCGCCCTGCTCGCCCTGGAAGAACTGGCCGACCTGGCCTCGACCGCGGTGGCCGGCCGGGCCGGCAAGGACGCCCTGACCTCCTTCGCGAACGCCTACCGCGACTACGCCCTCGAGCATCCGGGCCGCTTCGCCGCAGCCGCGTACCGGCTCGACCCGGAGGCGGCCGCGGCCGGCGCCGGGGTCCGGCACGCCCGGATGATGCGGGCGATCCTGCACGGGTACGACCTGCCCGAGCCGCAGCAGACGCATGCGGTACGACTGCTGGGCAGCGTCTTCAGCGGCTACGTCGGCCTGGAGGGCGCGGGCGGGTTCAGCCACAGCGCCCCGAGCCCGCAGGAGAGCTGGACCGAGATCCTCAACGCGCTCGACGCCCTGCTGCGCACCTGGCCGACCGCCCCCTGACGGGCCCCTCCCGGCCCGTCACCCCTCACGGAGAAGACCCGAGGACATGAGCACCCCGCACGACTGGACGACCACCCCCGTCACCGCCGACCTCCTGCGCGGCGCACTCGACCTGGAGCACACGGAACGCGGCGCGCTGCCCCACCGGCTGCCCGCGAGCGCCCGGCGGCAGATCCCCGACGGTCAGCTGGCCATGGCCGAGTCGCAGCCCTCCGGCGTGCGGCTGGCCTTCCGCACCCGGGCCACCGCCGTCGAACTGGACGTGGTGGCCACCAAGCGGGTCTACGTCGGAGCGCCGCCGCGCCCCGACGGGGTGTACGAGCTCCTCGTCGACGGGCGACTCGCTGGCCGGGACAGCGTGACCAGCGGCGACACGCTCACCATCGACATGGCGGCCGGGACCACGCGCGCCCGTACCGGTCCGGTGGAGACGCTGCGGTTCAGCGGCCTGTCCGGCGAGGAGAAGGACGTGGAGATCTGGCTGCCGCACGACGAGACCACCCGACTGGTCTCCCTGCGCACCGACGCCCCCGTCCACACCCCGCCGCCCCGTGGCCGCAAGGTCTGGATGCACCACGGGAGTTCGATCAGCCACGGCTCCAACGCGGCCACGCCGACGGGGATCTGGCCCGCCCTTGCCGCCGCATCGGGCAACGCGGAGCTGATCAACCTGGGCTTCGGCGGCGGCGCGCTGCTCGACCCGTTCACCGCCCGCGCCATGCGCGACACCCCCGCCGACCTGATCAGCCTCAAGATCGGCATCAACATCGTCAACACGGACGCGATGCGGCTGCGCGCGTTCGGTCCGGCCGTCCACGGCTTCCTCGACACCATCCGCGAGGGCCACCCGACCGCCCCGCTGCTGGTCGTCTCCCCGATCCACTGCCCCATCCACGAGAACACCCCGGGACCCTGCGCCCCGGATTTCAGCGCGATGAGCGAGGGCCGGCTGCGGTTCGTCGCCACCGGCGATCCCGCGGAGAGCGCCGCGGGGAAGCTGACCCTCACCGTGATCCGGGACGAGCTGGCCCGCATCGTCAGCCTGCGCGCCGCCACCGACCCGAACCTGCACTACCTCGACGGCCTCGACCTCTACGGCGAGGCCGACCACGCCGAACTGCCGCTGCCCGACGGCCTGCACCCGGACCCCGCCACCCACCGCCGCATCGCCGAACGCTTCGCCCGCCTCGCCTTCGGCCCCGCGGGCCCGTTCGCCACCCGGACGTGACCAGGGCATGACCAGGGCGTGATCAGTGGGGACCTGCCGTGAGGACCTCGATCGGACTCCAGGTCAAGATGGTGCAGCCCGATACGTACGCAGGGAACAGGAATGATGACCGAACCGCCCGAAGACGGCACGAAGGCCCTCGTGAACGAACGGATCGCGGCCGCGACCGTCCGCGTCTTCATAGCGCTCGCCCCGCCCGACGACGCGAAGCAGGAGCTCGAGCGGGAGCTGCGGCCCGCCTACGACGCGTACTCGAAGATGCGGTGGAACCGCATCGAGGACTGGCACATCACCCTGGCGTTCCTCGGTGAGCTCCCCGTGGCGGCCGTTCCGCTCCTGCGGCAGCCGCTCGCGGACCTCGCCGCGGCCCGCGAGCCCCTGCGGCTGGCGCTGCGCGGCGGCGGCCACTTCGACAACCGGGTGTTGTGGACCGGGATCGACGGCGACCTCGAAGGGCTGCACCTGCTCGCCACCGAGGTGCGCACGGTGGTCAAGGAGTGCGGCATCGCCTTCGAGGAACGGCCGCTGCGCCCCCATCTGACGCTGGCGCGCGCCCGCCGGAACGACCACTCCTCCGCGGTGGCGGCCGCCGCCTCCCTCGCCGCGTTCGCCGGCCGCCCGTGGCCCGCCGAACGCCTCCACCTGGTCGGCAGCAACTTCGGCCGCGGCCCGGAACCGATCCGCTACCGCGACATCGAGGCGTGGCGCTTCGCCGAACAGCTCACCTGAGCCTCACATGAGGCGTTCGTCGAGTGCGGCGGACCCGCGGATGCGGGCACCGAGGAACCCGCACAGGGAGGTCCGCAGTTCGGGTTCCCCGTCACCGCCGACCGCCCGGTCGACGGCGCGCAGGTCGACGCCCAGGACGAGCCCGAAGCCCAGACCGGCGGCTTGTGCCGCGAGGTGCAGGTGCTGGGCGGCCGCCCCCGCCTCCGCGTGTGCCACGCGGTAGGCCTGCGGGCCGTGTGCGGCGAGGTCGGGGGCCGGGCGCCAGGTGAAGGCGATGACCGCTCCGGCCTGGGCCACGGCGTAATTCCGCAGGACGTAGTCCTGTTGGGACAGCCGGGGTGCGGCTCCCGCGGCGATCAGCGTGTGCTCGTCGGGGTCGTAACGGTAGCCGCCCGGTGCGATGCCCTCGATCCGTTGCGCGATCACCCGTATCCGGGTGAGCCGGCGGTCCCCGGCCACCGGGGCGGCGGCCGCGGCGCAGCGCAGGACGACGGCCAGTTCGTCGGCGGTCAGGGGCGCGAGCGGGTCGAGGCGCCCTCCCGTGGAGCGGCGCCGTGACAGCAGCTCGGAGAGGGCGGTCGCGGGAAGCGCCGCATCCGGCAGTCGCACGGTCCGCGCCGCAGGCCCCGGCATCGGACGGTGTCCTGCCGAGGGAGCGTGCGGCTGCCCCGTCCCGCCGCCGGCCGTGGCGCGGCGCATCGCCGTCAGCACGGGGAACTCCTTGACGTGCCGGGACCTCTCCCAGGGCTGCGGGCGGGCCTGCCCGGCCGTGGGCACGGTCGTCCGCGCGGGACGGTGTTCTGCGGGGTCCCACTCCAAGGGCAGCACGGCGTAGGCGGATTCCCGGTCGGGGTCGAGGCCGAGGACCGCGTTCACGGCGGGCTCGTCGAAGCGCAGCACCGCGCGGCCGGGACGGCCGGAGGCCCGCTGCGTCAGCTGCCAGGACCCGAGGAAGGCGCCGATGTCGTGGGTGGCGAGGTGGTACGCGAAGTTGCCGTACTTGAAGGCGGTCTTCCAGGGGCGCAGCGCGCAGATCAGGTAGCCGCCGGTGGGCCGGGGCGCGCCTGCGTCGGCCGTGGGCAGGGCCGCGTGGACGGCGGCGCTCACATCGCCGGTGGCGAGGCGCTCCAAGGTGTGACGGCCGCTCGCGTAGTGCAACAGCCCTGGTGGGACCGGCAGTCCGGGGCCGGCCGCCCAGTAGAGCTCCCAGGGGTAGTTCGCCCCGCCCGAGGGTGTGCCCCGGCGCCACGTGCCGCTCGGCAGCCGGGTGTGCTGGGACGCGTCGCCGTTCCAGTCGATCTGCCAGGAGCGGGACAGGGGCCCGGTGGTCGCCTGGAACGCCGAGGCCAGGCTCCGGAGGGTGAGGCCCGGGGCGCTGCCGTGCCCGCCGCCGGCCGTCGGGTCCGCTACGGCGTCCGCGAGGCCGCCGCCGAGGTCTTCCGCCGACGTGGGCGCGAGGAGGATCTCCTGGGTGCCGGGGTGGACGGTGTGCGAAGAGGGCCGGTCGGACCAGTCGGGAGGAAGGTCGTCGTCGTCCATGCTCCGCCGGAAGCGCTCCCGTACCGCTTCTACGTAGTCCAGGACGGTCGCGATCTTCGCCGCCTCTTCGCCGGGTGTCATGGTCTCCCTCCGTCTTCATCCTGGGCCGGGGCCTGGGTTTGGGCCTGAGCCTAGGGTTGGGCCTGGCCTCGGTCCCGGTCCTGGTCCTGGTCCTGGTCCTGAGATGTGTCGACGAGGAGTACGCGGCCTGCGAGGACGACCGGGGCACCGGCCGGTGTGCGGGGCAGTCCTGCGGGCGCCAGCCGCACGAGCAGGGCGTCCCGGCCGGGAGGGAGGAGGCCGAGGAGATCGGAGAGGTCGGCGGGGACAGGCCGCGCCCCGGGGTCCGACGGGGCTCCGGGGTCCGACGGGGCTCCGGGGTCCGACGGGGCTCCGGGGCCGGCCGGGGCCTGCGGCCCCTGCGGGTCCGGGAGCTCGGCGAGCGCCATCGGCCGCCCCGGCGGTGCCGGCCAGTCCGGCGGGCACACCACGTGGTGGGATCCGCCCGGCCCCTGTGTCGCCACGGCCGGGTGCGCGGCGAGGCCGGAGAGTTCGCGCAGTGCGGTCGCGATCGCCGCCCGGCGGGTCGGCCCCGCGGCCGCGACCTGCGACGGCCGTGCGCCGTCCGAGGGTTCGTGGCGCGCGAGGACCACCTGGAAGCCGTACTCCGTCGTCGGCGGGAGCGTCCGCAGGGTCAGGGCGCCCGTGCCCAGCAGGGCCCGCGCCAGGAGTGCGTGCGGCCCGTCGGCTTCCGACGCGTCGACGAATCCCGGGACGCACAGTCCGTCGAGCCAGTCACGCAGCCGCTCGTGGAGCAGCGTGGAGGCGAGTGCCGCCTCCACGACCTCCCGTACGGTGGCGCCCACACCCACACCCACACCGGCGGCAGGACCACCGCCGCCGTCACCGCCGTCACCGCCGCCCCTGAGCGCCCGGTCCAGCGGCACCCACACCGGCGCGTCATCGCTCAGCCGGAGGGCCTCGGTCCATGCCGTGGCAAGCGCCGGTCCTCCCGGTACCGGCTCCGCCCCGGCGGCCCTCAGCTGCGCTTGAGTGGCGTGCCGTACGGGCAGGGGTGCGGGGGCCCGGTACGCGGCCTGGCGCAGGGCGTGTTCCACCGCGCGGGCCCGGGCCTCGTCCGCGGTGGCCGCGCTGAAGCCGTGGCTCGGGGATCCCACGACCGCCCCGGTGCGGATCCGGCCGGTCCGTACGGGTGCCTGCGGCAGGCCGTCATCGTCGTCGAACGCGCGCAGGATGCCCGTGGTCGGCCCGAGCGCGGAGCGGTAGCGCGTCAGGCGCTCCTCGGGGGATCCGGGAAGGTCGAGTCCGCCCTCCCGGAACTCCTTGAGGCGGCTTTCCTCCAGGCGTCCGCAGGCCGGGCAGTCCGGCCGCCGCGGCAGCGCTTCGCGCCACGTCTCCAGGGTGTCGGTGCGCTGCACGACGACCGCGCCGGCGAGGTCCGGCTCGATGACACCGGCCAGGTGCTTGAACAGGTCCATGGCGAGCTCGGAGGCAACTGCCGCCGCCAGCAAGGGAGTCAGTGCGGTTCCGTCACCGGCCGAGCGGTACCCCATGCGGTCCGCCGTCATCGCGCCGTCGCGCAGGACGTGAGCCGCGAGCGAGTCCTCCGCGTGGTCGGCGAGTTGGAGTCGCAGGCACTGCGGGCAGGCGGTGGTGACCTGCGGGCCGGGCGCGGCGGCCAGGGGCCCCTTGAGGACGAGGTCTCCGTGGACGCGCGCGGCCAGGAAGACGGCGCCCGTGCGGCGGGCGAGTTCGGCCAGCGGGCCGAGCAGGGCGCCGGGTACCCCGTCGGGGGTGGCGATGATCGCGGTCGGCCGCCAGGCGGCCAGCGCGTCCTGCCAGCCGTCCGTCCAGGTGGCCGCCAGACGCTCCACCTGGGCTGACTCGTCGGAGGACCCCGGGGTGTGACGGCCTTCGGCTTCGCCCGCGCCGGCCGTGGGCGCGCCGCTCAGGAGCGCGAGGTGTCCGACTCCATTGCGCGCGAGGGTCCGTAGGGCACTCCACGCGCCGGTGCCCGAGCCGGCACCCGTGCCAGTGTCCCCGCGGGCACCGGCGTCGGCGTCGGCGTCGGCGTCGGCGTCGGCGGCCGAGCAGAAATCCAGCCCGGCCGCGCCGAGGACCACGACCCGGGAGTCGCGTACCCGCCGCAGGGCCGCCCGGGGCGTGCGGGTGTGGTGTGCGAGGTAGGCGAGCTGTTCGGCGAAGCGCGACTGCTCGGCGTCGTCGAGCAAGCCGTCCGGTTCGTCGTCGAGGGTCCGGACGAAATCCCTGTCGACGAGGCTCCGTACCAGCGTCGAGACGACGCGTGCGCGCTCTTCCGGCAGGCCCTGGCACAGTTCCCGTAGCGTCGCCCCCTCCGCGAGGGCCCGGGCGAGGCGGCTCAGCAGGGCATGGACCCACGGGCCCTTGATGAAGAAGTCCCCCGCGCCGCTCCGCAGGAACACGCCGTCTTCGGATTCCAGGAAGACGGAATCCTGCCTCAGCAGGACGCGCGTGTCCGGACCCGGTCCCTCCCGGCTGCTCACCGGCTCCACGCAGCCCTCCCCCGTGCCCCGAACGACCGCCACGCGCAGGAGAGTAGCGCGCTCGGGGCAGCGGGCGGCGATGCCTTCGCCATACTCGTCACCCCTCACCCGTCACCCGTCACCCCTCACCCGGTGCGGCTGAGGAGGCCGCGTTCAGGCTCGCCCCGGCGAAGGGTGCGCCGGTCACGGCGTCGAGGGTGACACCGAGCATCCGGCCCTTGGCCGTTGCCGCGGCGGGTGCGGTGGCCGGTACGGCGAGGGAGACCATCCAGCACGGGCGCCAGGCGCCGTCCTCGTCCTGCTTCGCGAGCAGTTCGCTGCTGGTGACCGCGGTGTCCGGATGGGCGGCGCGAGCCTTGTCCTCGGCCTCCTGCCGAGTGACGCGCGCGTCGGGCAGCCGCGGGGGCGCGATGTGTACTGGACCTTCGTGGGCGTCGCGGAAGCACCGAAGAACTGGTGCACCGCGTCCGCCGCCGCCCGCCGCTGGGCCGGACCGGCCCGGTGGGCGTCGCTCACGTCGGGCAGGGTGAACAGCAGGGTGGGCATGGCCACCGCCGCCAGTACGCCGCAGCCCGCGACGCCGATGGCGGCCGTCAGACGGACCTCCCTGCGGCGGGGGCGGTGGGAGCGCGGCGCGGGGGTGAGGCCGGGGGCGGGGGCGAGGGCGGACGCCTTGCCGCGCCCTGGCGCGGACCGCATCCGCAGCCAGGCCGCCGCGGACCCGCTGCCGCGCCGACCCCGTTGGCCGCGAGGTCCGCCGAGTCGCAGGCGCGGCCCATGCCGGGGGTGAGCGCCTGGACGAGTTCGATGGTGCCGGAGAGGACGAAGGAGGCGGCCAGTACGGGAAGGGGCCGTCGCGTCGCCCAGCACGCGAAGAACGCCAGCGGCACGAAGAGGGCGGCGTTCATCAGCCCCTGTGGACCGGCGACCGCGCCCGCCACGTCGCGCTGGACGGCACGCACGAGCGCGGCGGGCGCTCCGGCGTGAGCCGGCAGAGCGTGGCGGACAGGACCAGCGCGCCGGAGATGGTGGAGCCGACGGTCGGGATGACCGCGGCGTGACGCTTTCTGCCCAGCCACCAGACCGGGACACCTGCGATCAGGGACAGGACGGCGAACACCGGAAGGAGCATCGGGTTCCCGCGGAGTGCGGCTTCGATCATGGGTGTGTGTTCCTGGGAAGTAGGGCGGGCCCGGCGAAGGGCTGCGGCCGGAGCAGAGCAGCCCTGAACAGGGCAGGTGTGTAGGGGGCGGGCCGGAGCCGGCAGGCTCGCGTTCAGGCGGGCAGGCTCGGCTGCCCGCCGGACCGAGGGCGGGCGCCGGGCCGAGGGCGGGCGGAACCCGGCCTCGAACCGCTCTTGTCGCGCCGCCACGACGCGTCACTAACATGGCTCCGACGGGCGCGCCTGTGGGACAGGCGGACGCCCGGGGCGGGTACAGGGGTTCGCCCCCGATCGAAGGGAAGGGGCCCGACGATGGGACGGCTTTGGGACAAGTACATGGGCACGCTGCGTCCGGACGGCGCCGCCACGGTGCTCTCCGAGCCGGAACTCCGCGCCGCGCTGCTCGCGCTGAACGGCACGGATGTGCCCTTCGGTGTGCGCGGGGCGGGCGGCGAGGGAGCCGACCTGGTGGCGGAGTGGAGGGTCATGGAACCCGCCACGGGCTCGGGCATGAGCCGCCGTCAGGTGGAGCGGACCTTCAAGATCTGGATGCGGCTGCTCCCCGGGGAGCGCGAGGTGCGGGCCGTGGACGAGCAGTGGGCGGTGACCCGGGCGGGGAGCCCGCCCGGCCGGACCGTGCGGCGCGAACACGGCCGCGGCCCCATCCGCCACGCGCGGAAGGAGTGGACCCGCGAGCGGGGGCCCGACGGGCGCCACCGCCTGGTCGAGACCTTCCGCCTGAACACCCGGGACATGAAGGACCCGTTGCGGAACACCGTCGTGGACGCCGGGTGGACTTGGCGGGGAGCGCACAAGCCGTAACGCGTGCACCGTGGTCCGCGGTGCGGTGTTCTGTGTTCATGCGTCCATGGTCACAGCCGGGCGTACCGGGTACGAGTGGCTGAAACGACGGGACAAGTACACTTTCGGACATGACGTCTGTGGTGCTGGCGCTCTATGACGGAGCCATGCTGTTCGAGGCCGTCGGAGCCTTCGAGGTGTTCGGTGTCGACCGCGAACTGGCCGACCCCTGGTACGACTTCAAGGTCTGCGGCCCGCAACACGGCCTGCTCGGCGGGTGGCTGCGCATCGACACTCCCCACGGGCTCGACGCCCTGGAGGAGGCGGACACCGTCATCGTCCCGTCCTGCGACGACGTCGAGGCGGATCCCCCGGCCGACTTGGTGGACGCCGTCCGCGCGGCCCACGAGCGCGGCGCCCGGATCATGTCGCTGTGCACCGGGGCGTTCGTGCTGGCCGCCGCGGGCGTGCTGGACGGGCGCCGTGCCACGACGCACTGGGCGCACGCCGCCGCCCTCGCGGACCGCTACCCGAAGGTCCGGGTCGACCCGGACGTCCTCTACGTCGACGAGGGCACCGTGCTGACCTCGGCCGGCAAGGCGGCCGGCATGGACCTGTGCCTGCACGTGGTCACCGTCGATCACGGCGCGGCGGTCGCCAACTCGCTCGCCCGCACCCTCGTCGTGCCTCCCCACCGCGCGGGCGGCCAGGCCCAGTTCGCCACCGTGCCCGTGGCGGCCGAGGCCGGCCACGCGTTCGCCGACCTGCTGCACTGGGTGAACGAACGGCTGCAGGAGCCGCTGACCGTGCCCGACCTGGCGCGCCGGGCGAACATGAGCCCCCGCAATCTGACCCGGCGCTTCACCTCCGCGACCGGCGTCACCCCGCTGCGCTGGCTGCACACCCAGCGCATCAACCGGGCTCGCGAGCTCCTGGAGACCACCGACCACGGCATCGAGTACATCGCCACCTGCACGGGCATGGGGACCGCGGCGACCCTGCGGCGCCACTTCCACCGCGCCCTCAGGGTGCCCCCGGACGCCTACCGGCGCACGTTCCGCAGCGCCCGGGGCGGTGCCGCGCGCATCTGACTAACCGCTCGGGGGACCGCATCCGTACCGGACCCGCGCGTCACCCCGCGTTCACCCGGTCCTGCCGGTCCTCCCGCGGCGGCCGGGCCCCGTGGTCGGCCGTCCTCGGACGGCGTCCCGCGAACACGAGGATCAGGACGAACGTCACCGCGAGCGAGGCCAGCCCGCCGCCCCACAACACGACCCGCACGCCCCAGTGGTCGGCGAGCCAGCCGCAGAGCAGGACGCCGACGGGGGTCGAGCCCGTGAAGATGAGGGAGTAGAGCGCCATCACCCGGCCGCGGTAGAGCGGATCGGTCCCCAGCTGGATCCGGTGGTTGGCGGCCTGGGCGAAGTACCCCGCCGCGAACCCGGTGGCGGCCAGGAGGAGCAGGGTCGTGAGGTAACCGGTCACCAGGCCGGCGGCGGTCTCCACGGCGGCGAAGGCGATGGCCGAGCCGAGAACGAGGCGCTGCGAGGGCCGTCCGCTGCGCACGGAGGTCGCGAAGGCGGCGGCCAGCGAACCGACCGCGAGCGCGGTGGTCAGCATCCCGAACGAGGCCGACCCGGCGTGGAACACGGTCTTGGCCAGCAGCGGCAGGACGAGCTGGAAGTTGAAGGCCAGCATGCCGACGCAGGCGACCAGGGTCAGCGGCAGCACGAGGTCCGGACGGCCGGCGAGGTAGCGGAGCCCGTCGGACACCTTGGCGTCCTGCGGCCGGGTCTCGGCGCGCAGCAGTTCCTCGGGACGCATGCGCAGCAGTGCGGCGACCGTGGCCAGGTAGCTGACCGCGTTGAGAAGCACCACGGACACCACGCCGAACTGGCCGATCGCCACGCCCGCGATCGCGGGGCCGACGATGCGGGCGAGGTTGAAGTACGCGGCGCTCATTGCGGAGGCGTTGGGAAGCAGCTCGGGGCCGACCATCTCGCTCACGAACGACATGCGGGTCGGGGTCTCGACGGCCGTGACGGTGCCGAGGGCGAAGGCGAAGACGTAGACGTGCCAGAGCCGCTCGGCGCCGGAGAGCAGCAGGATGCCCAGCAGCAGCGCCAGCAAGCCGGCCGCGACATTGGTCAGGACGAGGAGGCGCCGTTTGTCGAGGCGGTCGGCGAGCCGCCCCGCGTAGAGGGTCAGCAGCAGGACGGGCGTGAACTGCAGCGCGGTGACGACGCCGAGGGTCTGCGCCGAGTCCCCGGACATCGACAGGACCAGCCAGTCCTGGGCGATGAACATCATCCAGCCGCAGGTGACGGAGAGCACCTGGCCGACGGTGAAGTAGCGGAAGTTACGGACGGACAGGGACCGCAGGGAATGTCTCACCATGAGACCTTCTCGCCTACCGCGGTCGAGCCCGGGTCAAGCGGGCAACGGCACGCGGCGCGGACCCGTCGGGAAGGAGCCGCCAAGGTGAACGGGCCCGCGGCGCCCGCCCGCGACACCCACCCGCGGCGTCGTGGCCGGGTCCGCACCCTCGCCTCCAGCCGGTGTCCGCGCGCTGTCGTAGGGTCCGTTTCATGACCACGACGCTGATGACCTACGCAGGACCGGGTGAACCCGAGGCGCTGGCCACGCGCACGGGTGGATCCCCGCTGGCCCCTCCGGGGACGGCCTGGCCCCGCTGCGCGACGTGCGGAGGAGCGATGCGGTTCCTGGCCCAGATCGTGCCGGACGAACCCGACCGTCCGATCGGCCGGGACCACGCGGGGGCCGGTCTGGTCCTGGCGGTCTTCATGTGCCAGAACGATCCCGGCATGTGTGAGGAATGGAGTCCCACGGCCGGCGGCAACCGGGCCCTGCTCTTCCCCTCCGACGCGCTGCGGCCGATGCCCGTACCCGAGCCGGAGGGTGAGGGCGGTCAGGGCGGTGACGGAGGAGCCGCTCTCCGCCTCGGCGCCGTCAACGCCGTGACCCTGGTGTCCCTGCCCACAGACGACTACGCCGGGGCGCGCGAGGAATGGGCCGGCCGCAGCGGGAACGACCCGGCGAACGTCCTGGGCCAGCTCGGCGGCCGGCCCGACTGGATCCAGGGCGACGAGACGCCCACCTGTCCCGACTGCGCCCGGCCCATGGACCTGGTGGCGCAGCTCGAGGAGGGACCGGACCACGCCACGGCCATGAACTTCGGCGGCGGCGGTTCGGCCTACGCCTTCGCCTGCGGGCCCTGCGCCCGGGCCGTGTTCCTCTGGCAGTGCTGAGACCGGGATCCGGGTCCGGGTCTGATGCGCGGCCGGGCCCAGCAGGGAGGTTCGGGTTCGGCAGTGGGGGTCAGCAGGCGCAGCAAGGGGCTCAGCAGGCGCAGGAGATGCCCAAGCGCGGCGCGGTCAGGTCGTCGATCTGCCGCTGGTCCGTGCCCTGCGCGGTCTCGAAGGCGAAGCCCTCGCGCACCCAGTACTCGAAGCCGCCGATCATTTCCTTGACCTGGTAGCCGAGCCGGGCGAAGGCGAGCGCCGCACGCGTGGCGCCGTTGCAGCCGGGGCCCCAGCAGTACGTCACCACCGCCATCGACGGGTCGATCAGCTGCGGGGCGAGCTCGGCGATGCGCGCCGTGGGGATGTGCACCGCGTTCGGGATGTGCCCCTGGGCCCACGCCGCGTCGCTCCGGGAGTCCACGACCACCACGCCCGGAACACCCGCCAGCAGGTCCGCCCGGACGTCCGAGACGTCCGCCTCGAAGGCCAGCCGGGCCGCGTAATGGGCGGCCGCGTCCACCGGAGCGGCGGCCGGAACCGACAGGACGGCGGACGTGACGGCGGCCGGGAGGGCGGCCGAGGCGGGGGCGGGGACGAGGGTGGAGGCGAGGGCCGAGAGGGTGGCAGACATCGGTAGGGCTCCTTGTGCGTCGTGCGTACGGGGTGGGACTGAACCGGCCGCCGGCCTGGGCGGTTTCCCCTGCGGCGATGACTCAATCCTCGACTCCCCGGCCCGTGACGACGAGTGGCGTGAACGCCGCCCTTCGTCAAGATCCCGCCAGCTCCGCCGACGCTCGGGCGGAGCGGCGAACACGGGCCGGGCGGTGCCGGACCCGATGCGCCCGTATCCCTACCTGTACCTGTACCCGTGCCCGTACCAGGAGCACCTGGATACGGGCACGTTCACACCCGACCGCGCGCGACCCCCGGCGGTGTCCGGGGGCGGGCGGGTGCGGGCGGGTCAGTTCGCTCGCGGCAGGGGCTTGAGCAGGGCGAAGACCGCGCCGCTCGGGTCCGCGAGCCATCCGATCCGCCCGACGTCAGGCACGTCCGCGCCCGGCATCAGGACCGTTCCGCCGCTGGTCCGCGCGGTGTCCACCACGGCGTCGACGTCCGCGACGGCGAAGTACGGCACCCAGCGCGCGTCGGTCTCCCCCTCCATCAGCGGCGCCACCCCGCCGAAGGAACCCGCGTCCTGGTCCCCCTCGCCGATGCTGAGCACCCGGTACGTCATCCCGGGTACGTCCATCTCCTTCGAGCGCAGCCCGAACAGCCCGCCGTAGAAGGCGACGGCAGCCGTCGGGTCCGGTACGTGGAGCTCCACCCAGCGCAGGGTGTTGTCGGCGGACGTCAGCGCGAGGCCCGGGGTCTTGCCCGGCTTCCAGATGGCGAAGTCGGCGCCCTGCGGGTCGGTGTACTGCGCGAGCCAGCCCTCCCCCATGACGTCCATCGGCTCGACCCGGACGGTTCCGCCGCCGTCGCGCACGGCCCGCGTGGTCGCGTCCACGTCCTCGGACTGGAAGTACACCGTCCACGCGGAGGAGGCCCCGGGGTCCAGTTCGCCGACGGCCGCGACGGTCTTCCCGTCCACCTGGAAGAACCCGTACCCGCCCGTCTCGGGCCCGAGGAGCTGGAACTCCCAGCCGAACACGGCCCGGTAGAAGGCCGCGGCCCGGGGGATGTCGGGGCTGCCCAGGTCGATCCAGTTGGGCGAGCCGGTGCGGTAGTCGGTGCCGAGCATGCGGTCCTCCTGCGATGGGTTCCGGATGCGGGGTGCCCGCGTAGGGGGCCCCTCACCTGGACGAATGGCGGTACACGTACGAGGATCCCCGCCGCGCCGCATTCACCCGGCCTGCCGCCGCCCGGTTCACCCGTCCGGTCCTGACGGACGGTCTCCCGGCAGAGGCTGGGTCGCGTTTCGCCTACCGGAGCGCCGCCACCCGGGCCTTCACCGAGCTCGTCCGGCAGTGGGGCGGACGGGGCTCAGAGGGGGTTGCCGAATGACTAGTAGGAAACTTTCCTGTTTGCTAGCATCCCGATTCGGCGGCCCGGCGCGGTGCCCGATCCCTCGTGCATGACGCGCTCAGCGAGAGCTCTGACCCGGCCGCCGTGACAGCGCCTTCCCCTGTCCTCCCAGCGGCCGGGGCGGCCGGCTCACGCACTGGTGCCAGCTCTCGTCATCCCCCAAGCCAGGGAGTACAGGAATGCACCTGAACACCCAAGCTCCACGCCCCGTCCGCGCGTCGAACCGAACGATGGGAGTGGTCGTCGCCGCCGTACTGCTCCTCGTCGGCGGTCTGATCCTCGCCAATCCCGAGCGGGCCGGCGCCGCCGCCGACCCGGTCATCTCCCGCGGCAAGGCCGCCACCGCCTCCTCGAGCGAAACCTCCGCGCTCGGCCCGCAGAACGCCTTCGACGGCGACCAGGCGACCCGCTGGGCGAGCGCCGAGGGCAAGGACCCGCAGTGGATCCGCGTCGACCTCGGCGCGGACGCCACCGTCTCCCGTGTGAAGCTCAGCTGGGAGGCCGCGTACGCCAAGGTGTACCGCGTCGAGATATCGCCCGACGGCTCCACGTGGACCCGTCTCGCCAACGAGACCGCGGGCAACGGCGGCACCGACGACTGGACCGCCCTGTCCGGCAAGGGCCGTTACCTGCGCGTGTACGGCACCGCCCGCGGCACCGCCTACGGCTACTCGCTGCACGAGGTCGAGGTGTACGGCACCCCCGGCGGCGGCACGCCCCCGGGAACCGGCGCCTTCACCGTGGTCGCCGCCGGCGACATCGCGGCCCAGTGCACCGCTTCCGACAGCGGCTGCGCGCACCCCAAGACCGCCGCACTGGCCCAGAGGATCAACCCGAAGTTCTATCTGACGATGGGCGACAACCAGTACGACGACGCCCGGATCGCCGACTACCGCGCCTACTACGACAAGAGCTGGGGCGTCTTCAAGGACAAGACCCACCCGGTGCCGGGCAACCACGAGACGTACGACCCCGCCGGGCCCCTGTCCGGTTACAAGTCGTACTTCGGGGCGGTGGCCTACCCCCAGGGCAAGAGCTACTACAGCTTCAACGAAGGCAATTGGCACTTCATCGCCCTCGACTCCAACTCCTTCGACCAGAAGGCCCAGATCGACTGGCTCAAGGCCGACCTCGCCGCGAACGGCAAGCAGTGCATCGCCGCCTACTGGCACCACCCCCTGTACTCCTCGGGCGGCCACGGCAACGACCCGGTCGGCAGGCCGGTCTGGAACATCCTCTACGGCGCCAAGGCCGACCTCGTGCTGAACGGGCACGACCACCACTACGAGCGCTTCGCCCCGCAGGACCCGAACGGCAAGGCCACCTCCGACGGGATCACCGAGATCGTCGGCGGCATGGGCGGCGCCGAGCCCTACGAGATCGAGAACGTCCAGCCCAACAGCCAGAAGCGGATCAGCGGCCCCTACGGCGTGCTGAAGCTCGACTTCACCGACTCGGGCTACAGCTGGACTTACGTCGACACCGACGGCAAGACCCAGGACACCAGCCCGAAGTACACCTGCCACTGATGTACTTGGCGACCACAGGCCGCCGGGACACGTCGGCTGCGCCCCTTGCCGAAGGGGCGGGCCGGCGCGTCCCCGGCACCGTCCTGGCACTCGGCGCGGTCAGCCTCGTCACCGACGTCTCCTCCGAGATGGTCACCGCGGTCCTGCCGCTCTACCTCGTCCTCGGGCTCGGCCTCTCCCCCCTCCAATTCGGCTTCCTGGACGGCCTGCTGAACGGCGCGGCCTCGATCGTGCGCCTGCTCGGCGGCCACTTCGCCGACCGCGGCCAGCGGCACAAGAGGATCGCGGGCATCGGCTACGCCCTCTCCGCCTGCTCCCGCCTCGGCCTGCTGCTCGCGGGCGGCGCCACCGGCGGGATCGCGGCGGCCCTCGCCGCCGACCGGATCGGCAAGGGCATCCGTACGGCGCCGCGCGACGCGCTGATCACCCTCAGCAGCCACCCCGACGCGCTCGGCCGGTCCTTCGGCGTCCACCGGGCCATGGACACCACCGGCGCCCTGCTCGGCCCGCTGGCCGCCTTCGCCCTGCTCTGGGCGACCGCGGGCGCGTACGACGCGGTGTTCTTCGTCAGCTTCTGCGCCGGCCTGCTCGGCGTCCTGCTCCTCGTGCTCTACGTTCCCGGCCGGCAACACACCGAACTGCCGGCGCTGCCCGCCCCCCGCGCGCCGAGTCCGTCCCGCCGCACGGGCAAGACCTTCGAGGCGCTGCGCGATCCCTACTTCCGGCGGGTGCTCGGGGCCGCCGCCCTGCTCGGCGCCGCCACCATCGGCGACGCCTTCGTCTACCTCCTGCTCCAGCGCCGACTCGGCCTCGGCGCCGGGTGGTTCCCGCTGCTGCCCCTCGGCGCGGCGGCCACCTACCTCCTGCTCGCCGTCCCCGCGGGCCGGATCGCGGACCGCGTCGGCCGCAGGCTGCCGTTCCTCTGCGGACACCTCGCGCTGCTCGGGACCTACGTCGCCCTGCTCGCCCCGTCCGGCGGCCCGGCCGGCCCGCTCCTGCTCGTACCCGTCCTCGCACTGCTGGGCATCTTCTACGCGACCACCGACGGGGTGCTGATGGCCCTCGCCGGGCCCGTCCTGCCCGCCGAGGGGCGGGCCCGCGGACTCGCCGTGCTCCAGACCGGCCAGGCGGTGGCCCGGATGGTCGCCGCCGCGGGCTTCGGCGCCGCGTGGACGGCATGGGGACCGGGCACCGCGCTCGGGGCCGCCACCGCCGCCCTGCTCGTCGCGCTGGTGGGCGGCTGGGTCCTGCTCCCCCGCGTCCCCGCCCGCGTCCCGGATCCCGCGGGGCCGCCCGGCACCCACACCCCCGAGAGGCGGACCGAATGACTGCCGAAACCCTCAGCCCCGGCCCTGGCCACAGCCCCGGCCCTGGCCACAGCCCCGGCCCTGGCCACAGCCCCGGGCCGGGCCCCGGGCCCGGGGCCCGGCCGCCCCTCGGCCCGTGGGCCCGTACCGCCGCCGTGGTCACCGCGGTCGTGGTCCTCGCCGGCGGATCCATTGCCTACGCGGTGCACGCGGGCCACCGGCCGGAGCGCCGACAGGGCTCCGCCGACAGCTCGTTCGCCCTCGCCGGACCCGCCCTGTACTTCCGGGATTCCGCCACGGGACGCGTCGCGCACCAACCGCCGCCCACGGCCCCCGGTGACGGCCCGGCCGCCGGTGCACGGGCCTTCGGCGGCCCGGTCTGCGACCGGTTCCACGCCGGCGGGGACACCGCCCTGTGCCTGCGCGCCGAGCCGGGGGTGCTGCCGAAGACGTACGCGATCGTCCTCGACCGGCGGCTGCGCGAGGTGCGCCGGATCACCGTGCCCGGCATCCCGACCCGGGCCCGCGTATCGGCCTCCGGCCGGATGGCGGCCTGGACGGTCTTCGCCACGGGCGACTCCTACGCCACCACCGCCTTCTCCACCAGGACCGCCGTCCTCGACCTGCGCAGCGGCTACCTCGTCAAGTCCCTGGAGGAGATACCCCTCACCATCGACGGCGCCCGGTACCACGCCCCCGACGTGAACTACTGGGGGGTGAGCTTCGCGCGCGACGACAACCGCTTCTACGCGACCGTCTCCAGCAAGGGGCGCACGTACCTCGTCGAGGGGAACGTGAAGGACTGGTCGGCGAAGGCGTTGCGGGAGAACGTCGAATGCCCCTCCCTGTCACCCGACAACACCCGGCTCGCCTTCAAGAAGAAGGTCTCCGAAGACCCTGCCGCACCCTGGCGGCTGTACGTCCTCGACCTGGCGACCATGCGGGAGACACCGCTCGCCGAGACGCGCAACGTAGACGACCAGGCCTCCTGGACGAACGACGGCACGGTCTCCTACGCGCTGCCGGGCGCGGACGGCCGCGCGAGCGACGTCTGGACCGTCCCAGCGGACGGCACCGGCGCCCCCGCACTGACCGTCCCGGGCGGCTCGTCCCCGGTGGTGGTGCGCTGAGCCCGGTGCGGCGCGGGCGCGGCCGGTGACGCGTCCGGTGCGGCGGGGACGTCCGGGCCCAGCCTACGAGGAGCCCGAAGTGGGCCGGTAGCGCCGCAGGTTGGAGCGGACCCGGTCCAGGTAGGGCTGGATGTCCCTGAGCCCGGCGTCCTGGCGTTGCACGATCCAAGTGGCGGTGCGGTAGGCGGCGGCGAGGTTGAGGGCCGGATCCCCGGGGACCCCTTCGAGTTCGGGGGCGATGGCGCAGAGCATCCTGCCCATGGCCGGGATGGAGTCCTCGGGGGTGAAGGGCGGTACGGGGACCGTCGTCTGCCGCTCGGGCGGCAGGTAGTAGCGCAGGACCCGGGGGGTCCAGCGGGCGATGCCGTACTCGTCCTTCTCCGGGTCGCTGAGGGCGGGGTCGAACCCGCTCTCCGCTTCGAGCATGGCCGCGATCAAGGCGGGGGTGACCTGCGGGACATGACACGTGGTTCCGGCCTCGACGATCAGGTTCCGGTACTCCCCCGGGATGTCGCTGTCGGTGCGTAACCACCCCGCGTCGTCCGGGAGCCGGACCCTCGTCATGGACATGGCCGCGTCGCGGGACCGGTCCGTACGCGCGTCGGACTCCAGCGCGGCGGAGTCGCCCGGCACCAGCGCGGCGAACGCGACGACGGTGAAGGTGCAGACGGCGGCCATGACCGCGCTGAGGCCGGTGGACCACCGCCGGGCCGGCCGGGCGGGCGGACGCGGCGACGGCGACGGCGCGGACGAGGCTGACGGCGACGGCGGGCCCGTCATGAGGATGTGGGTGTGGATGCGGCGCCGCTCCCAGTCCTCCGGGTCGCCGCCGCACGCGCCGACGAAGGCGGCCAGCACCGCGGCTCCCGGCAGGCGATGACCGGCGGTGGCCGCGGCGAGCGTCGAGGCCGAGTAGTGCGTACGGGTGGCGAGTTCGCGGTAGGGCGGGCTGCCGGCCCGGCGCCGCAGGTCCCTCAGGTCACAGGCGAACCGGGCCAGGGGCCCGTGTCCGGGATCAAGCGGCTGTTCCTGCCGTCCCATTCTCCCGTTCCTCTCTGTCCGTGGATTGTCCGGTTCACCCCGGCCGGCTCTCCGGCCGCCCGGGGGAGGCCGCGTTGTCCGTTGGTTGTCCGAGGACTGTTCGGCGAGGTAGCGGCCGCGAAAGCCCCGGCAGCAACATCAACACGAGCATCCAGCCCGGATGACGAGCGGGACAACGCCGCTTTCGGCCCCGTCCCCGCTTGTGGGGCACTTCACAGGGCCGCTCGGCCACCCCCCACTGCCCGCCCCCTCTCACCGCCTGACCCCTCACCGCCTCTGGAGGACCGATCGATGTCCACCCCTTCTCAGCCCGAACGCCCCGCAGTCACCCGCAGGACGGTGCTCATGGCGGGTGCGGGCGCCGCCGCCCTGGCGGCGGGCGTGGCCGGGGCCGTGCCCGCCGCCGCGGCGCCCCGTATCGGTGCGGGGGCCGCCGCCCAGCAAGGAACACCGTTGTGCGAGGTGCCCGGTGACTCGGCCAACGCGCAGGGGCTGGGCTCGGGGGACCTCGCCATCCCCTACTACCGGGAGCACGACAACTCCTGGGGTTACGTCTTCGGCGACTCCTGGGCGGGACCGGGACTGAGCGGGGACTACCTCGGCTCCCCGGTCATGCTGAACCAGGCCGGCTTCGACGCCTCCGGCGGGACGCCGATCTCGTTCACCTGGGCGCAGCCCACCGGCGGCGCCGCGAATCAGCTGTTCGACTACCGGCACGAGCAGGACAATGGTCACGGCTGGGAGGTCAGCCGCATTCCGAACGACTGCATCGAGTTCGGTGGCCGCACCTACATCCAGTACACGTCCGTCGCGGTCTGGGGCCCGCCCGCCGGATACGACGGCTCGCTCATGTCCGGCGTCGCCTATTCGGACGACCACGGCGTGAGCTGGCACGACTACCCGTACCACTGGCCCGGTGACACCCAGGGCGTGAACCAGTCCATGTACGGGATGTGGTCGTTCGCCGGCATCGACCCCGACGGCTGGCTGTACATCTTCTCAAAGCGCTGGAACGGCACCCACCGCAACACGGCCGACGGTGGAGCGATCCAGCTGTTCCGCATCCAGCCGCACGAGTTCCGCGCCGGCAACTTCGGCGCCCAGCAGAACTGGGCCTTCCTGGACAACCGCTGGCAGTGGACCACTTCCGCCGCGCCGTCGCCCATCCTGACGGGCAACAACATCGGCGAGTTCTCGGTGAAGCGCATCGGCGGCACGTACTGCATGAGCTACTTCGACGTGACCGACTACTCGATCTGCACGCGCACCGCGCCCCGGCCCGACGCCGCCTGGACCGCGCCCAAGCCGCAGATCGCCGGCAACAACACCTGGCCGCCCAGCCACTGGGGCAAGCCGCAACTCCCCTTCCTCTACGGCGGATACATCCACCCGGGCAGCTCGAGCGCGAACTCCCTGACCCTGATCGTGTCCCAGTGGAACGGGCAGGTCGGCCAGTCGCCCTACCGGGTCCTCCAGTACGACGGCATCAACCCGTAGCTCCAGCCGAAGCCATAGCCCCACCCGCATCCATGGTCGCGCCCCACGGGTGACCCCGAACCAAGAGGAGCAAGCGAATGAACAGCGTTGCCGCGCTACGGGCGCGACAGGTGCGAGGGTTGCCGCGGGCACCACGGACACGATTACGGATCACGGTCCTGCTGGCCGCCGTGGCCGTGACCACCGCCCTCACCGGGCCGGCGGCACGGGCCGTCCCGAGCCCCGAGGACGTGCCCGGCCCTCTGAACCATGCCGCGCCGGCTGCCGCGTACTGCGCCATCCCCGCCGACCGGGACATCGCGGTGACCCGCAAGGTCTACGAGGTGGGCCAGCGGATGAACGTGTCCGACAAGGTCATGCTCGCCGGCTTCGAGACGGGCTGGGTCGAGTCCCGGATGAACAACCTGAACTGCGGGGACCGCGACTCGCTCGGCGTGTTCCAGCAGCGGCCCTCGCAGGGGTGGGGCTCGCCCGAGCAGATCCTCGACGTCGACTACTCGGCCGGCAAGTTCTTCGAGGTGGCCCTGCAGATGGAACCCGGCATGGAGGGCAGCAGTGCCGGGGAGCTCGCCCAGGCCGTTCAGCGCTCCGCCTACCCCGAGCGGTACGACCAGGTGGAGGGTCCCGCCCGGTCGATGCGGGACGAGGCGTTCTGGCCCTACGGGGCGATCGGTGCGAAGTACGACGCCATGGGCGGGCCGGGCGGCGCCCTCGGCGAGCCGGTCCGCGCCGAGGAGGCCGCGTCGCTGGGCGGCCGGTTCCAATTGTTCCGGAACGGGATCGTCATCTGGCACCCGAACGCGGCGTACGCCGTGTACGGGGACATCCTCGGCAAGTTCTGGGCCACGGACGCGGAGCGCGCCTGGGGCTTCCCGACCATGGACGAAGCCGACGCCTCACCGGCTCCCGACGGAACCCGCGGCCGCTACCAATTCTTCGAACGCGGACTGTTCCTCTGGTCCCCCCAGACCGGAACCCACATCGTCCACGGCGCGATCTACGACGCGTTCCACGACGCCGGACACGAAAGCGCCCTCGGCTACCCCGCCACCGACGAGTTCGACGAAGCCGGCGGCAAGGCCCAGCGCTTCCAGAAGGCCACGATCCACTGGAGCCCGTCCAAGGGCACCTGGATCACCACCAACTGAGGTTCACAGCCGCGCCGCGACCCTGACGAACGCCTTGCGGTAGGCCGTCGGGGTCGTGCGCATCTGCCGCGTGAAGTGGTGGCGGTACGTCGCGGTCGAATCGAAGCCGACCGCGGCGGCCACCTCGTCCACCGTGCCCTCGCCCGACTCCAGCAGCGGCAGGCTCGCGGAAACGCGCTGGGAGATGACCCACCGGATCGGGCTCACCCCGTTGCGGCGGGTGAAATGGCGCAGGTAGGAACGCTCCGACATGTTGGCCGCGCGGGCCAGGACCGCGACGGACAGCGGGGTGTACAGGCGCCGCATGGCCCAGGTCATGCTCTGGGTGATGCCGTCGTCCGCCGCGTCGGGGCCGATCTCGCCGACCGCCGCCTCGATGAACTGGGCCTGGCCGCCCTCGCGGTGGGGAGGCACGACGAAGCGGCGGGCCACCGTGTTGGCTACGGCGGCGCCGTGGTCGGCGCGGATCAGGTAGAGGCAGAGGTCGATGCCCGCGGCGCTGCCCGCGCTGGTGAGTACGTCGCCGTTGTCGACGTACAGCACGTCCGGGTCGACTTCGATCCCGGGATGGCGTTCGGCGAGGGTGCGGGCGTAGCGCCAGTGGGTGGTGGCCCGGCGGCCGTCGAGGAGGCCCGTCGCCGCGAGCGCGAAGGCGCCCGAGCAGATCGAGACCAGGCGCGCCCCCCGGGCGTGGGCCGTGAGCAGGGCGTCGACCAGCGGCTTCGCGATCGGGCCGCCCGCCTTGGAGACTCCGGGGATGATCACGGTGTCCGCGGCCGCGAGCGCGTCGAGGCCGTGTTCGGCGCGGAGGGTGAATCCGCCGACCACCCGCAGGTCCCGGCCGGGGTCCGCCGAGCAGACGCGGAGCTCGTACCACGGTATGTCGCCCAGCTCCGGCCGGGAGAGCCCGAAGACCTCGACCACCACGCCCAGCTCGAAGGGCGCCATGCCGTCGAAGGCGAGGACCGCCACCACGTGGGAGGGGGCCGGCTTCTTGATCTCGACGTCCACGGCGGTCGTCGCGGGCGGGGTGGTCGTCGCGGGCGGGGCGAGCGGGGCGGGCGGGGCGGGCACGGAGGTCATGTCGACACTTTAGACAGCCACCGTCCGTACCCGTCCGCCTCCTCGTCCGCCCCCCCTGCGGCGGTTACGGCTGGTCCAGCGCCCCGAACGCCCTGGTGAAGGCGAGCGGCTGCTGGAGGATCGAGCTGCAGGTGGCGTCGGCGTAGCCGACGGCGCCGGCCGGGCACTGCTTGTCCCGGGTGGCGGACCACATGGCCAGTCGGCCGATCCCCTTCGACCTCGCGAAGTCCACGAGCTCGGTGGCGTCGGCGACGGTGAAGACCTCGGTCGCCACGTCGTTGACCCCGATCATGGGGGTGACGGCGACTGCCTTCCAGGCGGCCGCGTCGGAGATCCCGAGGACTCCCTTGAGCTGTGCCTGGGTGGCCGTCGCGGCCTGGATCGCGTACCGGCCCATGTCGCCGGCGTAGGCGGGTCCGTAGTCCATGGCCATGATGTTGACCCCGTCGATCCGCACCCCGGCCCGCTTCGCGTCGGCCAGCAGGGCCACACCGGGCTGGGTGAGGCCTTCGGGCATCACGGGCAGGGTGAACGCCATGTCCAGGCCGGGGTGGGACTTCTGCAGCTGGGCGATGGCCTGGGCGCGGCGGGTGTTCGCCGCGGTGTCGGGCAGGGCCGCGCCCTCGATGTCGAAGTCCAGCTTGGTCAGCCGGTACTGGTCGACGACCTTCCCGTACGCGGCCGCCAGCTCGTTCGCGGATCCGCAGTTCAGCGCCAGCTCGTGGCCGGCGGCGCCGCCGAAGGAGACCCGTACGTCCCCGCCCTTGGCCCGCAGGGCTCCGATCTGCGCGGCGACCTTGTCGTTCGCCAGGTCCGTCACTCCTCCCCACAGCGGCGCGCAGGCTCCGCCGGAGGTGATGAAGGCGAGGTGGAACTCCTTCACGCCGGTCTTGGCGGCGGTGTCGATCAGGTCGTAGGCCGGGTAGAGGGAGGTGTCGACGTACGGGGCGAAGCGCGCTCCCGCGGCCGGGGCTCCGCCGGCCGGCGGGGGCGTGGCGGTCGCGGGCGGGGCCGGGGTCCGCGTGGGGGACGGCCCGGGGGGCGTGGCGGTCGCGGGGGCGCTCGTACCGGGGGTGGCCGTCCGGGTGGCCGTCGCCGTCGGGGTCGCCGTGGGGCGGCCTCCCGGCGGGGGCGTGGCGCCCTGGTCCACGGAGCACTTGGTCCCGTTGATGCGGCAGGCCGTCGGGTTCCCGGGGGTGCCGGTCCCGCTCGTCACGAAGCCGATCGTGGCGGAGGCTCCGGCCGCCAGCTCCTTGTTCCAGTCGGCGGGCTTCACGGTGACGTGGCGGCCGTCGATGGTGTGGGTGCCGTTCCACAGGGAGTCGATCTTCGTGCCGACGGGCAGGTCGAACTCCAGGGTCCACCCCTGCTGCGCCTGCTCCTTGTTGTTCGTGATCACGTACTGACCGGTGTAACCGCCGGCCCAGGAGCTGGACTTGGTGTACACCGCGCCCACGGCGGCGGCCTGCGCGGTCCCGGTGAGCGCGATGGCGGCGCTGCCGATCACCACCGCCACCGCGAAGGCTCCCGCCGCCTTCACCTTCTTGTTCGCCGTGCGCCGGTGACCGCTCGTGCTGCCCATCGCGTGCCTGCCTCTGTATTACGGGGGGGGTTGGTTGGGGTGTGGCAGCACGCTAGCCGCCGCCGCACGGACATTCGATCGATTGCGGGCGCCTCGTCTGAGCCTTAGGTTCCGCTTAAGGAAGCGATCGGGAGGCGTTAAGCCGGGCCGGCCGAAGGGATCGCCAAGCCGGCCCCGTGAGCGGTCGGTTGATCTCCCCGGCGGGACGGCCCGACGGCACATATGCTCCCGTCCGTACGCACGCTCTGGCGTATGCGGTACCGCCGTGCGGCCGTATGCCCGTGCGTCCGTACCGCGGGTACGCAGCGCGCCGTACGTCCGAACGCCACGCGAGCCGTAAGGGGACCGCCCGTGAGTGTCCGAATTCAACCCTCCTCCCAGGTCGACGAGACGGCCGAGCTCGGGGACGGGACCACGGTCTGGGACCTGGCGCAGGTGCGCGAGAACGCGCGGCTCGGCCGCGACTGCATCGTCGGGCGCGGCGCGTACGTCGGCCCCGGCGTGCGGATCGGGAACAACGTCAAGCTGCAGAACTACGCCCTCGTGTACGAGCCGGCCGAGTTGGGCGACGGGGTCTTCATCGGCCCGGCCGTCGTACTCACCAATGATTTCTACCCGCGCGCGGTCGACCCGGACGGTCGGCAGAAGCGCGGCGGCGACTGGGAAGCCGCCGGGGTGGTGGTCGCCGAGGGCGCCTCGCTGGGGGCCCGGTCGGTGTGCGTGGCGGGGGTGCGCGTCGGGCGGTGGGCGCTGGTCGCGGCGGGTGCGGTCGTCTCGCGCGACGTGCCCGATTTCGCCCTGGTCGCGGGGGTGCCGGCCCGGCGCATCGGCTGGGTCGGACGGGCCGGGGTGCGCCTCGTGGAGCGCGAGGGCGAGCCGGGCGTATGGCAGTGCCCGCGCACCGGCGCGCTGCACGAGGAGACGGACGGGAACCTGTCCGAACGGGTCTGACGGAACGTCGGCAATCTGGTCAGCGCCATTTCCTCAAAACCACAAACAACCAACATCCTTGGGCATACCTTGTCCCTGTACACGGGATCTGAACAGGTAACGGGCTTTGTTCAGAGGGGGGTTGTACACGACGAGGGCATCACGGACGAGGTGAAAGGCAGGCGCGAAATCGCGCCGGGCCGACGCCGTCGTCCCCCTGTGCCCGGTCCAGGACGTCACTGGAGGGGGATCCAGTGGGCGGCCTCGGGAGGCTCGTGCCATCGGGGGGATCGAACCGACGGTACGCGCGCCGTCATGCGCAGTTACCTCCGCCGAACGACGACCGCCGGGTCCGTCCCAGGAACAACGCAGAGGGGGTAGGTGTGTTGGTGCGTCGCAGCTCGAACATGCGAAGTGTGCTCGGCACACGGGGATCCGGGGTGGGGGACCGGTGACCGCCACGCGATTAGGAGCACTCGCCGAAGAGGACTCCTCGCTGCACGCGCTCGCCGAGCGGCTGCTCGCGCTGGCCGAGGCGGGACTGCCCGAGATGTACCTGCCGGGCCCGGAGAGCTTCGTGTTCACCCGGGTGGGGACGGTCACCTCCGACGGCAACCGCCGCGTGGAACGGCGCGGAACCAGCACCCGGTACGGTGCCATCACCGTGCTGGGAGCGCGGTTCCTTCCCGAGGAGCGCCAGCGCCCCCTGTTCGGGGGCCGCACGGCCGCGGAGTTCGCCGCCCTGCTGGTGGGGCGGCTGCCCGCGGTGACGAACCTCGGTGACGCCGCGCTCATCGCCTGGGCCGCCGCCGAGACCGGCCATCCGAAACTGCCGGACGCCCTCGCCAGGATGGCCGAACTGGACGTTCCCGGGCGGCCGCGGTACACCGTGGAAGCGGCCTGGGTGCTCTGCGCACTCACCGCCGCCCGCCCTTCGGTGGACGTCGAGTACCGCCTGTCGGTCGCCCGGACGCGCCTGCTGGCGGCCAGGACCGACGGCGTCCCGCTGTTCGCGCACGCCACCGGGCCGGGGCTGGTCCCCGGATACCGCTCCCACGTGGCCTGTTTCGCCGACCAGACCTATCCGCTGCAGGCGCTGGCCCGGCTGCACGCGAGCGGCTCCGACCCGGAGGCCCTCGCGGCCGCCGACGCCTGCGCCGCCCGGATCTGCGCCCTGCAGGGGGACGGCGGACAGTGGTGGTGGCACTACGACGCCCGCACGGGCGGCGTCGTCGAGGGTTACCCCGTCTACAGCGTCCACCAGCACGCCATGGCCCCGACGGCCCTCTTCGACCTGGCCGACGCGGGCGGCACGGACTTCGGCGCCGAGATCCGCCGGGGACTGCGCTGGATGACGGACGTGCCCGAGATCAGCGGGCCCGACGGCACCCCGCGCGAGCCCCTGATCCTCGAGGAGTACGGGGTCACCTGGCGCAAGGTCTACCGCGGCGACCCCGCCAAGGCGGTCCGAGCGGCTCGCGGGCTCACCACCCGGGTGCTGCCGAAGGCCCGACTGGCCCCGCTCGACCGGATCTTCCGCCCGCTCTCGGTCGACCGCGAGTGCAGGCCCTACGAGTTCGGCTGGCTGCTCCACGCCTGGCTCGGGGGGCTCGGGAGATGAACCACAGACAGATCCTTTTCGGGGTGTCGCTCGATGCCCTGACCATGGACGAGACCGTGCGGCGCTGCCTGGACGCGGTCCGCCGCGGCGAGCGGATCGAGATCGGCATGGTCAATGCCGCCAAGCTGGTCAACATGCGGCGCGATCCGCGCCTCGCCGCGGCCGTCGCCGGCTGCGACCTGGTCCTCGCCGACGGCCAGGCCGTGGTGTGGGCGGGCCGCGTCCTCGGTGTACGGCTGCCCGAACGCGTCGCGGGCATCGACCTGTTCATGCGGCTGCTGGCCGCCGCCGAGACCGCGGAAATCCCCGTCTACCTGCTCGGCGCCCGGCAGGACGTACTGGAGCTCATGCTCCGGCGGATCTCCGAGAAGTTCCCGGCCCTGCGCGTGGCCGGCAGCCGCAACGGCTACTTCGAGGACTCCGACCAGGGCCCGGTCGCCGCGGACATCGCCCGCAGCGGCGCCCGGATGCTGTTCCTGGGCATGACCTCGCCCAAGAAGGAGATCTTCACCGCCGGATACGGCAAGCAGACCGGCGCCCATGTGGTGCACGGTGTCGGCGGCTCCTTCGACATCCTGGCCGGCATCACCAAGCGGGCCCCCCTCGTGTGGCAGCGAATGGGCCTCGAATGGTTCTACCGCACCCTCCAGGAGCCGCGCCGCCTCGGGAAGCGCTACCTCACCACCAATACCGCCTTCCTCCTCATGACCGTCCGCGAACTCATCCACCGCACACCGTCTGCCGGTTCCGCGAACAGGAGTCACTGATGCGCGTCGTCGTCGTGGGACAGGGATACGTCGGCCTACCGCTGGCCATCAGGGCCGCCGAGGTCGGACACCACGTGGTCGGCTACGACGTGGACGCCCGGCGGGTCAAGAGCCTCGCCGCCGGCGAGTCGTACGTGGAGGACGTCTCCTGCGAACGCCTGAGCCGGGCCCTGGAGCAGGGCACGTACCAGGCCAGTGAACTCGCCCGCGACTGCGGCGGCTTCGACGTCGCGGTCGTCACCGTCCCGACCCCGTTGCAGGACGGTGCCCCCGACCTGCGCTACATCGAGGAGTCGGCGCACACCCTGGCCCGCTTCCTGCGGCCGGGCGCCACCGTCGTGCTGGAGTCCACCACCTACCCCGGCACGACCGAGGAACTCTTCGGCCCGATCCTGGAGGACGGCTCGGGACTCACCGCCGGAGTCGACTTCCACCTCGGCTACAGCCCGGAGCGCATCGACCCCGGAAACACCGTCTGGGGTTTCCAGCAGACGCCCAAGGTCGTCTCGGGGGTGAACGCCGCCTCGCTCAAGGCCGTGGAGACCTTCTACGCGGGCCTCGTCGACACGACCGTGCCGGTGCGCTCCCCCAAGGAGGCCGAGCTGGCGAAGCTGCTGGAGAACACCTTCCGGCACGTCAACATCGCCCTGGTCAACGAGATAGCCATGTTCGCCCGCCACCTCGACATCGACGTGTGGCAGACCATCGAGGCCGCCGCCAGCAAGCCGTTCGGCTTCATGAAGTTCACCCCGGGCCCCGGGGTCGGCGGCCACTGCCTGCCGATCGACCCCTCGTACCTGTCCTGGCGGGTGCAGCGCGAGCTGGGCCAGAACTTCCGCTTCGTCGAGCTGGCCAACGACATCAACAGCCACATGCCCGAGTACGTGGCGCGCCGCGTCATGGACGCGCTCAACTCCAAGCGCCGCTCCGTCAACGGTTCCCGGGTCCTGCTCCTGGGGCTGGCGTACAAGAAGAACACGGGCGACGCCCGGGAGTCTCCGGCGGTACGCGTCTCCCAACTGCTCCTCGACATGGGCGCGAAGGTGCGCGCGGCCGACCCCCACGTGGTGGAGAGCATCAAGGTCGACCCCCGCCTCTCGCGGGTCGAGCCCACCCGCAAGGAGCTGGCGGGCGCGGACGTGGTCGTCCTGCTCACCGACCACGACTCCTTCGACTACGCGATGATCGCCGAACACGCCTCGCTGGTACTCGACTGCCGCAACCGGATGTCCGGTCCCACGGTGGAGGTGCTCTGAGACGTGGTGAGAGTCATCTGCGTGGCCGGAGCACGGCCCAACTACATGAAGATCAAACCGGTGATGGACGCGCTGGAGCGCCGCGGCGTGGAGGTGGTGCTCGTCCACACCGGCCAGCACTACGACGACTCCATGAACGACGTGTTCTTCCGCGACCTCGGCATCCGTCCCCCCGACCGGTACCTGGGGGCCGGTTCCGGCAGCCACGCCCAGCAGACCGGCCGGGTGATGGAGGCCTTCGAGCCGCTGGTCGACGAACTGGCCCCCGACACCGTCGTGGTGGTCGGCGACATCAACTCCACGCTGGCCTGCGCCCTGGTCACCGCGAAGGCCGGCCCGCTGCTGGCCCACGTGGAGGCCGGTCTGCGCAGCCGGGACTGGAGCATGCCGGAGGAGGTCAACCGGGTGGTCACCGACCGCCTCAGCGACTACCTGCTGGCCCCGTCCCCCGACGCCGCCGCGAACCTGCGGGCGGAGGGGTACCGGGAGGACCAGATCCACATCGTCGGCAACGTCATGATCGACACCCTGTTCGCCAACCTGGAACGGGCCAGGGAATCGGACGTCCTGGAGCGGTACGGGCTCACCCGCGGCGGGTACGGGCTGGTCACCCTGCACCGACCGGCCAACGTGGACGACCCCGACGCCCTGCGCGGCCTCCTGAAGGCACTGGGTGAGATCTCCGGGCGCTGCCCGCTGCTGCTGCCCGTGCACCCCAGGGCCGCGCAGCGGCTGGCCGACGCCGGGGTGCCCGACGGGATCAGGCTGGTGCCGGCCGCCGGTTACCTCGACTTCATCGCCCTACAGGATTCCGCCCGGGTGGTGCTCACCGACTCCGGCGGCATCCAGGAGGAGACCACCGCCCTCGGCGTGCCCTGTGTGACGCTGCGGGAGAACACCGAGCGGCCCATCACCGTCTCGGAGGGCACCAACGTCCTGGCGGGCACCGACCCGGACCGCATCGCGGCCACGGTGCACCGGGTGCTCGACGATCCGCCCGCGCCGCGCTGCCCCGCGCTCTGGGACGGCCGCGCGAGCGAGCGCATCGCCCGGGTCCTGCTGGACGGCCCGTCCGCGGCGACCCGTCCGCGCCCCACCGCCCTCGCGCCGGCGGGGACACCGGGAGCACCCGGAGCCCCGTAGCGAAACCACGCCCGAGCACGGTACGACACGCGACAACGCGGCAACCGTAGTCACCGCAACAACCGTAATCACCGCAATGACAGGGCGGCGGCGCGTGGAGGACACACGACGCCGCCGCGAGGGGGAAAGACCATGGATCTCGCGGAGATCTGGCGGGTCATGTGCAGACGCTGGTACGTACTGCTGCCGGGACTGCTGCTCACGGCCGCGCTCATCGCCGGCGTGTACCTGCTGGTCCCGGTGGAGTACCGGTCACAGAGCACGGTGACGCTCCTGAACTCGAAGAAGGCCACGGTGGCCTTCGACGGCAACCCCTTCCTGAGCACCCAGGCCTCGCTCACCGGAATGGCCGACGGTCTGGCCCGCAACCTCAACTCCGACGACTCCAAGGCCGACCTCAGGTCCCAGGGCCTGACCGGGGAGTACGAGGCGAAGATCGCCGACAACGCCCAGGGGCCCTTCATGTGGCTGAGCGTCACGGGAACGCGGCCGGACGCCGTCCTGAAGTCGGACGAGATCTTCACCGCCTACGCCGAGAAGCGGCTGCGGGAGTTCCAGGCCCAGCAGTCCGTGCAGCCGGAGGCGATGATCCGCATGGCGACGATCGTGCCGCCGCAGACGCCGGAGGCCCAGACCAAGACCCGGCTCCAGTACCTCGTGATGGCGGGCGCACTCGGCTTCGTACTGAGCCTGGTGGCCACCTTCTTCGTGGAGGCCCGCCGCCGCCAGGCCGGCCGGCAGAGCAGGCGGCGGCCCGAATCCGAGCCGCCGCCCGCGACCACCGGATCCGGCCGCCGGCCCGGCTCCGCGGCCTCGTCCGAACCGGCCGGAACGGCGAGGGCCGCAGGAGCCACAGGAGCCGCCGGCACCGCCGAAGCCTCCGAATCCGCGGAGTCCGCGGAGTCCGCCGACCCGACGGCCACCATGGCGCTCACCGTCCTGCCGCCGTCGGCCGCCTACCGCTCCACCGGATCACCGTGACCGGCCCCACGGCGGACACCGGCATCCCGGCCCCGGCCGAGGCGCCCTCCCTGGGCCGCAAGGTCGGCTCCGCCGCCCGGTGGAGCCTGGTCAACACCATGGTCATGCGCCTCGGCAACTTCGTCACCGGGATCGTCCTCGCCCGCTTCTTCCTCGGCCCCGAGGCCTGGGGCGTCTACGGGATCGCCCAGACGGTCCTGCTGGTCCTGCTCTCCGCGAACGAGCTCGGCGTCTCCCTGGCCATCGTGCGCTGGGAGGGCGACCCCCGCCGCTTCGCCCCGACCGTCCTCACCCTGAGCGCCGCATCCAGCTGCCTGCTGTACGCCGTCCTGTTCGCGGCGGCCCCCGCGGTGGCCCGGGTCCTCGGCTCCCCCGAAGCCTCCGGCGTCCTGCGGGTGATGTGCGTGTGCGTGGTCCTCGACGGACTGTCGCAGGTGCCCGCCGGGTTCCTCACCCGAGAGTTCGCCCAGGGGCGGCGAATGGCCATCGACGCGCTCAACTTCGGCCTCAGCACCGCCGTGACCCTGCTGCTGGCCGTGCAGGGCTGGGGCGCGATGAGCTTCGCCTGGGGGTCCGTGGCGGGGAACGTGGCCGCCCTCGCCGGCTGCTGCCTCGCCGCGCCGGGCACCCTGAAGTTCGGCTGGGACCGGGACCAGGCCCGCGCCCTGCTCCGCTTCGGGCTCCCGCTCGCCGGGGCCAGCATGCTCGCCCTCGGAGTGGTCAACGTGGACACCATGGTGGTGGGTTCCACCCTGGACCAACTGGCCTTGGGCTTCTACGTGCTCGCCTTCAACATCTCCGGCTGGCCCGTGCGCATCATCTCCGAGGCGGCCCGCCGCGTCTCCTTCGCGGGGTTCTCCCGGCTGGCCGACTCACCGGGGGCGCTGGCCGGGGGGTTCGGCCGCGCCCTGGGCGTGGTGATGACGGGCACCGTCCCGCTCTGCGTCCTGCTGGCCGCGCTCTCGGCACCGGTCGTGGAGCTCGTCTACGGGGCGCGCTGGCTGCCCGCGGCCGCCGCGCTGCCCTGGCTGATGGGCCTCGGACTGGTCCGGATCGGCTGCGAGCTGGCCTACGACTGCCTGGTGGCCATCGGCCGCCGCCGCTCCCTCATCGGGGTCCAGGCCCTGTGGCTGGTCCTCCTGGTCCCGGCCCTGGTGATCGGCTCCCGCGCGGGCGGGATCGTCGGGGTGGCCCAGGGGCACGTCCTGATCGCCGGCGCCGTCGTCGTGCCGGTGTTCCTCGTCGCGCTGCACCGCGGCGGCATTGGCCTGGGCACCGTGGCGCGGGCCTGCGCCTGGCCCTTCCTCGGCGGCGCCGTGATGGCGGCCGTGGTCCTGGGCCTGGAGCGGCTCCTCGGCGACGGCGTCCTCGCGCTGCTCGCCACCGGGGCCGCCGGGACCCTGTGCTACCTCCTGTGCGTACTGCCCAGCCGGGGCTTCCTCCGTGGCGCGCCGCCGGCCGGCGGATCCGCCGCCGTGCCCGCCACCGCCACCGCCACCTCACCGGCCGGGAGCCGACCGCTGTGACACGCAACCGCAAGCGTCTGCCGGCCTGGTTGGCCGCCGGGCTCGTCCTGGTGGCCGCCATGGTCCTGTACCAGGCCGAGCCCACCGGGGTGACCGGGCCCCCGAGCGGTTCCTGCCCGGAGGACGCCCTCAAGTGCCCCTCCGCCGGCCCCGCCCCGGGCCCGACGCCCGCGCCCTCCCCGGACCCGTCCCCTTCGGGCACGGCGAGCCCCTCCCCCGGTTCGCCCTCCGTGTCCCCCTCCGCCACTCCCCCGCCGGTGGGCAGCGGGCCGCCCACCGCGGGCACGGTCTGTTCCTCGCCGGGCGCGTGCGGGTTCCCGGACGCGGGGAGCACCGGCCCCCGGAGCGGGCTGCGGCGGCACGACACCGGGAACATCTCCGTCAAGACCGACGGCATGGTCATCAAGGGCTGGGACATCCACGGTTCGCTCGACGTCTACGCCAACGACGTCACCGTCATCGACAGCAAGATCACCTCGGCCAACTGGTGGGGGATCAACCTGCGTCCCGGCTACAAGGGCCTGCGGGTCCTGCACACCACCATCACCGCCGTGCCGGGCGAGGGGCCCGACAACGGAGGCGTCGACTACGCGGTCTCCAACATGGGCGAGAGCTCGATCGAGGTCGGCTGGTGCGACGTCTCCGTCTTCGGCAACGCCCTGTCCATGGGCCAGGGCAACCTGCACGACAACTACGTTCACGACATCGCCGCCTTCCGCAATCAGGGCGGCGAGTGGCAGCACACCGACGCCGTGATCAGCGGCGGCGGAAACAAGGGCCGCCTGACCGTCCGCCACAACACCCTGCTGAACGCCGTGCCCGTGGACCGGGGTGCCTCCGCGGCCCTCGGCCTCTTCGCCGACACCGGTGCGGTCTCCTCCGTGACCGTCGACTCCAACTGGCTGGCCGGCGGGGCGTACGCGTTCTACGGCGGCGGCCCGGGCGCCACGGGCATCGAGGTCACGGACAACGTGTTCTCCACCCAGTACCACCCGGGCAGCGGGGTCTACGGTCCGGTCGCCGCCTGGAACTCGGGGGGCTCGGGGAACGTGTGGCGCGGCAACCGCATGAGCGACGGCCGGCCCGTGGTGCCCGAGCCCTCCCCCTAGAGCGACCGAGAGGACATGATGCGCCGCATTGCCCGCGCCCCTTGGGAACTGCTCAAGCGGGCCTTCGGCTGGCTCGTGCTCTTCGAAGCCAGGAACAAGGTGCTGCTCGCCCCCTCCGCCGTGGGCCTGCGCCGCTTCGAGGATGCCGAGACCACCCGGCTCGGCGCCCTGCCGGACCGGCCGCCGGCCGCCCTGGTCGCCACCGTGATCGCCACGCACCGGCGTCCCGAGGCCCTGTGCGCGGCGGTCCGCTCCGCTTTGGCGCAGACCGTGACGGACCAGGTGGTGATCGTGGTGGACGACGGCGCCGGACTGCCCGAACTACCGTCGGACCCCCGGCTGTTCGCGGTGTCGCTGGCCCGCAACACGGCAACGGCGGGAGTCGTGCGGAACGTCGGGATACGGCTGACCCGCTCGCGCTACGTGGCCTTCCTGGACGACGACAACCTGTGGGAGCCGGACCACTTGGAGCAGGCCCTGGCGGTGCTCGAAGCGCCGGGCGGACCGGACGCCGTGTACACGGCGCTGCGCAGGATGCTCCCCGACGGCCGCGAACACGACGTGCTGTCCGTGCCGTTCGACCGCCGCCGGGCCGCGCACGAGGCCTTCCTCGACACCAACGCCTTCGTCGCGCGCCGCACCCGGTCCCTCTACTTCAGCCGGCTGCGGCGGACTCCCGAGGTGCTGCCCCGCGAGGACTGGGAGCTCGTACGCCGCTACAGCCGCCGCCACGACGTCCGCCACCTGCCCCGTCCGACCGTCCGCTACCTCGTCAATCCGGAGAGCTTCTACACCGACTGGGACGGGCGGACGCCCTCCGGTTGACCCGGCCCGTCACGAGCCGGGCGCCCCGTGCCGGGCGGTGGCCCCCGTTCAGGGGCCCGGCGTCGCGCGCAGCGCGGAGGGGCTGGCCAGGGCGCGGGCCGCCGCCCGGCTCGCGGGCCGGCCGAGCGCGGCCCGCGAGGTCTCCCGCAGCAGGACGGCCGCGCGGGAGGCGGCGGTGGCCGCCGTCCCGTGCCGACGCCCGTAGAGCCGTACGCGGTGCAGGGTGAGCAGCGTCCACAGGCGGGGGGACACCTGCGAGTCCCCGCCGAGGTGGACGGCCGAGGCCGCGGGCTGCAGGCGGGTGGCGAAGCCGCGGTCGCCGGCCCGC